>JBBREQ010000024.1:0-29360 GCA_038202795.1 Coriobacteriia bacterium | reverse complement strand
TGGTCGGCCTCCACTTCCGGCTTCGCAGCCGGGCCACGGCTTTGCTCAGCGCCTCGCTGCTCTCGTTTGCGGCAGCACCCGCCTTCGCACTTCTGCTCGGCGACCAGTCACTCGTCAATCCCCTCTCGATTCTCGCGCATGCAGCAACGGCTGCTCTGATGCTCATGGGCCTTCTCACCCACTTGTCTCGGCCCAACCCCAAGGTGGCTCTCGTGCTTCTGGCGGTGAGCGCGCTAGGCGCCGCGATAGGCCTGCTCGTCCCCCTGCAGGGTAGTGTCTACCTGGGCTATTCGGTGTTCTTCGTCGCGGCGCTCGTCGTCATTCTGAGCCACCGAGAATCGTTCGTGCGCGAAGCGGGAGGCAGCTTCGCCAGTGCTGTGGTGCTCGCGTCATTCGGCCTGCTCTTCAACCTCGCGCGCGTGTTCTCACCGGCGCTGATCGCCGGCATGCCGGCTCAGCTGTTCCAGATCACCCTGAGTGTCCTGTTCGGTCTCTACCTGCTGATGCTCGAGTTCAACGTCGCGTTCATCGCACTGCACCGCGAACAGGACCGCTACCGGACCCTGTTCGACGCAGCCGGCGACATCATCCTCGTCTCCGACTTCGAGGGGAACGTTTTGGCCGCAAACCAGGGCACCGCCGAGCGACTGGGCTACCCCCACGAGAAGCTTCTCACTATGCGCGTCATGGACATCGACGCCCCCGCAGATGCGAATCGCGTGGGTGAACGGATGGAAGCGATTCGGACGCAAGGGGCGGCTGTCTTCGAGTCTGAGCACGTATGTGCCAGCGGCACGCACATTCCCGTGGAAGTGAACGCGCGACTGACCCAGTGGGGCGGCCAACCCGCAGTCCTCGGCGTCATCCGTGACATCACCGAGCGCAAGCACAGCGAAGAGACCATCGCCCGCATGGCGTACTACGATCCGCTCACCGGTCTCGCCAACCGGAGGCTGGCCACCGATCGCCTGAACCAGGCGATCGAGCACGCGAGCCGAACGGACGAGCGGGTGGCTCTGCTCTTCTTCGACCTCGACCATTTCAAGACCGTGAACGACACCCTGGGGCACACCGCAGGGGACACGCTCCTGATCGCTGTTGGCGACCGCCTGTCCGAACTGGTCCGTACAGGCGATACCGTCGCCCGCCTGGGCGGAGACGAGTTCATGCTCCTGATCGTGGATGTCAGCTCCAAGGAGGCCGTCGCCACCGTCGCGTGGAAGATACTCGAAGCGCTGCGCCAACCGTTCTTGCTGTGCGATCAGGAGATCCACGTTACCGCCAGCATGGGCATCGCCGTCTTCGAGCCGGGCGCATCCTCCTCGGCTGTTGAACTGCTCTGTGACGCGGACATCGCGATGTACAAGGCCAAGGATCGAGGCCGAGACACCTACCAGTTCCACGACCCGGCGCTCAACGCTGCCGCAGTCGAGCGCTTCAACCTGAAGACCGACCTGCGCCGCGCGCTCGAAAGCAACGAGCTGAGCGTCGTGTTCCAGCCGCAGGTCAGCGTCTCGGGCCTGACTATCGTGGGTGCTGAAGCCCTCCTGCGCTGGCATCACCCGGGGCGCGGCCCTATCGCCCCTGAGGAGTTCATCCCGTTGGCCGAGGAGAGCGGGCTGATCGGGACGATCGGCAGGTGGGTGCTGCACGAAGCGTGCTGCCAAGCACATGCGTGGCGCGACGCCGGTTTCGTTGACCTGCGCATAGGCGTGAACGTCTCGGGGCGTCAGTTCACCGCGGTGGGCTTCGCCGACGAGGTGGCCGCGCTGCTCGCCGAGACGGGCCTGCCGGCTTCCTGCCTGGAGCTCGAGATCACCGAGAGCATCGCCATGCGGCATTCCGAGAGCATAGCGACGGTGTTTTGCGAGCTCGATGCGATCGGCGTGCGTGTCGCCATCGATGACTTCGGCACCGGTCACTCATCGCTCGAGCGACTCGCATCGTTTCCGATCCACACCCTCAAGGTGGCCAGGCCGTTCATTCAGGCCATCGAGACCGACGAGGCCCAGTCGGCTATCGCCCGATCGATCATCTTGCTGGCCAACAGCCTCCGACTCAACGTAATCGCCGAGGGCGTCGAGAACGAACGGCAGCTCCAGTTCCTGAGAGAGACCGGCTGCGCGCAGATGCAGGGCTTCCTGTTCAGCCCGCCAATCAGCGCCGATGACTTCATCCGGCTGCTTGAGGCGAATGCGGCGGCCGTCGCTGCGAGCTAGCGCGATGCCGCGCCCCGGCTATCCGCTGTTGCGCGCCCGCTTGCGGTCCTTCTCGATCAGCAGACGCTTGCGCAGACGGATGCTCTTGGGCGTGACCTCCACCAGCTCATCGTCCTCGATGTACTCGAGCGCCTCTTCAAGGGTGAACGTGAGCGGCGGGGCCAGCGCGATGCCCTTGTCGGCGGAAGACGCGCGCATGTTGGTGAGCTGCTTGGACTTGGCCACGTTGACCACCAGATCCCCGCTCTTGGCGCTCTCGCCCACGACCATGCCCTCGTAGCACATAACGCCAGGACCCACGAAGAGCTTGCCGCGCTGCTGCAGCGGCTCGAGCCCAAAGGCGACCGACTTGTCAGTCGACATCGCGATCAGCGAGCCGTTCTGGCGGCCGCCCAGGTCTCCTCGGTAGGGACCGTACTCGTTGAAGTGGTGGAACAGTGTGCCCTCGCCGCGGGTGGCATTCAGGATGCGTGTGCGCAGCCCCATCACGCCGCGCGAGGGAATCTTGAACTCGAGATGCACGTGCTCGTCGCGCTGCACCATGTCGGTCATCTCGCCACCGGCCGAGCCGAAGATCTCGATGACCTTGCCGGCGTACTCGGCGGGAACGTCGACCACGGCCTGTTCGATCGGCTCCTGCTTCTTGCCGTACTCGTCGGTCTTGATGATCACGCGCGGGCGGCCCACCTGGAACTCGTAGCCCTCACGGCGCATCGTCTCCATGAGTACCGAGATGTGCAGCACGCCTCGACCCGCGACCTCCATGCCGGTCCTGTCCGGTGTCTCGGTGATGTTCATCGAGATGTTGGACTCGGCCTCGCGCAGGAGCCGGTCCTTGATCTGGCGACCACCCACGATGTCGCCTTCCTGGCCCACCAGCGGGCTGGTGGACGCCTCGAAGACGATCGACATCGTGGGCTCTTCGACGTGAATCGGGGCCAGTGTGATGGGGTCGATGCGGCAGGTGAACATATCGCCGATGTCGGTGTCTTCCACGCCCACCACGGCCACGATATCGCCGGCGTGAGCGGACTCTACCGCCAAGCGCCCCATGCCCTCGAACGTGTAGAGCTCCTTGACCTGCGCCTGGAAGCGACGCCCGTCGTTCTTGATGACCATGATCTTCTCGCCCGAGTGAAGCGTGCCCGAGAAGATCCGGCCAATGCCGATACGGCCCACGAAGTTGGAGAAGTCGATGGTGCAGACCTGCATCGCAACGGGGCCGTTAGGGTCGACGTCGGGTGCGGGAATGTGGTCGATGATCGCGTCGAGCAGCGGCAGCATGTCCATGTTCTCGTCATCGGGCTCAAGCCGCGCGTAGCCGTTGACCGCGCTCGTGTAGATGACCGGGAAGTCGAGCTGCGCGTCGTTTGCGCCCAAGTCGAGCATGAGCTCGAAGACCTCGTCGATGACCTCGTGCGGGCGCGCGCCCTGGCGGTCGATCTTGTTGACGACCACCATGGGCTTCAGGCCGTGCTCGAGTGCGTGGCGCAGCACGAAGCGCGTCTGGGGCATGGTGCCCTCGAACGCATCCACGATGAGCAGGCAACCGTCGGCCATCTTGAGCACGCGCTCGACCTCGCCGCCGAAGTCGGCGTGGCCGGGGGTATCGATCACATTGATCTTGGTGTCGCGATGACGTATCGAGATGTTCTTGGCGAGGATGGTGATGCCGCGTTCGCGCTCCTGGTCGTTGGAGTCTAAAACGCGCTCGGCCACCTCCTGGTTCTCTCGGAAGACGTGGGTGGTCTGCAGCAGCCGGTCCACCAGCGTGGTCTTGCCGTGGTCGACATGGGCGATGATGGCGATGTTACGAACGTCGTTCTGACGCATGAGGCAGGACTCCGATACTGTTCAGGGTCACGACTATCTGGCCGCGCGTGTGCGCGAACGACGAAGCATAGCACGGATTAGTACCGAACGCGGCCGCTCACCCCCGCTGTGCCGTATCATGCACGCATGCGAATTCTCGCCCCCGTTGCCATATTCGTCGCGCAAGCAGTCTATGCCCTGTTCAAGATTGTGCTCCGCGCGCGCCACAAGATCGTGCTCCTCAGCCGCCAGTCGAACCGGCCGTCGCGCGACTTCGACCTGCTCGCCGCCGAGCTGCGTCGGCGCGACCCCGCGCTCGAGATCGTCGTGCGCTGCCGCTTCATCGAGCGCTCCCCACTCGCGCGCCTCGGCTATATCGGCGACGTGCTCGCGCAGATGTACCACCTCGCCACCGCCCGCGTGGCCATCGTCGACGGCTACATCGTCCCCGTGAGCGTGCTCACCCACCGCCGCGAGCTGACCGTCATCCAGATGTGGCACGCGCTGGGCGCCATCAAGCGCTTCGGCTACCAGTCGCTCGACCGTCCCGGCGGCCGCACCTCAAAGCTCGCGCGCGCGATGCGCATGCACCGCAACTACGACATCGTGCTCTGTGGCGGTCCCGCGACCGTCCCTATCTTCTCGGAAGCCTTCAACACCCCTGCCGAGAAGATCCTGCCGCTGGGCCTGCCCCGCGTCGACTTCCTCGCCGACAAAGGCGCGGCCCACCGCGAGACGGTCGCACGACTCACCGAGCGCTTCGAGCGGCTCGCCGATACCACCACGACCCGCGTGCTGTACGCGCCCACGTTCCGCAAGCATGGCGCGACCGGCTACGACGCCGTGCTGGCCGCCTTCGACCCTGAGCTCTTCACGCTGGTGATCAAGCCACACGACCTCGAGGCCGCAGCGCTCGACTCTCCGCACGTCATCGACGCGACCGGGACCGATGTGCTCGAGTTGTTGCACGTCTGCGATGCGGTGGTCACGGACTACTCGGCCGTGGCCTTCGAGGCAGTCGCCGCGAGCGTGCCCGTCTACTTCTTCGTCTATGACATCGACACCTACCAGCACGAGCACGGCCTGAACTTCGATCCGCTCACTCGGTTCGGCCCGGACGCCTCGCGCGACATCGCCCCGCTGGTTGCCCGCATCGGTGCAGGGCACAGCCGCCCCGACAGTGCCGAGCAGTTCCGACACAGCTACCTGCCGGCGCCTGACCGCGGCTGCGCGTCGGCCATCGCGGATCTCGTGATCGCGAAGGCACACCGCCGATGACGTCTCCGCTGCCCAGAGCTTCGCTACCCAACCGCCTGTTCAGGGTCGCCCGGTCTGTCGCGATCGCCAGCGGCAAGCGACTGCCCTACCTGCATACCTTGGCTCGCGGTGCGTTGGCCGCCGTCCGGGGAAGGTCCTACCGCCACCTGTGCGCGAAGACGCCCATCGAACCGGCCACCGTCATGTTCGAAAGCTACTCGGGCAGGGGGTGCTCGTGCAGCCCGTCCGCTCTGTGCGAAGCGCTGCTCAACGACCCCGCTTACCGCGACCATACGTTGATTTGGGCCCTGCGTCCGCCGCTTGCCGCAGCGCTTCTCGCCCGTGGGGGCTATCGGGTGCTCGGTCTCGAGGCCGCGGAGACCACTCCGCCCTCCCCTCTCGACCTCGACCGCGACTTCTCACCCGAACTCCTCGAATCGCTGAAGCGTGTGACCGTCGTGGCGAGCGACTCAAAGGAGTACTCGCGAGCGTACGCGAGGGCGAGTCGCTGGATCGTGAACTGCCGGATCCCCGCCCACCTCATCCCGCGCGCGGGCCAGGCGATGCTTCAGACGTGGCACGGGACTCCGCTCAAGCGGCTCGGTTTTGACATCCCGACGACCGCAGCGGGCAGCAAGATGTACCGGCCGCGCGACTGGCGGTTCTTCTACGAGCTTGAAGGTAGTCGGCTGACGTGGCTGCTCTCGCCCTCCCCGTTCGCCAGCCGGGCGCTCTCCTCGGCGTTCAATCTGACCGCACTGGGCAAGGATGGTGCGGTAGTCGAAGAGGGCTATCCGCGAAATGACGCGCTCCACTGCCTCACCGATGCGTCGGTGGAGCGCGTCCGCACCCGCCTAGGCATCCCAGAGGGCAAGTGCGTCGTTCTCTACGCTCCCACCTGGCGCGATGACAGCCACCAGTCGAGCCTCGGCTATACGTTCGAGTCGCCTCTCGACTTCGACGAACTGCATCGCCAACTCGGCGAAGGCTACGTCGTGCTGTTTCGCGCGCACTACCTGATAGCGAACTCGTTTGACTTCACGCGCCACGCCAACTGGGTGATCGACGTCTCCAGTGTCAACGACGTCAACGAGCTCTACGCCGTGAGCGATATACTGGTTACTGACTACTCGAGCGTGTTCTTCGACTTCGCAAACCTCAGAAGGCCGATCGTGTTCTACCTCTACGATCTCGAGCGCTACGAGGGCGAGGTGCGTGGCTTCTACCTGCCGCTCGAGACGTTGCCGGGTCCCATCGCCCGAACCCAGGACGAACTCGCGACCGCGGTGCACGCAGCTGCGGACGCCGACGAACTGCGCGAGCAGCGCCTGCGGAGTTTCGCAGCCGAGTACGCACCACGAGACGACGGCCACGCAAGCGAGCGCGTTCTCGCCCGCGTGATGCCAGACCGCGCATGACGAAAGGACCGCACGTGCCCGACCCACAGACTCCGCAGCCCACTGAGCCCTCTTCCGAGCGCCCCCCTTTCATCGACTCGGCCGAGGACGCGGAGCAGGCTCCTCGCCGCAATCCTGTGAAGCGCTTCAAGAAGCTGGTTCGCCGACAGGCCAAGTACGCCTTGCAGGCCCTCGGTAAGCGCAGCCCGCGCTTTCGGGACGCCTCCCGCGCCGCAATCGGCCGCAGGCGCGCGCGCAACTGGGCCGATCACTGCACGAAGACCCCTGTCGACAACAAGACGATCCTGTTCGAGTCGTTCATGGGCCGTAGCTACTCGTGCAGCCCCAAGGCGCTCTACAAGGCCATGCTCTCCGACCCAGCCTACGCCGACTGGACCTTCATCTGGGCGTTCAAGAAGCCCGGCCGCTACGCCGAGCACCCGGACTTCGGGCGGGCAACCCTGGTACGCTACCACTCGCAGCGCTTCTACGAAGGGCTGGCCGGTGCCCGGTTCTGGGTGACCAACTCGGTGATGCCCTCACACGTGAATCCACGCGAGTCCCAGGTGCTCATCCAGACGTGGCACGGCACGCCGCTCAAGCGTCTGGGCTGCGATATCGAACCCGGCTCCTCGGCCAATGCGCTCTATTCGGCCGATGATATCCACGAGCGGTACCGCCGCGAAGGCAAGCGCCTCACCTGGCTGCTCTCCCCCTCCCGCTTCGCCACCGAGAAGTTCACCTCGGCATTCGACTTGGTTGCGTCCGGCAAGGCCGAGGCGATCATCGAGGAGGGGTATCCCCGAAATGACGTTCTGGCGAACTACACGCGCCAAGACGTCGTGCGCGTCAGAGAAGAGCTGGGCATCCCCGCCGAGAAGAAGGTCATCCTGTACGCCCCCACGTGGCGTGACAACCAACACACCACGGGCGTGGGCTACACCCTGGAGCTGGGCGTGGACTTCGATGATCTCCATCGCGACTTGGGCGATGACTACGTTGTGTTGTTCCGCGCCCACTACTTCGTCGCCAACCAGTTCGACTTCGAGCGCTATGAAGGCTTCGTCTACGACGTCTCGAAAGTCGATGACATCAACGAGCTCTACATCGCCAGCGACATGCTGATCACGGACTACTCGAGCGTGTTCTTCGACTACGGCAACCTCAAGCGACCCATCATCTTCTACATGTACGACCTCGATGACTACACCGAGGACATCCGCGGCTTCTACTTCGATCTGGCCGAGCTACCCGGCCCGATCGTCAAGACGGAGCCCGAACTCGTGCAGGCCATCCTCGCTTCGGCGACCCCTGACCAAGCGACGATCGCTCGCTACGAGGCCTTCTCGGCCACGTACACCTACCTCGACGACGGCAAAGCGAGTGAGCGGGTGCTGGCGCGCGTGATGCAGGCGGCTCACGATGCTGATGAGGCCGCCGCCGCGGCGCAGAAGTGACTCCTCTCGGGCATTCCGTGACCGAACCGATACCCGCAAACATCGCAAGCGGCGGCGTTGACGGCTACCATGTGTCCGACTGAATAACCGCAACGGCTGCGGAGGTAGCAGACTTCATGAAACGCGTTCTCACCTACGGGACATTCGATCTGCTCCACCATGGGCACATCCGGATTCTGCAACGGGCCAAAAACCTGGGCGACTTTCTAGTGGTCGCCATCTCGACCGACGAGTTCAACGCGGGCAAAGGCAAGGAGTCGTATCACGACTACGAAACCCGCAAAGAGATCGTCGAGGCCATCCGCTACGTCGACCTCGTGATCCCCGAGGAGAACTGGGAGCAGAAGGTCGATGACGTCAGGAAGTACGAGATCGACATCGTCGTGATGGGTGACGACTGGGCCGACAGCGACAAGTTCGACTACCTCAAGGAGTACTGCGAGCTCGTGTTCCTTCCGCGCACGGACGGCATCTCGACCACCGAGATCAAAGAGGGATTGGGCAAGGCGGCGCAGTGAAGAGGCTCAAGCGCTACTGGAGTGCGGTCACGCAGATCGCGCGCGAACACAGTGAGTACCGCGTCCAGATAGGACAGCTCGCCTGGGTCGACATCATCAAGACCTACCGTGGCTCGGCACTGGGCTGGATGTGGGCGGTCATCAAGCCCTCGGTCACCATCTTCGTGTTCTGGTTCGCGTTCAGTGTAGGGCTGCGCCAGGGCGATCCGATCCAGGGCTATCCGTTCTTCCTGTGGCTCATCGCCGGACTCGTGCCGTGGTTCTACATGAGTGAGATGATCACGCAGGGCTCCAGGTCGCTCAACCGCTACGACTACCTCGTCACGAAGATCAAGTTCCCTGTCTCGACGATCCCTACCTTCGTGAGCCTCTCGCACTTCTACGTGCATCTGGCGCTCGTGGGCTTTGTCATATTCCTGTTCGTCCTTTTCGGCTTCCCCCTTGACATCTACTATCTTCAGCTGCCGTTCTATCTCCTCATGAACCTGTTTTTCTTCACGGCATGGGCCCTGTTCGCGTCGCCTCTCTCGGCGGTCAGCAAGGACTTCGCGAACGTCGTCAGTTCGTTTGTGACAGCCGTCTTCTGGATGTCGGGCATCCTGTGGGACGTGAACCGGATCGAGGACCCCCTACTCAGGCACATACTGATGTTCAACCCCGTAACGTTCATGGCCACGGGGTATCGCAACGTGTTCGTCTACAAGCAGTGGTTCTGGGAGGACCGGTTCGCACTGTTCGCGTTCGGGACGATGCTGGTCTTCATGCTGCTGCTCGCCCTCTACACCTACCAGAAGCTGCGGCGCGATATCGCCGACGTGCTCTAGGGCGGAGAATACCCCGTGACCAAGTCAAACCAGATAGCCATCGAGTTCAAGAAGGTGTCGAAGCGCTACAAGTTGTTCCGCAGCGACAAGCACCGCTTCCTGAGCATCTTCTGGAAGAAGGTGCCCTACACAGAGGTCTACGCGAACCAGAACCTGAGCTTCAAGATCAAGCGCGGTGAGTCCGTAGCCATCATGGGCAAGAACGGTTCCGGCAAGTCGACGATGCTCAAGATGATCGCTGGGGTGGTCTTTCCTTCGTCCGGTGAAGTCGTCGTCAACGGCCGTGTCAGCGCGCTGCTCGAGCTGACCGCCGGCTTTGATTTCGAGTTCAGTGGGCGTGAGAACGTCCACCTGCGCGGCCAGATATGGGGTCTGGACCCCGCCGAGGTCGGCGAACTCGAACAGAAAGTCGTCGAGTTCGCCGACATAGGCGACTACATCGACCAGCCCATGCGGACGTACTCGAGCGGCATGAAGGCACGCGTGGGTTTCGCGATCAGCGCGCACATCAGCCCGGAGATCCTTGTCGTCGACGAGGCCCTATCCGTCGGTGACAAGGTGTTCCGCGAGAAGTGCAACGACAAGATCAAAGAGATCATGGAAACGGACGGCGTGACCGTCATCTTCGTCACGCACTCCGCTGGTGCAGCTGAGGAGATATGCGAGCGGGGCATCGTGCTCCAGAAGGGCAGACTCGTGTTCGACGGACTCGTCAATGACGCCGTCGACTTCTATGAAGGGCCGCGCAAGCCGCGCACGAGCCGAGACGAAGTGCTCATCACCGAGGTCTAGACCGTCACGTTCCCGCCCCTGCGGGGGCGAGCGCCTCTGCGATTCCCGCAGCCAGCCGAGCGTTACTGTAGACCAGCTCCTTGTTGGCCTGCTCGGTGGCCCCTCCGGACAGCTCGTGGAGCCGCGCCAGCAGAAAGGGAGTGACCTCCTTGCCGCTGACGCCACGCGCTTCCGCCTCCGCGAGCGCCGTACGGGTCCAGCCGTCGAGCACCGTTTCATCGAGTGCATGTTGGGCCGCGATGGGGTTGGCCACCACCACCCCGCCAACGAGCCCTAGGTCCCGCCGCGCGCGCAGAACCGCCGCGATCTCGGCAGCCGATTCGAGGCGTGCATCGACGTAGTACCCACTCGAGCGCGTGTAGAACGCGGGAAACTCGCGGGTGCAGTAGCCCAAGACCGGCACCCCATGCGTCTCAAGCACCTCGAGCGTGAGGCCAATGTCGAGAATCGATTTGGCTCCCGCGCAGACCACGCACACATCGGTGTGCGCCAGCTCCAAGAGGTCCGCACTCACATCGAAGCTCCGTTGTGCCCCCCGATGCACCCCGCCGATACCGCCGGTCGCAAACACCCGGATGCCCGCGAGCGCCGCCACGATCATCGTGCCCGCCACGGTGGTCGCGCCGTCCACCCCACGGGCCACCAGCACGCCGATGTCTCGCCGAGAAGCCTTTGCCACCCCGGCGGAACCTGCCGCAGCAAGGTGTTCGATCTGCTCGGCCGAGAGGCCCACTTTCAGCCGCCCTCCCAGAATCGCGATCGTCGCGGGCACGGCGCCGCCCGCTCGCACATTGGCCTCAGAACTCAGAGCGCACTCCACGTTGGCCGGGTACGGGAATCCGTGGCTGATGATGGTGGACTCGAGTGCGACCACGGGTCGACCCGCAGCGAGCGCCTCGGCGACCTCCAAGGCGATATCCATGTGCGCGGCCAGGCCGGTGCCGTCATCTCTCACGCCTCGATCGCCTCCATCGCTTCACGCGCCGCCGTGCGGCTGACGCGATCGCTCACCGTGTGTTCGCTCGCAAGCGCGAACCCTGCCATCACCGTACCGAACGCGGCGCACTCCCGCACGCCCAGTCCCTCCAGCAGCGCCGCGGCGACCCCGGCGGTGAACGCATCGCCGGCCCCGGTGGCATTCGCGATGCCCACGCGGGGCGGGGCAACGTGGCCGCAGCCACCGGCGTCGCAGTAAAACGTGCCGGCATGCCCCGCCGTCAGGAAGACACGCTCAACGCCCAGATCGAGCAGGCCGCGAGCGGCTTCGCCCAGCTCATCGGCGTCTCGGGGCTCGCCGGTTCCCAGCAGCGCAGCAGCTTCGAGCGCGTTGCACTTGAGTGCCGCGAGCCGATCCAGCACCCCGCTCGCCCGCGGCGCCTTGGCGGCCGAGACCGGATCGAGCACCAGCGGTGCGCCTACGTTATGCGCCAGCCACTCCAGCGAGTCGGCCGAGAGATTGGCATCTGCGACTACCAGATCCGCTCCGTCGAAGGCATCCTTGCGCTCTTCGAGGACGACGGGGGTGAGCCGTTCGAGCGCGCGCATGTCGTTGAGCGCCACCTCCATGTCCCCGCCATCATCGAGGATCGCGATGTAGAGCGAGCCGGGCAGGTCGGCGGAGACGAGCGCGTGCGCAAGTCCGATGCCGGCCCGCTCACAACGCACGCTGAGCTCGACGGCGTTGTGATCGCCCCCCAGCGCGGTCACGAGTTCGACCACAAGGCCCAACGCCGCGAGGTTCTCGGCGACGTTGCGGCCCACTCCGCCCGAGCTGATCTTCACGTAGCCAGGATTCGAGTCGTGCGCTAGAAGACGCGCGAACGGCCGCCCCACGATATCGGTGTTCGCACCGCCCACGACCACGACACGCGCACGGGTACCGCCCAGCGACATGGGCGCTCCTCCTCGGCTCAAGCGTAATCTACCTGCCAGAAGCTCTTACCCGTCCTGCGCGAAGCAACCCCGCTAGTCGACCGTTACCACCGAGGCCTTGCCGATTCCCCGGTGCAGCGTGACCTGGATCTTCACCTCGCCGCTGGCATAGGCGTCGTTGACGTAGGTGTCACCGTCCTTGCTGAACCCCTCGGCCGAGAACTCGCCGATGCCCCCGCCAAGTGTCGAAATGCGCACGCCGATACCGCTCGGAACGCGCACAGTGAGTTCGCCCACGCCCGCCGTGATCACGGCTCCCACGTCGGCTGCACGCGGCCCCGACAGATCGACGGTCGTCACGCCGGCACCGGTCAGCACGTTGAGCGACCGCACGTTGAGATGGGACAGATCGAGACTACTGCGTCCGGCACCTAACTTCAGCGCAAGATCGAGCGGAACATCCGGCGTGAGACCGATATCCCAGATGCCGTGCGCAGGACCAACCATCTCAATCCCTGAATCGAGCTTCGGCTGAGTGACACTCAGGACCCCGACACTGCTTTCGACCGAGTACTCAACCACGGGATCCTGCCATGCCGGCCGTGAATAGGTGAACTCCGCATCCAGCGCGGCCGCGCTACCTGTGCGCAGTTTGAGTTCACCGGCGGGCATCTCGATGCGCGCCCGAAGTTCCTCAGCGCCTTCCAAGGGGACCGTCTTGTGCTCGACAACCTGGTCGTAGGACTCCTCAACGTCCCTGAAGGGCACCCGTGCGCACCCGGCCATTGTCAGGGCCGCACACGTCGGCGCGATGAGCAGCGCCCCAATGAGCCGTCCGTACCTCATCACAGTCCCCTCCCTCAGTGGAGCTCGAATCGGATAGAGCATACGACAGAGACCCCCTACACTGACAACATGTCCACCGAATCCAACACCGCCGCCGCCATCGCTAGTGCGACCGCCCGCATCGACGCGGCAGCGGCCGGAGCGCAGCGCACGCCGCAGCTGGCGGCGCTCGCCCGTGAAGCCGGCATGTCCCCGGACGCTCTGCGCCGCGCCTTCCTCGCGCACACCGGCCTCACGCCCAAGGCCTACGCCGACGCGCGCAAGGCGGCTGCCCTGCGCGATTCGCTTGCGGCGGGTGAGCCGGTGGCAGACGCGCTCTACGGCTCGGGGTTCGGGTCCACGAGCCGCGTGTACGAACGCCACGGCGATCTTCTCGGCATGACGCCGGCGACGTACCGGAAGGGGGGGCCGGGCGAGACGATCCGCTACGCGCTGGCCTCGGCTTCACTGGGTCGTCTGATAGTGGGACTCACCGCGACCGGCGTGTGCTTCATCGCGCTGGGCGATGACGATGCACGCCTGCTCGACGGGCTCGCGACGCGCTTCCCGCGGGCGGAGATCGCTCCGGCCGACGCCGGCGATGCCGAGCTGGTCGCCTCGGTCGTGGCACTCATCGATGATTCGGCGCACGGCCCCGTGCTGCCGCTCGACGTGCGTGGCACCGCCTTCCAGCAGCGCGTCTGGCGCGCGCTGACCCGCATCGCTCCGGGTGAGACCGTGACCTACAGCGAACTCGCGCGGCGCATCGGCAGCCCCAGTGCGGCGCGCGCGGTCGCGCAGGCATGCGGCTCCAACCCGGTGGCCGTCGCTATCCCCTGCCACCGTGTGGTCGGGGCGGACGGCACGCTGACCGGCTACCGCTGGGGCATCGAGCGCAAGCGTGTGTTGCTCGAGCGAGAGCGCACCTCACGGGGCGGCGAACCGGGGCCGCGCACGTAATCCGGCTCAGCCCCTGCCCGTCGGACTGCTGCTCGGCTACACTTCCACACGCGACCCTACGAGACACTTTTCCGGGAGTGCCTGTGCCCCGTACCATCATCGTCTCCGATCTCCACGGCAACGCCGGTCTGCTCGATGATGTTCTCGAGCACGCTGGCTTCTCGGCAGGTGACCGGCTGATCGTCGCGGGCGACCTGGTCGACGTGGGCACTGATGACACGATCGGACGTGCGGAGTCGTACGGCGCGGTCGTGCTCGCGGGCAACCACGAGGTCTCGGCGGCCATCGGTCTGCGCATCAACCCGCAGAATCCCCAAACGCGCGCGATGGCGCCGGAACTGGCCCGCCGGTTTGCAAGCGGCGAGTGGCCGCTGGCGGCCGAGGCAGAGGGCTGGCTTGTGACGCACGCAGGCGTGTCCGAGGCGCTCAGCGACATCATCGGCGCTTCAGGCACCGATGCCGCAGCGATCGCCGCCACGCTCAACGAGCGGTTCCGAGACGAGATCTCGAGTGCCGTGCGCCGCATGCCGCTCGACTACGACGACCTGGGCAGCTACCGATTGATCGGCGGGGAGCTGGGACCCTTGTGGTTTCGCCCGCTGGAGCTGGAGCGCATACCCAGTGGCCTCAGGCAGATCGTCGGTCACACGCCGCCCGAGGCCGTCGCAGGTGCGCACTTGGCCGCCCTGCGCTCGCGGGGATGGCTGCTGGTCGAGCCCGGCGGTCACTCGAGCACCGGCCGCGGCCCCCGTCTGCGCTATGCGCTCGTCGAACAAGGCGAAGCGCGCGTCGTCGAAGCCTGATCGGCTCTGCCGGACCCGCCGCGCACCCTCTGCGAACTTCCCATAAGCACTAGTGGCGCATTCAATCACACAAGGTTATGCTGTTGCCACGTCCCAGGATGGGTATAGCCGGTACTGTTGGTCTGGATCGCTGACCTCTGGAGGAATCCATGAAACGCTCGCTCGCTTTTTCCGTGGCGGTCTTCGCACTCGCCGGTCTCGTCCTGTCAGGCTGCTCGCAGCAGGCCCCGGATTCTGCGGCCCCCGCCGAGCCCGCCAAGAAGACGGTCCCGGCCATCAAGGTCGGCTCGCTGCTCGACTCCGAGGGTGCCCTGCTGGGATCGATGGTGATCCAGATACTTGAGGCCAACGGGTTTGAGACCGTCGACAAGACCAAGCTGGGCACTCCCGACGTCGTCCGCAAAGCGCTGCTCGAAGGCGAGGTCGACGCGACTGTCGATTACACCGGCTCGGGCCAGTACTACATCGAAGGCCAAGAGGGACTGCCGGTGTGGAACGACGCCAAGACCGGCTACGACACCATCAAAAAGCTCGATATGGAGCAGAACAACATCTCCTGGCTCACCCCTGCGCCGGCTAACAACACCGAGCTGCTCAGCGCGCAGTCAGACTTCCTCACGAAGAACAGCATCGTGACCATGGAGGACTTCGCCAAGTACGTGAACGCCGGCGGCGAGACCAAGGTCATCTGCTCTCAGACCTGGGCCGACAACTCACAGGGCCTCAAGGGATTCGAGGAAGCATACGGCTTCAAGCTCAAGAAGAGCCAGCTCGTACCTCTGGCCGACGGAGTGACCGCTCAGATGCTCAAGGCCGTTGCAGAGGGTACTGACGGCGTCAACTTCTCGCTGGCCTACGGCACCGACGGTCAGCTCGCCGAGCTGGGCCTCAAGCTCATCGAGGACACCAAGAGCGTACCGCCGGTCTACGAGCCCGCCCCGGTCTTCCGCGGAGAGGTGACCAAGGCTGCCCCGGAGATAATCACGCTCCTGCAACCGGTCTTCGAGTCACTCGATCAGGCCAAACTCCAGGACCTCAATAAGCAGGTCGCCTTTGACGGCAAGGACCCCAAGGCGGTCGCAAAGGAGTACCTTGAGGCGAATGGCTTCCTCAAGTAGCACCCGCGCGTTCGCGGGAGATCAGTCGATCGGCGCGACGGGGGCCCTCATCGGGGCCCTCGTCAGCGTTGCCGGTACCTATGTGCAACTGCGCCCAAACCGCATCATGGCGGGCGCGGACGCCACAGCTCCGGCCGCGCTCGGCCCCGGTGCCTGGCTGCTTCTGGGACTGTGGACGATCGCGCTCCTCGCAAGCCTCCCGCGCACCGGGCGCGCAGGCGCGTTGGTGCGCGGGCTCACCGCCAACATCATCATGGTCCTCTCCACCCTGCTCATCGCCCGCCGCGGCGTCGTCTTCATCGCCGAGCAGGGCGATGCCGCACGCGTCTCGGTGGGGCTGTCGTACTGGTTGACGTTGCTCGCCTGCTACATCGTGATCTTCTCGGCGCTCAAGCGGATCGAATCGCGTCCTCTGAGAGTGCTGGTGGGCATCTCAGGAGTCACGGGAATCGCCGTGCTTCTCGTCTCGGGACAGCTGGATTCGCTGTCGATCATGCAAGAATACGAGGTGAACGCCGAGGCGTTCCAGATCGCCTTCCGACAGCAGCTCGCCTATACGGTGGGCGCCACCAGCGTCGCGCTGGTCATCGGGCTGATCGCAGGCGTGTTCTCGGCCAAGAATCCGCGCGTCGAGGGCTCGGTCTTCGCGGTGCTCAACATAGCGCAGGTTCTGCCCGCGCTTTCCTTCATCGGCTTGCTCATCGTGCCCATGGGCTGGCTCGGCGCCAACGTGCCGGCTCTTGGTGCGCTGGGGGTCTCGGGAATCGGCTGGGCGCCGGTGTTCGTGGTGCTGCTCAGCTACGCGCTCTACCCCATAACGCGAAACGTCGTCACGGCGCTCAGAACGTTGGACGGCGGCGTGACCGACGCGGCGCGCGGAATGGGAATGAAGCCGTCCCAGCGACTGTTCAGCGTCGAGTTGCCGCTGTCCTTTCCGGTGGTGCTCGCCGGCGTGCGCATCGCCGCCGTGCAGACCACCTCGGCCGCCATTCTCGCGGCGCTGGTAGGTGGCGGGGGGCTGGGGCAGATTGTGTTCTTCGGGGTACAGCAGGCTGCCGCGGATCTCGTATTGCTGGGAGTGATCCCCATCGTGGGACTGGCGCTCGTGATCGACGCGTCCCTTAGGTTCGTCGAGGGCATGGTACGCACCGCGCAAGGGGGAGGCATCGCGTGATACGGCTCGAGCACGTGACCAAGCGCTACGGTGAGATGATGGCCGTCAACGATGTCAGCATCGAGGTCGAGGCGGGCGAGTTCGCTATCCTGCTTGGCCCCAGCGGTTGCGGCAAGACCACTACGCTGCGCGCCATCAATCGGATGATCGATATCGATTCCGGTTCGATCTTCGTCGATGGCATCAACGTCTTGGAGCGTCAGGCCGACGAGCTGCGCCGACATATCGGATACGTCATCCAGTCGATCGGTCTGTTCCCACACATGACCATCGAACGCAACGTCGCTACGGTGCCCAGGCTTTTGGGCTGGGACGCGAAGAAGACGCAGACGCGCGTGCGTGAGCTGCTCGAGCTGGTGGGCCTGGACCCAACGGTGTACGGCCCCAAACACCCCGCTCAGCTCTCCGGAGGGGAGCAACAGCGTGTGGGGGTGGCGCGCTCACTCGCTGCCGACCCCGCGGTGTTGCTCATGGACGAGCCCTTCGGCGCGCTCGACCCCATCTCACGCCAACATCTTCAGGTCGAGTTCCGCAAGCTGCAGCGCGATCTGGGCACCACCGTCGTCTTCGTCACACACGACGTGGAAGAGGCCGTGATCATGGGCGATCGTATCGCGCTCATGAAAGACGGCACCCTGGTGCAGTTCGATACTCCCGAAGCCCTGTGGCTCAATCCCGCCTCGGAGTTCGTCTGTGATTTCTTCGGCGAGGAACTCGCTTTGAAGATCCTCTCTCGCCACACGGTCGCTGGCATCCCGCTCGAATCCGGCCCCGTGGACGGTCTCAAGCACGTGTCCGCCGAGACGACCCTGAAAGACACGCTTGCCGCCATGGTCTCATCAGGCAAGAGCGCAATCGCCGTCGACGGCGCGGACGGCGTACCCGCAGGCGTGCTTCGGTTCGAGACGCTGATACGGGCGTTGAAGGAGCCCTCATGACCGAGGTGATCGGACTCAGGAGGCACTGGCTGTCGGTCGCACTGATGACCGCCGCCTTGGTATGGATGACCTTCAACGAAGAGGGTTTTGCTCGATTGCTCGGCCTGCTGTTCCCCAACGAGTCCCCGCTGCTCTACGAGCGCGAGACGCTCGCTGCGCTGATGGGCCAGCATCTCGCTCTCGCGGGCATCTCAAGTGCGCTCGCGCTGGCGATCGGCGTCACGCTGGGCCTGGTTCTGCTCACCCCGGCCGGGAGCACCTTCCGTGAGCTCATCGTGAACCTGGCCAACTTCGGCCAGACGTTTCCCTCTATCGCGGTGATGGCGATGCTCGTCCCGCTCATGGGCTACGGCTGGAAGCCGGTCGTCGTGGCGCTGGTGATCTATAGCGTTCTGCCGGTGATGATCAACGTCGTGGCCGGTATCGAGAGCGTCCCTCCCGCAACCGTCGACGCGGCACAAGGTATCGGGATGAGCCGCGCTCAGCGATTCGCCGACGTGCAGCTCCCCCTGGCCATGCCCGTCATCATGGGCGGCATCAAGAACATGTTGGTCATAGCGGTAGGCGCGGCGACGCTGGGTGCGGTTGTGGGTGCCGGCGGACTGGGCGTGCCCATCATGGCCGGCACCAGCCAGTTCAATCCCTCGCTCGTGCTCGAAGGCGCCATCCCCTCTGCGCTCTTGGCGCTCATCATCGACAAAAGCCTCTAGGCGACCGAACCGAATGGACGAGAGATGATCGCGAAGACCGACTGGGCACACCAAGCATCCGAACTCACGAAGGCACTCCGGCTCAGCCGTCAGCCAGTGGGCATCAAGCTGCTGCGTACGCGCGCGGAGTTCGACTCGTGGGAGGTCGAAGAGGCCCGAGCGAAGACCTACTACTGCGCGGCCGTCAAACAGGCCGGCAGCGGACGGGCCGTCAAACTGGGTCCCCAGCACTTCACCTGCGAGTCTTCTCGGCAGATTCTGGGTCTCGAGGCGCTGCCACACGAACCGTCCTACTCGGCGAGCTACAGCGAGTGCGGACTGCATCGCGACAAGGGGGTCAGTGATGCGGTGGTGGGCAACATCGCGGTCGTGCCCCGTACGGTGCTGGGAATCGTTGTGCAGCCGGTCGCTCTGTTCACCGACCGCGGACCCGACGTGGTGATCGTGATGGCCAACGCCTACCAGTCGATGCGACTGGTGCAGGGGTTCACGTTCCACCGCAGCGAGGCGACTGCACTGCGCAGCATCGGCCAGCACGGAATCTGCTCGGAGAGTACCGCCGAGCCGATCCTGTCGGGCACGCTCAACGTCTCGCTTCTGTGCTCGGGTACGCGGTTCTTCGCCAAGTGGGGCGACGACGAGGTCGCAACCAGCGTTCCCGGATCGCTGTTCGCAGCAACCGTGGACGGCGTCTTGCAGACGATCAACCCCTGCGAGCCCGACAACCGCAAGAAAGTACTCGCGAAGGACCCGCCCGATGCGCCGATCGACTTGGGATCGTGCTACTTCATCGAGTAACCCTCGCGATTCCCGTCCGCCCCCCGTCCTCACTGTGCCCTCGTGTCGCGGCTGTGTGGCCGTTGCTTCGCCTGCCCGATGCCGTTCTAGGCTTAGCGTAGTGCGCGTTCGGGTACTTCTTCTCTATGCGCGAAGTACCACACGGACAGGAGCACACGATGGCCAGCGTCAAAGGAACACGTACGGAGCAGAACCTGTTGAAGTCATTCGCCGGCGAAAGCCAGGCGCGCATGCGGTACAACTACTTCGCCTCCGCGGCCAAGAAGGAAGGCTTCGAGCAGATCGCCGCGCTCTTCACCGAGACCGCGGACAACGAGAAGGAGCACGCCAAGATCTTCTTCAAGTACCTCGAGGGCGGTCCCGTTGAGATCACGGCCACCTACCCCGCCGGGCGGATCGGCACGACCGCTGAGAACCTGCTCGCCTCCGCCGAGGGCGAGAAGGAGGAATGGAGCGAGCTCTACCCCACGTTCGCCGACGTCGCCGCCGAGGAGGGCTTCGAAGAGATCGCCACCTCGTACCGCGAGATCGCCCAGGTGGAGAACTGGCACGAGCGCCGCTACCGCAAATTGCTCGAGAACGTTGAGAACCGCCGCGTCTTCGCCCGCGAGACACTCGTGCGCTGGAAGTGCCGCAACTGTGGCTACGTCCACGAAGGTCCCTCGGCCCCCGAGCTCTGCCCTGCGTGCAAACACCCGCAGGCCTACTTCGAACTCTACTGCGACTGCCTGTAGCCTCCTGCAAGCAGTCCAAGGCAAACGGCCGCCCTCAACGGGCGGCCGTTTCGCGTGTCACAGACTCCAAACGAGCCCTACCAAACGTACTCCTGGGGGTCCTTGCCCAATCGGAAACCACGATCGAGTCCATCGATCGTGGCCATCTCGCTCACGGTAAGGTCGAAATCGAACACCTGGGCGTTTGAGACGATCCGCTCTTCGTGCACGGACTTCGGAATGACACAATGGCCCTTCTGCAAGACCCAGCGGATGGCGATTTGTGCGGGCGACTTCCCGTGCGCTTCGGCGATCGCGATCAGCTCGGGCAGCTCGGCCACACGCCCGCGCATGAGTGATGCCCACCCCTGCAACGCGATTCCCGTCTCGGCCATGTAGGCCTGCAGGCCGGGTTGCTGGAGCCACGGATGAAATTCGAACTGATTGAGCACAGGCGGCACCGACGCGATGCCAATCAGTTCCTCGAGGTGCGGTTGTGCAAAGTTGCACACGCCGATTGCGCGGGTCGTGCCGCTACTCAGCGCTGCCTCCATCGCACGCCACGTGCCCTTGAGATGCGAGCGCATCGGCCAGTGCACGAGGTAGAGATCGACATAGTCGGTCTGCAGCTTGGCGAGCGAGAGATCGAGCGCCCGCAGGGTACCCTCATAGCCTTGGTCGTCGTTCCAGACCTTGGTGGTGACGAACACACCCTCGCGGGGCAGGCCGCTGGCGCGAAGGGCAGTGCCCACTCCCGGCTCGTTGTCGTAGAGCGAGGCGGTGTCGACGAGACGGTAGCCGTTCGACAGGGCAACCGCGACCGCGAGCTCGACCTCATCGCCCGGCTGCGACTTGTAGGTGCCCAGACCGAACCGCGGCATCTCGACTCCGCTGGAGAGTCGCACCGTCGAGTCGATCGTCAACACCATGGCTCCCTACATCTCCTGCGCGGGGGGCGGTTCGACAACGCCCTCCTGGCGCATCTTCGCTGCGAGCCACAGTCCCAGCCCGGCCTCAGCCATCAGCCAGAACGCTGAAAGGGCGGCGTCTTGGGATGTTATTCCCTGCTTTTCCATCATCGAAGCGACGGTGGGGTCCGTCGAGAACACCAGCAGCGCCAGGCTCGCGATCATGAGGACGGTGAGCCCGATGCCCACGCGGGTCCAGATCGCCTGCCGGGCGAGATAGCTGCTCACGCCGAAGCGCGGCTTCGCGCCTTCCACGACCTTGAGCCGCTGCTGCTCCCGCGCCCACAACATCCGCGTGGCGCTCGCCCCGATCCACAATCGGATACCGCCGGATATCACTTCGCCAACCAGACTCACGAGCAGCAGGTTGGCAGCGAGCGCATCCTCGCCAAAGGAACCTACGATCATCGCGAACGTCAGGGGCACGGTCGTCATCAGCATCCAGAGCAGCACGACCGTCCAGGCGCCAAAGCCCACTCCCCACGGGAGCGGAAGCAGAAACGCGCCCCAGTTGAACCGATCGAGGTTGGAGGGGAAGTCGCCTACGCCGAAGTCGAGCGCACCAGGCTCAACGCCCGATAGGTTCTCCTCGGCATCATAGATTCCGCCCACGCACTCGGAGCTATGCCCGTTCTGGCACGCCCCCTGGGGGTCGACCCACACCCACTCACCGCACTCGCGGCACCATCCAGCTCGCGGCATCCATCGCTCCTGTGATCGTTGGCTCCCTAGTGTGCCACAGGCCGAGCGGGCATGTGTGGAGCGCGACGCGCTGCGCGGCTCCTACCGGACGATCTTGCTGATGGGCATCTCAAGGATGTCCTCGGCGCCGGCCGCCTTGAGGCGAGGGATGAGCACGTTGACATCGCATTTGTCGGCGACCGTGGTGACTTCGTAGTCCTCGGAGCCGTACAGCTTGCTCACCGTGGGCCGTTTCATCGCCGGTAGCTCACCGATAACGGCCTCGAGCTTGTCATGTGCGCAGTTGAGCGAGAGCAACACGCGACCGCGCGCCTCGATCACCCCCAGCAGGAGCGTTCGAATCTCCTCGATCTCCCGGCGCTTCGCAAGGTCAGCCCACGCCTCCTTGCTCGCGACAAGACGGGTGGTTGAAGTCAGGATCACGTCGATGATCTTCAGCCCGTTGCGACGCAGGGTCGAGCCGGTCTCGGTGAGGTCGACCAGCGCGTCCATCATCTCGGGCACCTTAGCCTCGGTCGCGCCATAGCTGAAGTGCACCTCGACGTCGATGCCCAGCCCGTCGAAGAACTCCTTGGTCGCCTTGGGAAACTCCGTGGTGATGCGACTTCCGGCCGGAATCTCGCGTGCCGAGGAGATTGGCGACTCCTGCGGCACAGCCAGCACCATCTGCACGACGCCGGTGCCGGTCTTGGCGTAGGGCAGCTCGGCGACCTCGACCACGTCGGCTCCGCTCTCGCGCACCCAGTCGTGCCCTGAGATACCTATGTCGAAGTAGCCCTCCTCAACGTAGACGGGGATCTCCTGCGGGCGAAGGATCTTCACGCGCTCGATGCGCGGATCCTCGCAGGTGGGATTGTATTCGCGGCTGGACTTCTTGATGGCGATGTCCGCCTGCGAGAACAGCAGCAGCGTCTGCTCTTCGAGGGAGCCTTTGGGCAGGGCGAGCGAGAGCATAGCGACCTCCGTGTGGTGCACTGGCGCCCGGTGCGCCGAGATGCGCTCCACCACTCTACCGCGCTAGAGCCTCCAGGGACAACGTCGACTTTTCCCGGGCGTGGCGCTACCCCACCAACGAAGCAGCCGCCGAACCACCCACCAGGCCGATGAACAGCACGAACGTCGTCGCGAGATAGATTGCAGGCGGCATAAAAAGCAGCCCGACCCAGTAACGCCGAGACGCCCAGACACACAGCGCGAAGATGAGTACATCGAGCACGGAGAGAACGGCGAAGATACCCAGAGGGCCCAGCGTCTGAGCCAACGCGAGCATGAGAGGCGGCACGAGTCCCTTCTCCGCATAGAGCGACAGCATCAGCGGCGCGAACGTAAGCGCGAACGTGATCTGCACCGCAACAAAGAGCGTGGAGACGCCCAGCGCGATCAGCATGATGATGGCGGACGCGTTATCGCCGGAGCGCGGTAGCGCCGCGCGGGGCATCTCGGTCTGGTTTCCTCGGCCGGGCACAGGCACTCCCCTCGTTCGTCTCGTGGTGACGATACCCTTTCCCCGCACCAAGGCGACAGACCCAATGTGCGAGAGAGTAGGGGGAAACACAGCTTGCGACCGTTTGAGGCCGGAGAACACAAGACGCCCCGCGGGGGAGCGGGGCGTCTGTCAGTGCTAAGCCACCACCGCCGGGGGATGCCGGCGGTGGTTGCAAGGGGGGCTAGAGGATCTGTCCGAGTACCACGGCCAGAGCAATCATGCCGGCCAGAATGGCCAGGCTGCGACCGTAGAAGACTCCGCCTTCGCTGAAGCTGTCATACATGGTGGCTCCTCCTTCTCGTCGGCGCATCCAGGGCACCGTGGGTATCTCGTTGTTTCTCTCTGTAGCAATCATCGTCCCTTTGACGCGAAAGATACATTGTCGTTTTCTAATGCATAGCGTAAGCTGTACTTTATGTTAAGCGTGAACCGACTGCGGATGCTGCGGGAGGTCTCGGGGCGCGGAACCATCGCCGCAGCAGCCGAGGCCCTCTTCATGTCGCCCTCGGCCGTCTCGCAGCAGATGGCGGTGCTTGAGCGTGAGGCCGGCGTGCCGCTTCTGGAACGCTCGGGACGCGGAGTGCGGCTGACTGAGGCTGGCCAGCGGCTGGTTCGCAACACCGAGCAGGTCCTCGCTGCCCTCGAGCATGCCGAGGCCGACTTGGCGTCCTCGGCGCAGGGAATCGTAGGCCGCGTGCGCGTATCGGCGTTTCCCACGGCTGCCCGCAACGTGCTGGTTCCAGCCCTCGTGACGTTGCGTGAGCGCCACCCCAACCTGAGAATCTCGATGATCGATCTCGAGCCTGAAGAGTCCGTACCGGCACTCAAAGCACGCGAGCTCGATGTGGTGCTCACCTACGAGTGGGATCTGCTGCCGTCCGTCGAGGATGCCGGCGTCGAGCGTGAGGAGCTCTTCACCGAACCGGTCTACCTGGTGCTGCCCCTCGACCACCCGGCTGCGAAGCGCTCGGGGCCGGTCACCATGGCGGACTTCGCCGACGAGGAGTGGATCGTGGGGCGGGACTCGACCTCCATGCTCGATCTGGTGACCGCAGCGGCCCGTCGTGCGGGCTTCGAGCCCCGAACGGACTTCCACTCGATGGACTTCGAGGTCATCTTAGCCGCCGTGGCCGCCGGTCTGGGCGTCGCCCTTGGGCCGGCGCTTGCGCTGGTAGGTGATGTGTCGCGCGTGGCCGTCCGCGATCTCGCGGACCTCGACCTGAACCGTTCGATCTGGGCAGCCACCCGGCGCGGCAGCGGCGCGAACCCCGGAATCAGCGCCGTGCTCACGGCGCTACGCGAGGCCTCACAGACGACTGCATGTCAGTTGCCGCGCGCACCATCACAAGAGGGAGCGAGTACGACCGCTCCCCTCTGAACCAGCAACTCAGCTGGGCACGAGCGTTCCATCCTCCAGAAGAGCCAACAGGGCATCGACGCACTCGGGGTCGAACTGCCCGCCGCTGCCCTGTCGTAGTTGGTAGACCGCCTGCTCGACGCTCATCGCCTTGCGATAGGGCCGATCGGTCGTCATGGCGTCGAATGCGTCGGCTGCAGAAAGGACGCGAGCTGCTCGGGGAATGTCCTCTCCCACCAGCCCGTCCGGATAGCCGCTCCCGTCCCAGTGCTCGTGATGATAGAGCACCGGGATGACCGTTTCGCGCAGAAACGGCATGGACTCGATGATCCGCGCGCCCATGACGCTGTGCTCCTGGACCTGCTTGAACTCGTCAGGCGTCAAACCCGACGGCTTGAGAAGCAGCGACTCCGAGACCCCGATCTTCCCGATGTCGTGCAAGAGCCCCGCACGCTCGATGGCGACCACCTCGCCGGCCATCCCCAGCCGAATGGCGATAGCGACTGCGTAGTCCGCCACATTCACCGAGTGTCTCGCGGTGTAGCTGTCCTTGGCGTCGACCGCCTGCGTCAGCGCCTGGATCGTCCCCACCGAATGCCGCTCAAGCGAGGCCAAGGAGACCGAGAGACGGTTGTTGACCCTCCGGGTCTGCTCCTGGCTGCGGCGGACCTCCACCTCGGCTTGGCGAAGCACCCACCACGCGAGGCCGTACGCGAAGAGGCCACCCAACACCACGACGGCAGCCAACGCCAGTACAGCAGCGCGGACGCTAGTCTCGATCTGGCCGCCGGGGCGCTGCGCGATCACGAGACCCACCGTGCGCGGGGGGTCTCCCAGCTGGACAGGAGCCCAGTACGTGAGCTCTGACTGGTCGCCGCGATGTCCCAGAGTGGCGGACACCTTGCCTCCCAGCGCCTTTGTCTCGCGCCGTCCCAGGGGCAGCTTGCCCTGAGGTGCATCGCTTTCGGTTGAGAATACGACCGTGCCATCGGGCGCCAGCAGAATGACCTTTCTCAGCACCTTCTGGCCGATGAGGTTTTCTATGGTCTGTCTGAAATGCGCTTCGTCCCTGGCGGAAGGGTGCGTGAAGTTCTCGGCGGTGTAGCTTCCCGCCACGTGACCGTTGAAGCTGGTCGCATTCATGCGCCCGTAGCCGCCTACTATCACGATCCGAACCGACGCGCCCACGATGACCGCCGTGACGACGGCCGGGACGATGATGATCAGCGCGAGGTACGTGCGAACCCTCGAAAGCGTGCTGAGTGTTGCCGCCTCATCCATTGCGCGTCTCCGCAGTGCGAAAGCCCTCCGTTACTGAACCACGATTACGGTACCACAGCACGCGCACGCTTCAGTCCGCGACCACCAGCGTCATACGCGAATAGGCAGGCGAGGTGACCGCCTTCAAGCAAGCCGCTGCCAGATCGGCGCGCGAGATGCGGTTCGCCTTGGGAAGCATCGACCCATCCAACGAGGCCCGGTAGCGCCCCGTGAGCGGACCGTCTGACAGGCCCACCGGCCGGATGATCGTCCAGTCCAACCCTGTTGCGGCCACACGCTGCTCCATGCGCTCCATGTCGTCGTACACCGGCTTGAGCACTGTCGCGATCATGGTGCGAAACCCCAGCGAGATGAGCGGGTCCTTGCGCGCGAATGCCCCCGCCGCGCTCACTACCACCAGCTTCGGGACCTCGTGAATCGCCATTGCATGCACCACAGTGCCTAGGCCTTCCGAGTAGACCCGCACGTCTCGGCCGCCGCCTGATCCAATCGTCGAGATGACCGCGTCCACATCCACCATCGCAGCATCCACCGCATCGAAATCGAGCACGTCACCGGTCACCACATCCAAGCGCTCGTGTTCCCGCGCAAGCGGAGTTGAGCGCACGAGCGCTCGGATGTGGTGACCGTGCCCGAGTCCCTGCTCTACCACCTGCTGACCGGTGCGACCGGCAGCTCCGACTACCAGAATGCGCATGACTCTCCCCTGATCCGCGCCCGCGCGGCGCTTGAGACGCCCGGACGATCCGACACCGTCAGTATCCAACAGACTCGGCGAACCGCGAACCTCTCGCCTGCAACGGCAAGAGGGCCGCCCAAATCGGGCGACCCTCCACTGCTATTCGATTGTCGGCAGCCGCTACATGCCATCCCATCCCGAGGACCTGCGGTTCGCAACACCCGGTCCTGTTCACCGGAAGATCCGGTCACGTCTTGCGCTCTCGCAATGACCCCGGTCTACGCTCCGACCTTGGCCATCTCATGGTGCGAGCGCCCGATCATCTCAAGGAGGGCAACCATGACGACGACGCCCAGTAACTCGATTGCGTACCTCAAGCGTCCACCTCCTGCAGCTGGCTTACCTCTGTGTAATTGATACCCCAGTTGTCACGTTTCAAACACCTCCGCCACCACGGAGCGTCACTGCACCGACACGACCTTCGCGAGCTCCTTGCCTCCCACGAAGTACGGACGATCCGGGCTCATCTCCTTGGCCATCATGTCGAAATCGAACTCGTCGGCCTCGCCCTTGTCGGCGTGTACGGCCACAATCACCTTCGGGGTGGTGAGGTCCTCCAGCTTGACCTTCACGTTCGTGTTCTCGCCCTTGTCGACGTGCGCCAACCCCACGCGCACCCCTGGCTTGCCGTTGTCATCAGCGTGCACGACGATCCAGGCAGCGCCGGGTGCAAGGACACGGTCTACCACCAGCTCGTCAACGCCGGCCTGGTCCTCGGCCAGCTCGATCTGGGCCGCGTCAGCCGAGGCAACGTAGCCCCAGACGTCCGGGCCCATCTCGGTGGTCTCAGCGGTTCCGGTGCAGCCCGTGAGCACGAGCGCGCCAACCGCCAGCGCGGCCAGTGCCGCAGCGATCATCGTTCTGTTCATGTGTGGTCATCCTTTCGCGAGCAGCCGCAGCTAGGCGGCGATCTTTGTCAGTTCGGGCATGGAGGGCTTGAAGCGGCGCAAGAGCAGCGAACTGGTCACGACGCTCACCGAGGAGAACGCCATCGCGGCGCCGGCGACCCACGGAACCTGCGAGAGCAGGCCAAGCATGGCCACAGGAATCAGGATGGTGTTGTACCCCAGGGCCCAGACGAAGTTCTGGCGGATCTTGCGCATGGTCGCGCGGGACAGTTGAATCGCCGTCACGACATCGCGCAGGTCGTTTTTGATGAGCACGATGCCGCCGGTCTCCATGGCGACGTCGGTACCGGCACCCATGGCGATGCCCACGTCGGCCTGTGCAAGCGCGGGGGTGTCGTTGATGCCGTCGCCCACCATAGCCACCGTCTTCTGGGCAGCCTGGAGCTTCGCGACCTCTTCGGCCTTGTTCTCCGGCAGGACTTCGGCAAGGACATGCGCGTCGTCAAGCCCGGTCTCCCGAGCGATGGCGGCGGCGGTGCGATGGTTGTCACCGGTGATCATGAACGTTTCGACGCCCATGGCCTGCAGCCGGGCAACCGCCTCGGCCGAATTCTCCTTGAGCGTATCGGCCACCGCGACGATTCCGGCGAGCTTCGCACCGTTCACGCCAACCAGCATGACTGTCTTGCCCTCGTCCTCCAGGCGGCAGATCTCAGGCTCGAACGCCTCGATGTCGATGCCTTCGCGCACCATGAGCTTGCGGTTACCAAAGGCCACCCGCATCCCCATGACCGTGCCCTCGACCCCATGACCCGGGACTGCCGAGAAACCCTCGACGTCGGGTATCTCGATGCCGTCGCTCTTAGCGCGGGCGACGACCGCCTCGGCCAGAGGGTGCTCGGAGTTGCGCTCAAGCGCGGCAGCCATGGTGAAAACGCGCGTCACGTCATGACCCTCGGCCAGGACGATGTCAGTCACCACAGGCTTGCCGTGCGTGAGCGTGCCGGTCTTGTCGAAGACGATCGCAGAGAGCTTGTAGGCGGTCTCGAGTGCGTCGCCGCTCTTGATGAGGATGCCGTTGCTGGCGCCCTTGCCGGTACCCACCATGATGGCGGTCGGCGTAGCAAGACCCAACGCGCACGGGCAAGCGATGACGACGACGGCGATGCCCGCGAGTAGCGCTGCGATCCACCAGCCGTTTGTGGTAGCGGACATCAGCACCGGCTCGAGCAGCAAACCGTATGCGAGCGGATCTGGGGTGGCCCCAAAGATCGCCGGGCCCGCGAATCCCCAGAACAGGAACGTCGCGGCCGATGCGACCAGCACGATAGGTACGAATACCGCACTGATGCGGTCGGCGAAGCGCTGGACCGGGGCTTTGGAGCCCTGCGCGTCTTCGACGAGCTTCACGATCTGCGCGAGCGCCGTATCCGCTCCGACCTTGGTGGCCCGGAAACGGAACGAGCCGAGCTTGTTTATGGTGGCTCCGATGACGGTGTCGCCAGCGTTCTTCTCAACAGGGATCGACTCGCCCGTGAGCATCGATTCGTCGACACTCGAGGAGCCGTCTATCAGCACGCCGTCTACCGGCACCTTGTCCCCGGGGCGAACGACCACAACGTCGCCCACGATGACCTGCTCCACCGGCACGTCGATCTCTTCGCCTCCGCGCACGACGCGCGCGGTCTACGCAGCAAGGCCCAAGAGAGCCATGATCGCGACGCATGAGCGACACATCGCGCCAGCCTCGAGCACAATACCCACGAGAACAAACCAGAACAGCAGCGCGCTC
>JBBREQ010000023.1:0-29441 GCA_038202795.1 Coriobacteriia bacterium | reverse complement strand
CTTCCCGGCCACTCCACCCGTCGCGGTCATCGCGTGTACCATGTGGTTCTGGTTGTGACGAGGGGAGCATCATGCGCGTCCATGCGATCTGCCACGTGCCGTACGAAGGCCCCGCGCTTATCGGCGAATGGGCAGAGCTGCAGGGGCACGTCCTCACTACCTCGCTTGCGTTCACCGAGGAGTTCCCACCCGCCGCAGAGCTCGGCATGCTTGTCGTCATGGGCGGCCCGATGGATGCTGACGATGAGATCGCCAGCCCCTGGCTGTCCGCCGAAAAGGCCTACGTTCGGGAGGCGATCGACGCTGGGCTGCCGGTCCTGGGCGTGTGTTTGGGCGCGCAGATCCTCGCAGAAGTGCTGGGCGGGACCGTGCGTCGCGCCGAGCAGCCCGAGATCGGCTGGTTTCCGGTCGGGCTCACGCCGCATGGCTGCGGCGAGCCGCTGTTCGCGTTCTGGCCCGCGGCGTTCACGGCAGGTCACTGGCATTTCGACACCTTCGACCTGCCCGACGGAGTGCACCCCGTACTGTCGAGCGACCGCACCGAGAACCAGGCGTTCGTCTGGGGTGACCGCGTCGTCGGTCTGCAGTTCCACCTCGAGTGGACGCCCGAAGCGCTGAGCGAACTCGCAGCGGCCACGGCCGATGATCTGCCACGCGGGGCCTTTGTGACCGACACCGAGACGATGATCGCTGAGGCGCCCCTGTACGCGGGGGTCGCCACCACGCTGTTGTTCGAACTGCTCGACGGACTGGCGGCGAAGTCGGTCGAGGCCACCGGGTGAGCGCAATCGTGGAGGTCCGCCAGCTCACCACGCCACTGATGCGAAGGATCGCACTGTTCACGCGCCTGAAGTTGGAATAGATGGGTCGCGCTTTCGGATACTCGCCGGCCCGCCGATGGGCTAGCATGGCCTGCATGACCTCAACTGAACCCATCTCAACCAAGCCCACGCTGCCCACCAGAACTCCTGCCTCCACGTGGGTTGCGCTGGCCATCGCGCTGCTACTCTGGGCGTCGGCATTTCCTGGCATCCGCGCCGCCCTCGCGCCGGTGGGTGCCCAGTTCGGCCCGGGCGGCTTCGGCCCCGCGCAGCTCGCGCTGTTGCGCTTCGGCACCGCGTCGTTCGTGCTCGCCGTCTACGCGCTGTTCATGCGGATGCCCCCGCCTCGCCGAGAAGACCTGGGGCGCATCGCACTGGCGGGTCTTCTCGGCATCACCATCTACCACCTGGCGCTGAACTTCGGCGAGCGTACCGTCCAGTCGGGCGCCGCCGCTGTGCTCATCTCCCTCTCGCCGGTAATCACGGCGCTCCTGTCCAGGCGGATGCTGGGCGAACGGCTGGCCCCGTGGGCGTGGGCGGGCATCACCATCTCGTTTCTGGGTGGGATGCTGGTCGCGGTGGGAGAGGCCGAGGGCGCCTTCTCGCTCGATCCGGGCGCGCTGCTGATTCTGATTGCGACGGTGTCCACCTCGCTGTACTTCCTTGTGAGCAAGCCGGGGCTCGCAAAGTACTCGGCGACCCAGTTCACCAGCTACGCGATCTGGGCGGGCACGATTCCACTGCTGTTCTTTGCCCCGACGCTCTACACCCAGATACAGACGGCCCCCTCTCCGGCCATCTGGTCGGGTATCTACCTAGGCGTTTTCCCTGGAGCGATTGCCTACGTGCTGTGGGGCTACGGGCTTTCGAAGCTACCGGCCAGCCGTGTCTCGGCCTTCCTCTATCTGCAGCCCGTCAATGCCGCCATCATCGCGTGGTTCTGGCTGGCCGAGGTGCCGGGGGCGCCTGAGGTCGTGGGCGGCGTACTCGCAATCGCCGGTGTGGTACTGGTCAACACGCTGGGCCAGCACAGGGCCGCTCCCGAGGCGATCGAACTCGCCGAGGAGGCCCCACATGGGTGAGTGGAGCATCGCGCGGGTAGCCGATGAGGACGCCGTCTCGATCGAGAGCATCCGCGCGCTGTTCGTCGAGTATCACGAGTGGCTGGGGGACGCGGTCTGCTCAACGCGGCTCGCCCAGGAGATCGCGACGCTTCCGGGCCCCTATGCCGCTCCGACGGGACGCCTGTTCCTCGCGCAGGGCGTTCCGTGCGAGCCGCTCGGGTGCATCGGCGTGCGCCCGCACGAGGGCGACGCGTGCGAGATCAAGCGGCTGTACGTGCGGCCCTCAGCACGGGGACTCGGGCTGGGGAGCGCACTGGTCACCGAAGCGGTTCAGGCGTCCCGCGACCTCGGGTATGCCGACGCACTCGTGACCACCCTTCCCGAGACGATGCCCGTCGCTGCGGCGATGTACGAGCGGCTGGGCTTTGAGAGAATCGAGCCGTTTCTCGACTTCAGCGCGGTGGCAGACGGCGTGCCCGTGCTTTACCTGCGACTCCGGCTGCGCTAGCTGAGTACCGCAAAACCGGTGAGCCCCTCGGCAGTCTCGGCGAACTCGCGCACGGATGTCACGGTCGCCCGCTCGGGGCCGCGATGCGCCCATGCGACCGCTGCGGCCACGGCTGCGGACTCGCCTTCGAAGACGGCCTCGACGTCGCCATCGCTCAGATTGCGCACCCAGCCCGCAACACCCATGCCCAGTGCCTCGCGCCGTGTGGATTCACGAAACCACACGCCCTGGACACGCCCGCTCACGATCACGCGTACTCGAACCGTTTCCACTTGGACAACCCTCCTCACCGCTTGCCGCGGGTATAGTTATTCCACGTTCTCGGATTCCGCCACTCCAAGGAGTACCCCTGTGCCCATAGTCCGCATTGACCTTCAGAGCGGCAAGTCGACTGCCTACAAGCGTTCAATTCTTCATGGTGTGCGCACCGCCATCACCTCGACCCTCGGCGTTCCCGACGAACGCGTCATGCAACGCATCGTCGAGACGCCCTCCGACGACATCGACCTCACCGATGTGCGGACTGACCGCCTCACGATCGTCGAGATCTCGATGCTCACGGGACGCGGCGTCCAGCTCAAGGCGGAGCTCTACAGGGCAATCGCCGAGCGGCTGCTCGAGAATCCTGGCATCACCCGACACGACCTGGTGGTTCTGGTCAATGAAGGCGCGGGCGAGTGCTTCTTCCTCAACGGCCAGACGTCATGCGCTCCCGTCGAATCCCGCTCGGCCGAGAAGGACGAGTCGTGAGCTTGCTGGCCGCAGAGGGCTCAGTCCCCAAGAAGGAGAAGGTCGTTCGCCCGTACACCTTGGGTGAGGAGATCGCCAACAGCGTGATTCACGGCCTGGGCATTGGGCTCTCCGTCGCTGCACTGGTGATTCTGGTCGCTCTTGCCGTCCTGTCGGGGGATCCCTATAGGCTCGCCAGCGCGATAGTGTTCGGCGTCGCCCTGGTGTTCGAGTACACCGCTTCGACGCTCTACCACGGCTTCCCGCAGCCCAAGGTGAAGCACGTCTTCAAGATCTTCGACCACTGTGGCATCTACCTGCTCATCGCAGGTAGCTATACGCCGTTTTGTCTCGTGACCCTGCGCGAGGACGGCGGTTGGCTGATGTTCTGGATCATCTGGGGCATCGCTGCGGTGGGCATCGCGGTCGAGGCGTTTTGGGCGTATCGGCCGCGTTGGCTTTCCGCAGCGGTCTACTTGGGCATGGGCTGGCTGGTAGTGCTTTCGATCCAGCCGCTGTTGGCCAATCTCGCCCCCCAGGGCGTATGGCTTCTGGTCGCCGGTGGTCTGTGCTACACCGTCGGCACGCTCTTCTACGTGGCGAAGAACATCAAGTACATGCATGCTGTCTGGCACGTGTGGGTGCTGGCCGGCAGCACCTGCCATTTCCTTGCGGTCGCGCTCTACGTGATGCTCTAGCGGGGCTTCCGGGCTTTGGCTACTTCTTCAGACCCGCATCGTTGTCGTACCCGCGCTTTTCCCAGTACCCGCGGAACTCGGCGTCATCGCTCACTTCGATCTCGGTGACCCACTTGGCCCACTTGTAGCCCCATTTGTCCTCGGCCACGACCTGGAATGGATAGCCCCGCTCGGTGGGGAGATCCATTCCGTTCATCTGGTAGGCGAGCAGGATGTTATTGTCACGGATGAACGATGCTGGCAGCGAGGTCGAGTACCCGTCGTAGCAGCGGAAGATCACCGTCGACGCCTTGTCGTCGTAGCCCGCCTGACTGAGCAGGTCCTCGACGCGGACGCCCTCCCACAAGATGTCGACGCTCCAGCCCTCCACGCAGCTCAACCGGACGACCTTCTTGTACGGGGTGTGGTCGAGCACTTCATCGTAGGTGAGCGACACGGGGGTTTCGACGAGGCCCTTCACCGCAAGCCGATAGGTGTCCAGGGGTACCTCCTGAGGCCCCTTGATCGAATTCTCGCGGAAATCCATGACCGAACTCAGGTCCTTGCCCTCATACTCTCGAATCTCAGTGCTGCCCAGATCGATGGGCTTCTTGGTCACGGGATTAGTTGCCGTGGGGGGCTGTGCGCTGCATCCCGCGAGAAACGCGCCGATGACAACGCCACCAAGGAGTGCCCATGCGATGCGTGGGATCTTCATGCTGTCTCCATATCAACGGGGGCGGGAGCCGCCCGATGTCGTCCTCGATGGGTATGTTCCCCAGCGACCGTTAAGCGGGAGGAACGCGTGGCAAAGGTATACCAGACCAAGCTCATCGGCCGGGAGCTCTGCGGCGCGGACGTGCTCATCGCGCGTTTCGAACGGCCATCCGACTACACCTACCGAGCCGGTCAGTGGCTCCGGCTCGCCCTCTCGACCGACAGCGGTGACGAGGTCCGGACGTTCACGCATGCCTCGGCACCCGCCGACGATTGGATCGAGATCGCGACCAGGCTTTCGGGCTCGCCGTTCAAGCGCGCTCTGGCAGAGCTCGCATTGGAAGATTCGGCCACGATGAGGGGTCCGGGCGGTCGGCTTGAGCTACCCGAAGGGGTTCGCCGCGTGGCGTTTCTGGTTGGCGGGGTGGGCATCACGCCCGCCCGCAGCATGCTGCGGGCCGCAGTGCTTGCGGGACGGAGTTTCGACGAGGCCGTGGTGTTTTACGGCAATCGGGACCCCCTCTGCGTGCCCTACCGAGTCGAACTTGCGAAGATGGTGGACGTGGGCGTGCGTGTCGTGGATGTGTTCGAGCGGCCGCCTCACAACACGCTGGCCGAGACGGGATTCATCTCGGCTGAGATCGTGCAGCGGCATCTTGGTGCGGGTTTCGACGGTCCGTATGTTGTGGCCGGCCCGCCAGCCATGGTTGATGCGATGGTCGTGGTGCTCGATGAGTTGGGAGTCGATCCGTCCCAGAGGATGATCGAATGGTTTAGTGAGCGCGGCAGTTTGTGAGGTCCGGAGTGCCAAATGGGGAAAACACTCAGCGAACGACTACCGTTGAAGAGCATAGCGTCCGCCCGAAAGGAGCATCAGATGGAGTTGCTTGCGAGGACCTGCAACACCGACCAGATGAACGTACAGCGGATTTTGGCGCGTGCCATGGTGCTGATGGGCGGTCTTCTTTGGATCCTGATGGCGTGGGGCGCTCAGTGGGCCTACAAGGGCGCACCGCTAGGCGAGGCACTGGCGAGCGCTGCGTACTTCGCGCTGGGATTGGCCGCCATCTTCATTCTGGGTCTGTTCTACGAGAACTTGGCCGCCGCGGTGCTCGGATTGGGCGCAGCTGCAATCGTGGTCGCGGGAGTAGTGGGCTCGTGGGAGCTCGGGGTGTGGGCGACGGTGTTCTGGGTGTTCCTGCTGCCGATGTTGATATCCGCAGTGCTGTATGCGCTGGCCGCTCGTATGCAGAAGATCTGCGCTCTGTAGACGACTGATGGGATCACTGGTGCTGTTGTCCCGGTTCCGATGGGCCGCTTGTCGTGAAGTTGTGCCGATTGTCCGCTACTATGAGCCGTTTAACCATGATGGCGAATACCCCAATCGTATTTAGATTGCGAAGTATGACGTCCAATAGCGCATAATGGAGCCGGACAGAGGTGACGCCACTCTGGGGTGGATCAGCGCCGCGCGCGCAGTAAGGTAGGGACGGTCGCGGATTGTACGATCTCGAGGGGGTCTTAGGCCCAGCCGTCGTCGGATTCGTAGACAGCCACGTGAGATCCCTTCTCGCGTGGGACATCCTTGTGTTCTTTCATCGCAATCCTGACGCTGTGCTGGATGCGAAGGGCCTCGCTTCACGCCTGGGCAGGCGACCGGAAGAGATTGAACCCGAAGTCAGAAGTCTGTGCGACGGACATATTCTCTCGTCAGCGGGTGGCCTTATCCGGTATGCGCCGGCTCCTGAACTCAGAGCACAAGCGGAGGAGTTCGTGGATGCGTGCCAAGATCGCGGTCGCCGACTGGCGCTCATCGCCTTGGTGTTGCACCGCATCTCGCGCCCGGGCGCAGAGCCGAGGACCTAGAGTTTATCGGCGACTTCGACGTTGAGGTAGGAGGGCGGAATCACTTCGACGATGCGCACCTCGCAGGTGGAGAGATCGATCTCTCGGCTCTCCGTCATCTCGGCGCCGCGTTCGTCGTAGGACAACCGCACCACCGGAGCGAGCGGGTCTTCGCCGGGGCGCGCCACGATGCCCACGCTGTGGTCCGAGAGTCGAACCATACAGCCCACCGGGAAGACGCCCAGTGCATTGGCGAACAACCGCGCGAAGAACGGATCCACAACGGTGGCGCCGTCCTGGAGAAGGCGGACGATCGCACGATCGGGCGTCAGCGCATCTGAGCCGTCTGCGGGGTTGGTCAGATTGTCGTAGCGGTTGGCGATTGCGACCATGCGGCTGTAGGGGTGAGCGACATAGCCCTCGTCGCGCTCGGGCCATCCGCCACCGTCTGGTTGCATGTGGTGTTCGTAGGCGACGAGCATAGGCGCGGGGTCATCCATGGCGACGCGTTGGAGGATCTCCGCGCCGATCTTGGGGTGCAGCATCATCATGGGTCGGGCTTGCGCGGGGTCATCGACAATGAACGCGCTCTTTCCAATATCGTGCAGCAGCGCACAGAGCCCCAAAGACGACAGGCCCTCTTCCGGGAGTCCGAGCCTTTGCCCCAGAGCCAACGTGTAGATGAGGACGTTGAGCGAATGATAGAGGTCTCCTTCCTTGGTACTGCGCAGAGTGGCCAGACCCATGACCGCGGCAGGATCAGCGAGCATGCGGTTCATGACGCCGCCCACGAACTCGCTCGTCTCGCCCAAGTCCGCGCCGCCGGCCGCGAGCATCCCCTGTACATTCTTCAGCGCGGCCACCGCACGGTGATACATCGTGCGATCGGCCTTGCGCTGACGGTCGCGCTCGTCACGGCTCTCATCGTGGGCCTTCTCGATTACCGAGACGGTCACAGCAGGGGTGTTTCGCTGGCCTAGCTCGAGGACCACGTCGAAGTCGGGACAGGTACGCATCGAAAGCACTTGCGTCAGGCCGAAAGCGTCTTGGGGACCAAAGGTGGAGGCCAGCGCGAGGGACTCGACCCAGCGTGCTTCAAGGGCCTCGGCAATCGAGGTAGCGCCGGGCACGTCGTCGGGTATGACGACGCTTTCGTGATAGAGCCGCCCCTGGTGCCAATTCAAGACGAACGGCCCGGCGGTAGTCCCACGGTGCACTGCCGAGACGAGCGCCTCCAGGGCTTCTTGATGCGCTGGGTGCTTTGGAGGGTAAAGCTGGATGGCCTTGCGTGCGCCTGCTAGGGCGGATACCACTTCGACGGCGCTCATCGGGCGGCACCTCCCTTGGCGCGGTACTCCTGCGACTGACGCACGAGATCCTGGATCTCGCCGTAGTGTCCGCGCTTTATCAGTGTCCGCCTGCCTGCAATGCGCGCAAGCTCAGTATCGACTGCAGGATCGGGAAGCCGAGAGAGAGACGCGATTATCTCGCGTGCGAGTTCGAAGCCCGTGCTATCCATATCGAGTTCGCCCAGGCGCTTGACGAGCAGTGAAGCTGCGTTGGGGTCGCCTGACCTGCCCAGGCTACGAGCGGCAAGAATCGCCACTTCGGACGAAGGGTCTCGCAGGGCGGTCTCCAGTATGCGGGCCGCCACAGGACCTCCGGCGGCTGCAACCCCCGCGACGACCTCGCGACGCGATTGCTCGTCAGGCCGATGCATGAACGCGTCCAGAGTCTGCATCGAGCGGGGGTCGGACTCCTTGGCGAGCCTCTCGGCCACCGAAGCCAGCTGGAGCCACTGAAGCTGGGGCGCGATCCGGTTGAGTTGGTCGACAATCCTCCGGCCCAGCAGAAGCTCGGTGACTTCGAGGCCCTCGGTCTTGAGCGCGACACCGGCAGTCACAAGGGCCGGGGCCCCGGTGTCGCTCGCAAAACGCACGATATCGCGTGCGGCAGGCAGAAGCGCCCTGTCCTCAGTCACGACCCGGATCAGCGCCTCCATTGAACGGGGTCCACCGGCCACCGCGAGCGCCTCTCTCAAGTGCCGCGGTAGATCCGGCCACGGGGTAGTGGGTTGAGACTCGCGACTGGAGAGCTCTGTCAGCGCGCGCGAGGCAAGCACCAGCTGGCGCTGCTCGATGAGACTGGGCACGAGCGCCGCCAGGCTGTTGGCCGTATCGCAGTAGAGCGCGAAATCCTTCTGCTGGTCGAGCAGGGTGAGCAGAGTACGTACGCTCGCTGTAGAGAGCACGCCCGCCGAACCGGCCACCGCACCCCGAGCCCTCTCGATGACATCTTCAGAGATCTTCGCGGCCTCGGCTACTGCCCGATACGTGCGGTCGGCATCTATCAGGGCCGGCTCGCTGGTGGCGCTCTCGCGCACCTCGATCATGTGATCAAGGAACGCGGCTTCTTTGCTCGTGTGTCCGCTGCCCGGTAGCATCGCCTGCACCTCGGCGCGCACTTGAGCGGTGACCTGCTCAAGAGGAAGGCGTGTCAGGGCGCTCGAGAGGGAGAGCATGTTGCGCCCGAAGTCCCCGCCCAGTACAGAACCGGCGATGTCGCTCGACGACACGTGGCAGAGCACGCCGCCCGTGAGGTCGCGTGAGGGGCCAGGGTCCATCGCGAGGCGCAGCAGGGCGTCTCGGCCCTCGGAGTTCTGCGCGAGGAACGCAGTTGAGAGCGATGAGAGCAGCCCCTCGTATCCGCTCGGGCCTGAGATACGCACGAGATCCATCAGGCCCTCTTCAAAAGCCTTCGGGTCGCCTGCTGCCGCAGCCGCGAACCAGTTGCCGAGACGGACGGGGTCCGCGATCAGATCGCGAAGGAAGGTATCGACGTCCGCGGCTTGTGACTGTCCGTCCGTATCGCGGGCGGACAGTTGAATGTCGGCCGACAGCACTGAGTTCACGCCGGCGCTGGTGAGCGCTACTCCCAGCCCGCCGAAGTTCCTGATCTCCTCGGCGGAGCGCTCGACAAGCTCCAGGAACGTGAGGAGTTCGTCAGTGCTGCAGCCGGGGATGATCGAGAGTCCCGCCACCGCGTGATCACGTAGCTGCTCGACAAGCTCGCCGGCGCCCAGGGTACCCACGAGCGGCTCTCCATCAAACGACAGCCCGTCACGGGTCACAACCAACATGATGGGCTCGTCATTTTGGGCGAAGTACTGGCTGATGGCGAGGACCGCAAGGTCGACGTTCTGGCGCGGTAGCGCGCTGGCGGGCGGGTACAGACGTAAAGACTTGCCGGCAGCCGCAATCGTGCGCACGACGGCCTCGAGCAAACGCATTTCTGTGGACTGATCCACCCCAGTGTCTTCTTTCGCCTCGCCGGAACCACATCGCACAGGTGGCTGTAGTATCGGACAAGCGGGGCGAACGGTTAACCCCCTGCTGCCAAAAGCCCGAAGGATCGGGCGTCCGCGGAATGCTGGTAACCTACACCGTATGGAAGCGACGCTACTTCAGATACTCCTCATAGCTGTGCTCGTGGTGATCAACGGGTATTTCGCCGCCTCCGAGATCGCGCTCATCAGCGTGCGTCGGGCTTCGCTCAAGAAGCGTGCGGCAGAGGGCTCGAAAGGCGCGAGCGCCGCACTCACGCTGACCGAGGAGCCCACGCGGCTGCTGGCGACCATCCAAGTGGGGATCACACTCGTCGGCATGCTGGCGTCCGCCTCCGCCGCAGTGTCGCTGGCCAAGCCGATCGCCGCCCGGTTGGGTGAGTCGGGTATCCCCTGGATAGCGGCCTCTGCCTCCTGGCTCTCGGTGCTGCTGATCACGCTTGTCATCTCCTACGTGACGCTCATCTTTGGTGAGCTCGTACCCAAGCGCATCGGTCTTCAGGGCGCCGAGAGGGTCGCCGTCGCCGTCGCGCGGCCCATTTCGTGGCTCGCAGCGGTATCTGCACCCGTGGTCTGGTTTCTCTCGCTGTCCACAACGGCGGTCTCCCGACTCATTGGCATGAAGACCGAGGGCGGCAGGCCGGGCATCTCGGAAGAGGAGATCAAGCTGCTTGTGACCGAGCAGGGAAGCCTCCTCGAAGAAGAGAAGCGCATGATTCATGAGATCTTCCAGCTGGGCGACACCGTGGCGCGAGAGATCATGGTGCCACGGGTGGACATGGTGCTCGCCGAGGACACACTGAGCGTGCGCGAGGTCACCGCGCTCATGCGTTCGAAGGGCTACTCGCGCCTCCCGGTCTACCACGATGACCGCGATCGAGTCGTTGGCGTGGCGCTGCTGATGGATCTCGTGGGGCCACTCGCAGATGACGGCCGGGACGACCCCATCACCGATTACCTGCGTGAACCGATGTTCGTCCCGGAGACCAAGGGGATCTTGCCGTTGCTCGCGGAGATGCAGACGCATCGCAACCAGGTCGCCGTGGTCGTTGACGAGTACGGCGGGACTGCGGGGATGGTGACGGTCGAGGACATTGTCGAGGAAGTTGTTGGCGAGATCGCCGATGAGTTCGACCGCGATCGACGTTTCGTGACGGCCACTGGCTCCGGAGAGTGGGTCATCGATGGGCGGCTGCCTATCGAGGATGCGCTGGCGCTGGGGCTGCCGGTCGAGGAGTCCGATGAGTACGAGACGCTGGCGGGGTGGCTTCTCTCGGAGCTGGGGCATATTCCGATTGCAGGCGAGAGGCACGCTGTGAAAGGGTACGAGTTCACCGTACAGACGATGAGGCGCAGCCGTATCGCACGGCTGCGCGTGAATACGCAGACCGCCCCGGCCTCCGGAACCCATGAGGAGGACGGAGCGTAAGGACGCATCCGCGCGCTGGACGGAGGAGACGATGGACAGCCCAACAGGTCCGCAGGGGTCCCAACCGGCGCCTCCCGTTGCACCGCAACAACCGCCACCTCCTCCGATACCCCCCGATCCGCCGGGGGTGGAAGACCCGCTCCCCTTCGCGCGCGGTGGCAGGGGCGCTCCGGCTCGTGCCGGAGTCGTTCTCATCCTCATCGGGACGGCTCTGCTCGCGGCACAGCTCCTGCCGGGGGTCAGTATCTGGATGCTCTGGCCGCTGTTCATCATCGTTCCGGGACTGGTCCAGTGCTTCACGCCGGACCAGGAGGGGTACAGCGCGCACCGGTTCTTCGACGGCCTGACCACTGTCGCCGTGGGACTCATCTTTCTGGGCAACATGACCGGGTATCTTTCGTGGGGGGTCTGGTGGCAGATCCTGCAGCTCTGGCCGGTGCTGATCATCTCGGCAGGGCTGGGGATTCTGGGCACGTCACTGGGGCAGGAATGGCCCCGGGTGCTGGGCAGTGTGGTCGTGTTGCTTGCCTTCGCATATGCGGCAATGAACGCCTACGCTGGCAGCCCCGTGCGGTTTGTGGGTGTGCCGGGCGGCGAGCCGTTCGCGTATAGCGAACCGGTTGGTTCGGTCCAGGATGCCAATCTGAAGCTCTCTGCGGGCGTTGGCGAGGTCAGCATCGACTCGGGCCGGAATCTGGTCTCGATCGTGGGGGAGTCGCCCTTCTCGGCACCCTCGTTCTCGAAGACGGTGACGGGTTCGACTGCGAACGTGGGTTTCAAGCTCACCGATGAGGGCAACTTCATGGTGTTCCCGGGTGCCACCACAGCGCGGGTCGACACGGAGCTTTCGGATGCGGTCACATGGGATATCGAAGTTGACTCGGGGGTCTCGTCGTTCGATGCGGACCTGTCGGGCGTGCCCGTACGCTCGATGCGACTCAAGACCGGCGTTTCAAGCAACAGGGTGACCCTGGGTGAGGTTCCCGTGGGCGTCCCCGAGGCGACCCTGTCGATCGACACCGGGGTTTCATCGGTCAAGGTGCTCGTGCCCGACCAGGCAATGGTGCGAGTGGAATCGAGCAGCGGGCTTACCGGTCATCGCGTTTCGCCCGGGTTCGAATCGCAAGGTGGGGGCGTGTGGCAGACCCCTGGCTACGATCAGGCAGTGGACTCTGCCAGCGGGGTCTGGACCATCGCGGTGAAATCGGGCGTGGGCTCGGTCACCATCGAGACGTACTAGGAGGAACCGATGTCGGATCACAACCGGCGTACTGACTGGAGTGTGTTCGGGGCCATCGCCCTGATCGTCTTAGGCGTCTGGCTGCTTCTGGGCAAGCTCCCCTGGTGGGAGGAGTTCCGTGCCGCGTTCAGCTGGGTGTCATCTCTGGGCTGGCCGCTCGTGCTCATCGCGCTGGGCGTGGTGCTGCTGCTGGCGAACCGCCGCAGTGCCCAGCCGGGCTCGGGCGCTGTGCGCAAGCGGCTCTACCGGTCCCGGACCGAGCGCATGGTGGGAGGAGTCATCGGCGGCCTGGGTGCCTATCTGGGGGTCGACCCCACGTGGCTGCGAATCGTCTACGCCGTCATCGCCGTGATCAGTGGGTTCGGCCCCGGTGTGGTCGCCTACTTCATCGCGATGATCGTGATACCCGAGGAGCCCGTAGCGCCCGTGCAGCAGCCCGTGTGGCCGCCGCAGCAAGGCTGGCCGCAGACGACCGGAACAGAGACAGTGCAGGCTCCACCTCCCGCTCCCCCGGTGCCGCCTGCGCCGCAGCCGCCCGCGCCTCAGCCGCCGCAGCCGCCCGCGCCACCGGCACCTCCGGGAGTCTAGATGAGCTGGGACATCGAACAAGCCCCGGCCACGCGGGCGGGCGATGTCATCGACACGCACGTGCACCTGTTCACCCGCCCGCTCCTGACCGAGATGGCCGAGCGCCCTGAGACCCCCGCTCGCTTCAAGCAGGCCCTCAAGGAGGGCAAGTGGGGACGCCGCAACGAGACGCTTCCGGACCTGTCGGCCGAGCAGGCCGCGTGTTGGTATGCAGAGCGCCTCGCCCAGGCGGACGTGGCAAAGGCGCTTGTGGTATCGGTGCTGCCGGACTCGCAGTACATGCGTGACTTCATCTTCGCCGCCAAAGGCCACGTGCATGCGCTCTGCAACATCGACCCGCGCGACCCGCTCTCACCCGAGCTGCTCGAGCGCGAGATGGCCGCCGGATTCCGCGGCGTGAAGCTCTACCCGGTGAACCGCTGCTACCGGTTGAGCGACCCGGCGTACCGGCCCTTCTTCGAGAAGGCCAGTGAGCTGGGGGCGAACATGATCATCCACTACGGAGTCACGGTGGATCCCACCGGCGACCTGGGCTACGCCGACCCGCTGGACCTCTCACCGGTCGCCCGCGACTTCCCGGACCTGCAGTTCGTGATCGCGCATTTCGGCGCCGGGTGGCTCGACAGCGTCCTGCGTCTCGCCTATCAGTGCAAGAACGTGGGAGTCGATACGAGCGGCACCAACAACTGGATGGACTACTACGTGCCCAGAATGACGCTCGCCGAGGTCTTCGAGCGCGCGATCATGGCACTGGGGCCGGAGCGTGTCCTTTTTGGCACCGACTCGGGCACCACCGCCCCGTACCGCACATGGATCCGCCGCATGCAGCAGAGAACGCTCGAGGAGATGGGCCTTTCGGACACGGACCGCGATCTCATCTTGCGCGGCAACGCCGCCCGCATCTTTCGTCTCGACGAGCCGCTGCTCACACCTCCTCCTAAGGACTGAACCCATGACTGCCGAGAACCCCAAAGTCGCGCCTGCGTCTGACTACGATGAGTTCGTGAACTGGGACAAACGCCTCGCCAACGAGGGACCGTTCTTCCGTGAGCTGTTCGAGCGGGAGGGTGTTTCGCGCGTCATCGACGTGGGAGCGGGCAGCGCGCGGCACGCCATCCTGTTCGCGACGTGGGGTCTCGACGTGGTCGCGGTCGACCCCGACGAGTCGATGCTGGCCCAAGCGCGGGTAAATGCCGAGCGGTTCGCCGATGAGATCGCGGCCGGAGGAGGTTCGCTCCGTATTGTGCAAGGTGGCTTCGGCGAGCTGCATCGTCTGGATGTAGGCACCGCGGATGCTCTCACCTGCACCGGCAACGCACTCCCGCATGTCGCCGGCCGAGACGGGCTCACCGAGGCGCTCGCCGACTTCTCGAGCGTGCTGAACCCCGGCGGTGTCCTCGTGCTCCACCTGCTTAACCATGAACGGTTGCAGGACAAGAAACCTCGCGTGGTCCCGCCCAAGATCGTGGAGTCGCCCGGCGGGACCAAGGTCTTCGTGCGTGTCATCGACTACCCGCCAAGCGGTGAGTTCCTTGACTTCGACTTCGTCACGCTGGTGCGCGACGCCCGTGGATCGTGGGACGTGACGAGCCGGCGTTCTGCGCATACCGCCGTGCCCGTCTCGCTGCTTCGGACCGAGTTGCCATGCGCGGGATTCGGACGCATAGAGGTGTTTGGCGGTCACGATCGCCATGAGCTGACCGATGCCGATGAGAGCGTGATCGTGGTGGCGCAGCGACGCTAGTCGGTGACCTCGGCTTCCAACAGACGTGGGCCGAGCCGGCAACGCCGCGCCAGGGCTTTGTCGCACGCTGCGATGGGTGAGGTGAGGCCCGGCGGCACGCAGCCGCCATCCGGGAGCTCGCGCAGCGCTGCGTAGAGGTGACAGAGCGGCAGACCGGCCACATTCTGGTAGCACTCGTCTTCGGTGACTGAGGCGACCTGCGCCTCGATGTTGTACGCCCCCGCGCAGCCCATGAACGTGCCCAGGGCCATCCACGCCTCGATATGGCAGTCCGTCAGCGCCTTCATCTCGACAGCAGTGGTCACCGAGAAGGTCGTAGGTGTCTCGTCGCTCGGGCAGAGGAACGCGACCCCCGTGACGACCTGGTGGGTGGTGCCCGAGAGCGCGCGCAGCATCCGCCACGCATCCGGTTCGTCGGCGGGCTTGCCCAGCACGCGGGTGTCGTGCACGACGATGGTGTCGAAGCACAGCACCAACACCTCGTCTGCCAGACCCTCGGTGCGGGCCGCGTCGGCCTTCTCGGCGGCCAGGGCGGCTGCGAGCGCTGCGGGGTCGGCGGCAAGCGGCGTGTTCAGATCCTCAGGCGTGTCCACTGCAGCGGTCTCGAACGGCATCCCGAGCCACGCCAGCAGTCGACGACGGCGTGGTGATCGTGTGGCAAGCAGGAGCGAAGGGTTCATGGATGCATCCTAACGCACGAGTACGCTCCGCAAGCCACGAACCTGCGCCTATAATGGGATGCTGTCCGAGCAGTTCCGACGAGTGGTCGATTCAAGGAGCGTGCGGGTGTCTGCCCCGAGCAACACACCAAGTGTGCCTCCCGTCATCGAACGGTTCATGAAGGGCCTCATCGTTGTGAACAAGGCGGTGGCACTCTATCCCGCCTCCAGCAGCATTCCACGCGAGACGGCGACAGCCGCCGCCGCGCTTCTCCAAGCGGTGCTCGAGGAGCAGCCGGAGCTGAGAATCGCCATAGCCAAGCAGGGCCTGTATTACCGAGACGCCCCGTTGCTTCATGCCAACTCGGCGTACAACAAGTTCGCATTCGAGCTGTACAACCGAGGTCTGGCTGAAGTGCGGTTCCATTCGGGGGCCACTCCGCGCGACATCGTCGGGTTCCTCTCTGTGCTCAGGGATACCCCTGAGGAGCTCGAATCGGTAGGCGGCTACGAGAGCCGGCTCTGGGAGCTGGGCGTCACCACTATCACGGTCGTCGACGCGCACCTGTCGATCATCGATCCGAATCAAGTGGAGGACCACGTCCCGTCGGGCGCTCCGACCGTCTACAGCCGGGAACAGGTCGATGCGCTCATCGAGGGGGCCTACGGGGGGCCTGCCCGTGAGCAGTTGACCGTGGCGCGTTTCCTCGATGATGCTCCGGCGATCACTCAGTACCTGACGCAGACATCGGCCGCAGACGCGGAAGATCGGGCCAATCTGCTGGGCGCGGGTGCGCGTTTCGCCCAGCTCGCCGAGATCGCCTACGAAGCCGGAGGCGAGAGCGGAAGACACGGGCTACTCGCCTCACTCGGGTCGGCCCTCTCTTCGCTCGATCCCGAACTGAGGCGGACGCTGCTCGTCGATGAGATTCTCCCGGAGGCACGCACCAACGAAGCGCTCGCTACCATGTTGCGCCAGCTTGACGTCGACGATGTCTGCCACATGTTGATCGAGGGGTCAGTAACCGGTGGCGAATACGGCACGGGTCTGGCGCGGGCCATCCGCAATCTCGCACTCATCTCTATGGTGGATCGCGACGAGATCCTCTCGGCGGCCGGAGCCTCGATGAGAGGAGCGGGCTACAGCCAGGCGCTCATCGGTGAGGTCCTTGAGCGGGCGGCACCCAGTCGGCTCACCGTCCGCGACGCGCCTGCGACGCTTCAGTCGCCGGAGCGCCCAGCTGATGCGATCTTCAAGCTGATGGACTTCGCTCCCACTGCCGGCCGGGAGCTGCGGCTTGAAGACGACCCCGGCTTAGCCGCGCTGCAGGACGAGTCTCGGCGTGGTGTGACGGATGGCGACATCATCATGGCGATGGTCACTTTGGTGAGCCTGGACAGCCGAGATCTGCAGTTCGCATCGACGATGTCCGTACTCGAGGATTCGCTGGAGTTGCTCATCGAGCGGGGAGAACTGGACATCGCCGCCGACGTCGCCGACGCGCTTCACGCCGCCACGGAGAATCCCGAGTTGAGCCACGAACAGAAGCGCCGTGTTGAGCGGGCCCTGGGCCGTTTCACTCGTCCGGCTGACATGCGAAGCATCGCACACGCACTCAGGCTCTACGAGCCGGACAGTGTCGAGCACAAAGCCGCCCGTCGGCTCATCGACCGCATGGGCTCGCTCGCCATTGAGCCGCTGCTCGAGCAGCTTGCTGATGAGCCTGACATGGGTGCGCGCAAGATGCTCGTGGACCTGCTCGCGGGAATGGCGATCGACTACATCCCCGAGATGGGCGGCCACATCAGTGACCATCGCTGGTACGTCGTGCGTAACGTGCTGAGCATCTTGGGTGCTACGCGCTCGTCGGCGGTCCTGCCGTACGTGGAGCGCACCGTTCGACATGCGGACTCCCGTGTCCGCCGAGAAGCCATCCGAGCGCTCGCGGGAATTCCGGACCGTCTGTCCGCCGAAATGATGATTGCGGCGCTGAGCGACGAGGATGCCGGCAATGTCCAGCTTGCCACTCGCTATCTGGGTACGTCGGGACGGGTCGCCGCCGTGCCTGCGCTGGAGCAGGTCGCGCGCGGCGAGGGCCGAGGTAGCCGTGAGTTGGGTCCTCGGGTCGAGGCGATCGAAGCGCTCGGCAAGCTCGGCGCGGTCTCGTCGTTGCCCACGCTGCAGGCGGTGGCCGGCAAGCGCACGTTCATGCGCGCCACAAGGGGACGAGAGCTTCGGGTGGCGGCGGAATCGGCCATTGAGCGCATCAGGGCGAACGAGGGGGGTGCCTCGTGACAGAAGATGAGTCGTCGGAGTTCGAGTTCACCGACACCCTCGAGGCCACCGAGGACGTTTCCGGGCTCGGCCCGGAAGAGTTCGAGCAGCCGCTTTCCGCCGTGACTGAGGTCCACACGTCAGCGGGGGCGCCTCGGGAGCCGACACCAGAGGAGCAACCACCGCTCGAACCGGGCATGCCTGCCGACCAGATTCCCGACGGTGGCGTGACTCGCTACTCCAAAATCCAGGTCCGACGCGCGCGAGAGCTGCTGGCGCGTCTGTTTGCGACACGGCGTGCGGCACGCTTCTACCCCGTTGAGCACCCCGCCGTTGGTGAGGGTCTGCTGGGGTTCATGGAGTCGCTAGCTGCCTACCACGCCGAGGGAGTCGACGTACAGCTGGGCTTCTTCGAGGGTGAGATCGTCTTGGGAGAGCAGTTGCTCACCGAGGAAAGCGTGCTCTTCGACCAGCTTGTGCGCGACATGACCGCGCTGGGCATCGGCTCGATTCATATCTTCCGCGGTGTGACCGAGGATGAGATGCGTCGCGTCATCACGATCATGGCCCTCGACGCCGCTGGAATGGAGCAGGCAGGCGGTCTCGAGACCGTGTCGCGGACGATGGGGCTCAACAAAGTCGCCCTGGGCTCGTTGCGGGCCGTGGAGCGTCTGGGTGAGGACAGCGGCGTTGGGGATGAGTCAGCACATCTGAGCTACGGCGGAGCCGTCTCGCTCATGCGGGAGATCGACCGGCTGATGAGTTCGAACAAGCAGGTCGGTTCGTCCAAGGTCAAAGGAGTCGTGCGATCGTTGGTCGACAACGTGCTGGGCAACCGCTACGCGATGCTTCAGCTCACGGGTCTCAAGAACCACGACGAGTACACGTTCTACCATTCGGCGAACGTCGCGATCTTGGCCTTGGCTCTGGGCTCCACGATCTCAAGTGACTACCGGTTCCTCTCCTCGCTTGGCGTCGGGGCGCTCCTCCACGACATCGGCAAGCTAAGCCTGGACTACGACATCATCAACAAGCCCGGTGCCCTGGATCCTGAGGAATGGGCAAACGTGCGACTGCACCCTGTGCATGGCGCCCAGATGGTCTCGGTGCTGCCGGGGGTCGACAAGGCCTCGATAGTCACCATCCTCGAGCACCACATGCGCTTCGATAGCGCGGGATACCCCACCCGCGTTCCGCCTAGACGCCAGCATCTGGCGAGCCGCATCGTGGCTGTGGTCGACTCCTACGACGCGATGACTTCGCGAAGAAGCTACTCGGCTGCGCGTGTGCCAGACGAAGCCATGTCGCTGCTTGCAAAGGGCGCCGGAAGCTCGTTGGATCCCGCGCTCGTCAGACTATTCATCCGTCTGATGGGGACCTACCCGCCGCGCTCGGTGGTCCGTCTGAGCGGCGGCGAAGTAGCCGTAGTCCTGCGCGCGAGCGAACTCGACCCGATGCGTCCCGTCGTGCGGGTGATCGCATCTCCACAGGGTGACTTCATCGAGCCGACGGAGCTCGATTTGACAGCCACTCCTGAAATGAGCGTGATCGGATGCATCGATCCGAGATTGCTCAATATCGATGTCGATTCGTACTTCGAGTAATCCGATAGGGGAGTCCACATGACCGCTCGTCGTTCTCGCACCGGTGCAATCGTAGCTAGTGTCATCGCAGCGTTGTTCCTCGTGGTGTTCCCGTTGGTTGGCTGGTTCGCGCGAGTGTGGACCGACTACCTGTGGTACGTCGACCTGGGGCAACAAACTGTGTTTGTGACGCGAATAACGTCTCAGCTCCTGCTCGGCGTGGTCTTCTCGGCACTCGCCTTCGCGGTGCTCTACGTCAATCTGCGCGTGGCCCGGCATTTCGCGCCCCGCGTGATGCCGGTGGGGCTGCCCGACAGCATCTCTCCGCAGGCTCAGCTGATCATCGATTCGGTGCGCCGCGGGGCGGCCTCGGTCATCGACAGGGTCATCTTGTGGGGCTGTCTGGTGCTCGCGTTCATGAATGGCAGCGCGATGTCGGCCCAGTGGGAGACATTCCGGCTCTGGCTCGGACGCGTGGCGTTCGGCCTCAAGGATCCGACGTTCGGCAAGGATGTGGGACTGTGGGTCTTCACGCTGCCCGCGGCGGAGAGTCTGCTGATGTGGACCACCGACATCCTCGTCCTCACCTTCGTGCTGGTGTTGATCGTGCACGTCCTCGATGGGGCGATTCAGCCGTGGGCACGACTCAAGGGGTTCGCTCCACATGTGAAGGCGCATCTGTCGGTGCTCGCGGCGCTGCTGGTGCTGACACGGGCGTTCGCATACTGGATAGATATCTACAACCTGAACCTCTCGCCGCGCGGCCAGGTTACGGGTGCCTCCTACACCGACGTAGTGGCCCAACTACCGGCACTGCGCATCTTGATCGTCATCTCGTTTGTCACGGCAGGGCTGCTACTGCTCAACATCCGCTATCGCGGCTGGCGGCTTCCGGTGATTGCGCTGGGCGTGTGGGTCGGCGCCGCGATTGTGTTGGGTGGCGTGTGGCCCGGTCTGGTGCAGCGATTCGTCGTGACCCCCAACGAGTCGTCACGCGAGGCACCCTACATCGCCCACAACATCGAAATGACGCGAGGGGCGTTCGACCTCGCGGACGTCAAGGGCGTGGAGTTCAAGGCGGCCGAGGATCTGACGGCCCAAGACGTCACCGACAACAGCACCACTCTGGGCAACGTGCGCCTCTGGGACCCAGACGTGGTCAAGCAGAGCTTCGGTCAACTGCAGACCATTCGCCCGTACTACGAATTTTCGGACGTGGACGTAGATCGGTACCTGGTCAATGGGACGATGCGCCAAGTGCTCGTTTCCGCCCGGGAGATCAAGTCATCGCTTCTGGCCGAGCAGGCGCAGACCTGGGTGAACCGCCACCTCGTCTACACACACGGGTCGGGTATCGTGATGTCACCCGCCAGTGACTTCGACACGCGAGGACTCCCTCAGTTCATCATCGGGAACATTCCTCCCACGGCGGCAAGTTCGGTGGCATCGGGCTCTCCCGATCTCAAGATCACGCAACCGCGCATCTACTTTGGCGAAGACACCGACGAGTACGTGATAGTCGACACCACGCGCCCTGAGTTCGACTACCCCAAAGGCGACGACAATGCCTTCTACGAGTACGAAGGCACCGGGGGCGTGCAGGTGGGTTCTCTGGGGCGGCGTATCGCATGGGCGCTGCGTCTTGCTTCGTCGCAGGTGCTCTTTTCGGAGTACGTGAGGCCGGAGAGCCGCGTCCTCATGAATCGCGATCTCGACTCGCGTTTGAGCCGACTTGCCCCCTGGCTCATCTATGAAGACGACCCCTACCCGGTGCTGGTCGACGGAGGCATCGTGTGGGTCATCGACGCCTACACCAAGTCCAGCCGCTACCCCTATTCGCAGCAGCTCGATGACGGAACCAACTACCTACGCAACTCGGTCAAGGTGACCGTGGATGCCTTCACCGGTGAGACCACGTTCTACGCGTTCGATGAAGAAGACCCGATCCTCAAGGCATGGCGCAACGTCTTTCCCACGTTGGTCACCGATGGCGCCAAGATGCCTAGCGGCATCCGGAACCACCTGCGCTACCCGCAGGGGCTCTTCTCGGCGCAAGCCGAGGTCTATCGCACGTATCACATGACCAACACCAACACCTTCTACAACAAAGAGGACCAGTGGGAGATCCCGGGCCTGCGCCAGGGTTCGGAGATGGAGCCGTTCTTCGTCTTGCTCACTCTGCCGGGTGCGCCGAAAGAGCACTTCTACATGATGCAACCCTACACGCCGCGCAACCGCGACAATATGATCGGGTGGATGGCAGTCTCGAGCGATCCTGAGAATTACGGGGAGCACACCGTCTACCAGTTCCCCAAAGAGCGGGTGATCTTTGGCCCCGAGCAGGTCAGTGCACGCATCAACCAGGATCCGATCATCTCTCCGCAGCTGTCGCTGTGGAACCAGCGAGGCAGCAGCGTGCTCTTTGGCAAGATGCAGGTCATCCCCATCGAGGACTCGATCGTCTACATCCAGCCGCTGTTCCTGCAAGCCGAGCAGACCGCCATCCCGGAACTCACGCGCGTGATCGTCGCGTACTCGGACAAGGTTGAGATGGAGAAGACTCTCGAGGGGGCTCTGCTCAAGGTGTTCGGGCAGGAGGCTCCCGCCGAGACGACCGCGACTCCGCAGCCGGGCGGGGGTGGCGATACCGCTACTACTGCTGATGCCGCCAGAGCAGCGGCACTCTACAAGGAGGCAGTGGCCGCGCAGCGTGCGGGTGACTGGTCGACCTACGGGGCGAAGATCGCCGAGCTGGGTCGGGTGCTCGAGCGCCTGGCGAGTGCCGAGGCGAGCGCGACGAAGTAGGGCGCGCGTGCCGGTGTCTTAAGGCCGGAGTCTCGGCGGAGTCTCGCCTTGCGGTCTAGTGTTGTCGGCACGGTAACGTGTTGGTATACTCGCCGCTGTTGCCCATGTTGCCTACGCGACCCCGCAGGTGTTCGGCCGGAGAAAGACCGGAGCGGCCGATGGATCTGCACAGCGGGTGTCGAGAGCACAGAAGTCCGGTCGGATCGGCCAAAACGAGGCCCGTCTCAACAATGCGTTGACGGGCGCAGTGCGACCGAGCAGCACCACTTGATCCGCCGCCAAAAAGCATAGCGCTTCTTCGGCACGTGATGATGGCGAACACGCCCGTCGTGCCGGATGCGAGGCAGCTATTACGCACTCAAATCACAGCCGCTGTCTGGACCCCCAGTGTCCCCTGCGCCTCCGGGCCTTCGTCACCCCTGTCCCCGATCACGGAGGAATCACTTGATTTCAGGCAATATCTCTAGGCGTGGCGCGTTGATCGCGTGTGTCCTGCTGGGCGGTTTCGCCTTCGCAGCAGCCGCTTTCGCCGCTACGCCAAACAGCACGACCATGTTGGGTGTCGACGAGAACACCGCGGTTGCGCTGGGGCCCGAGGTCGCAGCCGACGCCAAGTTCGCCGCGGCAAACCCCTCGGCCGCCGAGCACCGCACATTGCTGGCTCCGGCCGCCAAGAAGGTGGCCAAGAAAGCCGCGAAACAGGCGCCGGCCCCCAAGGCCCCCAAGGCTCCCAAGGCCCCCAAGGCCCCCAAGGCCCCCAAGGCCAAGAAGCTCGTGAAGCGCACCGACGCGCATGGTGCGACCAGGGTGAAGGCTGGTTGGAAGAGGGCACGCGTCTCGTGGTACGGCCCCGGCTTCTACGGCCATGGCATGGCCGGCGGCGGGAAGCTCACCAAGACCAGCATGGTCTGCGCTCATCGCTCACTTCCCTTTGGCACCAAGGTCAAGTTCTCGTACAAGGGGCGCACGGTGACCGCCGTGGTCAAAGACAGAGGCCCCTTCGTCGCGGGCCGCACCTTCGATCTGGGCCCCGGGCCGGCCAAGGCGCTGAAGTTCAGTGGAGTGGGAAGGGTCAAGTACCGCATCGTGAAGTAGGTAGCACCACACAGAGCATCAGACGCGGCGTCGGGCCTTTTGCCTGGCGCCGCGTGCGTTTGCCGCAGAATCTACGCCGTAGAGGGGCGAATGGGGTAACTTCAAGTCAGGAACGCCATGCAAGGCATTTCAGAGAGGCTCGCGATGACTGATTCAACTCAGCCGGCTCCCCCGGATCGTCCTACCGTCGCAGAGGCCGTAGCCGAACTCATCCAGATGTTCGTGGACTACGTCCGCCAAGAGACCGGTGACATCGTTCACGATAAGGTCGTCGTGCCAACTCAGGTCGCGGGCCAAGTCGTCGCGTTCGCGCTGGCAGCCGCAGCCGTGTTGTTCCTGGGCATCGGCTATCTGTCCGTCGCGGCGTTGATGGTGCTGGCGAGCTACGTGGGCTGGCCCGGGGCACTCGGTATCGTTGGAGGGGTGCTCGTGATCGGGGCAGCTGCTCTGACCTACGCGAAGATGAGGAAGGTCGTGCAATGAGCGCCAAACAGGACATCACCCAATCCGCCGAGCGAATCACGCTCGATCAGATCAAGCATCGTGCCGAAGCCGTCAAGGAGCTGGCCGTCTCCGATGCCAAGTCCACGGTCTCTGCCGTGCTCGACACGGATGCCACGCGAACCCTGTTCATGGTGGCGGGCATCGTAGTGGTCGCGGCCTCGCTTGCGTTCTACCTGGGCGCCCGCACTCGCCCGACCATCCCCTCCGAGCCCTAGCCCCCGCGTGGCGTTGCGTATCGAGCAGGTGGAGGTGGCAGCGGATCGCGTTGAAGCCCGCGTCCGCGTTGTGGACCCCGTCCTGAGTCGCACGTCTGCGGTGCCGGGCCTGTCGCGCAGGGCTGTGGAGCTGCTGCCCGGGCTGGCGCGCCACAGCTGCGAGAACGACGCAGGGTGCGATTTCCTACGCGAACTCGCAGACACCGAGACCCCGCATGTGCTCGAGCATGTCGCCGCCGAGCTCATGGCGCTCTCCGGCTCGCCCCGATCGCTGAGGGCCTCCACGAGCTGGGACTTCGCGCGCGACGGCCAGGGCGTCTTTCGTGTGAGCCTCGCCTACGACGACGATCTCGTGGCTGTGGGTGCGCTCAAAGAAGCGCTCGTGCTCGTGGAGTATCTGCTCACGGCACCCGCGCAGGCGCAGTCGGATGGGTGTCCCGACGTCGGCGCTGCGGTTGACAGACTGCGTGCCGTACGAGGACAGAGTATTCTCGGCGGGTGAGGCAGGCGTCAGATTGGGAGTGCGGCCTGCTCGTGGTGCGCGAGAGCCGCGACAGCTGCGCGGAGCTCGGCGGGTTGAACCACCTCGACGCGACCCAGCCTGGCGACGACCCGGCGTGCGATCCACGCTGTGCCGCCGTAGGGCACCTCAACCAGCGTGTCGGAACCTTCTCCACCGTCGATCGGTCGCGACCCCGGCCATTCACGCTCGAGGTACGGCTCCGTCTCGGCGAAGCGCAGCGTGGCGACCGGCAGACCACGGGCGTCGAACGCAGTGGGATCGCCCAGGGGGGTGGCGTGCGCGCCGGGATCGAACTGCTCGCCGGTCTCGTGCGCGGCGCGGATGCGGTCGACGCGGAAGGTGCGCCACTCCTCGGCGCGTCGGCACCACGCGGTGACGTACCAGGCACCGCGTTGGGCGAAGAGCGTAGCCGGCTCGATCTGGCGGACACTCGGGTCGTGGGCTCCCCCGCGCACGTGCTCGATCTCGACCACGCGGGCTCCCTGTGCCGCATCGGCAAGCGAGGCGAACACCGAACTCTCATGGGTGGCGATTGCAGCGCGCACGGTGTGCTCGAGCGCGCTGGCATCAAAGCCCGCAGAAGCAGCCGAGAGGATCTTGGTGACCAGCGGTTCGTGTGCGCCAAAGCCGACCGTCTGCAGCGCCGCGGCCAGCGCGGTCGCCTCAGCCGAGGAGAGCCGCACAGGGTCGCTCAGCGCGGGCAGGGGGCCGAAGACCTCCAGGATGCCGTCCTCGATCATGATGGGCACCATACTGTAGGGGTCCAGCTCGTCGGTGCCGCACATCGAGAGCGCCTCGAGATCGGCAGTCAGTTCGGCGGGTGTCGCACCCACCGCCCGGGCAAGATCCTCGACGCGATACGTGGCGTCTTGCGTCAGGTGGCCCATCAGGGCGATGAGGCGGCGCGCACGCTCGGAGGTGGTCGGCTTAGCCATGGAGCACCTCCGCCGCCGCGAGGCCAACGCTCAGTGCGGAAACCAGCTCCGGGGGGCCCGCGACGCTTAGGCCGGGGCCGTTCTCCAGAGCGAAACGCAGCACCGCCGTTGTCGACCGGGCCTCCACGGTCCAGAGCACCTCGGCGCCCTCGGTCTTGAGGGTCCCCCGCCCGGCGCTCAAGATCGACGCGCGCCAGGCCGCCGAGGAATCGAACCGCAGGTGGGCCTCAAACCGTTGCGAGGACGGGCCGAACTGGAACGGCAATCGGATGAAGAGAGCGATATCGAAGTCCTCCGGCTGTTCGAAGTCCGGGGTCTTGGGAGCCGAGGGATTGCGCGAGACACGCACCATACGGCTCACGGTGTAGGTCCGCATCTCATCTTTGCTGATGTCGCGGCCCACCAGATACCACCGACCGTCATGCAGGAAGAGCCCATAAGGTTCAACTTCGTGCTCGCCTGAACCACCACCCGTGTTGGTGTACCCGAACGTGACCCGCTTGTGGGCGGCCGTCGCGGCAGATAGCGTGGCGACGTCGTCGCCTTGCCTCTCCGGGCTCTCATCGGCCAGGCGCGCCATGGCATCGGCTCGAGGGGCGTCGATGTGAGGGGCCACCTTGGCAAGCGCGAGGCGCAAGTCGGCGGCGTAGGGGAAGGACGGGTCGTCGGCGAGCGCAGCAGAGACCGTGCGGATTGCCGCAGTCTCACCAGCGTCCAGATCGATCGGCGCCGAGAAGGTCGCGGTGCGGTCGAGCCGATAGTTGCCTTCGTCATCGGCAAGTATGGTGAGCCCGGCCTTGCGCAGGTCGTCTTTGTCGCGCTCGAACATTCGAATGAACGCGGCTTCGTCTTGGTCGGCTGGATACCCCGCGACCTGCGCGCGGGCCTGCTCTGCAGTGACGGTGCCACGCGCGTCTGCGAAGAACAGTGCGAGGTTGACGATACGTTCGATCGCGTCAGTCAATCTGGTGCCCCCAGGGTGCCAGTGGTCACGGGCGTGCGACCCTGCCGATTGTACCGAGCCTTGGGGCAGGCGGAGAAAGAAAACGTCCCGAGACGCGAAACGAGGCGCCTGGGGGGAGGCGCCTCGTTCTGTATTCGAGCGGTCGGCCCCCGCCTCGAGGGGGGGAGGATGAAGCGGGTCGACCAACTCGCACATGCTGCAAGCAACACCCATGCCTACTTTGGGTAATGTCGAGGGAAATCGCCAAAGAATGACGGGATCTTCTCGATCAGGAGGGGGCAGGGCGCCGGCGGGAGGGGTCTTGTCGGCCCTACGCGGTATCATGTTCGCCGTGGCGGGTGTGAACACCACCGCGGTACGAGAGGCGTTTGATGACCACAACGGGACCACTGCAGCGCTCGACCGAGACACCCTCACGCTCCGGCGGCAGGACGCCTCGGCGTCGCCGCGCGCGGGGTACGGGTGGGCTGAGAAACGCATCGCCGGGTCGCGGACCCTTGATTCTTGCGGTTCTTCTGGCAATCATCCTGTGCGTCGCGGGCGTTGTCTGGGGCTACCGTCTGTTCACGGCTCGCATCGAGGCGGTCAAGCGGATCGATGCCGCTACGGCGCTGATCGAGGACGCGGATGCGGTGGTCGTCCAAGTCGACTCGGTCATACGCGAGAAGGTCACGCCGGAGCTTGCCGATGCGGCGCGACAGGCGTCGGGGAGGATTCCACAGGCCCGAACGGACCTGACGAGAGCCGTGCGACTCCTCGACGAGGCCCGTCCTCTCAGCACCTCGGCAGACCGAACGCGCGTAGACCTGCTCACGCGGGCCGCCGAGGCACGCATCGGTATGCTGGGTGAAGCGGGGGTACTGCTGGCGCTCAACGTCGCGGCATCCGATTCGATGCCGGTGGCGCGGGGGGCGTGGGACGACGTGATCGCTGCGGACAGACTCTCCGACAAGGCCGTCGTCGCCTACAACAAGTTGACCAAGGCGGGGGTCAAGGCCTCTCGCACGTACAACAAGCAGGCTGCCCTGAAGCTCGCGGCGGCCCGCACGAAGCTCACGGAGGCCGACAGGAGCTTCTCGGAAGCGCCCTTCGAGCAGTTCATCGCCTACGTGGATGCTCGCATCCGGCTCAACGGTCTGTCGCAGAAGTCCGACAGCGCGTGGCTGAAGGGCAACGTCAAGAGCGCGAACTCGGTCGCCAAGACGTACAACACCGAGGACAAGCAGGCAATCGCGCTCGCCAAGCAGCTTCCGGCATCTCCGGATCAGGCAATCGCGGATGCGTACGAGGGTGCGGCGAAGGCCGCTACCGACGCGTACTACGCCGCGCGCGAGGCGGCCACCAAGGCGGACGCCAGCCTTCGCTCGCCGTAGCGGGGGGCGGAGTCACCCTTCCGTATAGCCGCTTCCTAGCGTGGCCAAGGCGCGGACGTCGAGGACCAGCACCGTGCTACCGCGGACTTCGACAAGGCCGTCGTCCTTGAGCTTGGCGAATGCGCGTGAGAGCGTCTCGGGCACGGTGCCCAGCGCCATGGCCAGATCACCCTTCTTCATGCCCAGCTCTATCTCAAGGCCCTGAGCCGTGGGTCTACCGCCCTGTAGCGCTCTCTGGAACAGGTAGCGCGCAAGCCGGCTGGGAACGTCAAGCGCCAGTGTCTGCACCACGCTCGTGAAGTTGACCACGCGGGTCGCCAGGTCCCCGATGAGTCCGCGTGCGACCCCGGGTTCGGCCTCGAGCAGCGCAAAGAGCTCTTCGCTCCGGATGCAGGCCACAGTTGCCGGCGTCGCTGCCTCGACGTGCGCCGGATAGCGGCCTCCCGCGAGCGAGGCGACTGCGGCGAAGGGGTCTCCCGACTCGAGCGACTCGAAGGTGATCTGCTTGCCGTCCGCGCCCAAGTAGAACACGCGTGCCTTGCCCGTGATGATCAGGCCGAACTCCTTGGCCGGCTCGCCCTCGGTCGCCAGCGTGGTCCCACGCGGCACATCGCGCACGCGGGCGCTCGAAGCGAGCGCTGCGACTGCGTCGTTGCTTGCAGTACGCCACAACCTGCAGGCTCGAAAAGCCGCCAACACGTCGGGTCTTGTCGTGCCCGTCTGAGCCATGTGCGCCCTAACTCGGTATTTCTTACCGTTTCCGTGAAGATTCTTCCCCGAATTGACCGACGTCAAAGTACGGGCATGAACACCATCGTAGCCTACGGCGTAGTGAAGGAGCGGCGCGTTGCGCGCCACCACCTCAATCGCGAGGAGTGCTGTGAGATGAGTGACAGGTTCGCCACGGCGATGGAGGATCGATCAGTCCGCCATGACGTGCGCGTGTTAGGGGACTTCGTGGCTATCTGGTGCGACGGTCATCACCGTGACCGCGTGCGCATGAAGGCGACGACGGCAGGCGAGGCATTGGGCGTCTATGGGCGTCGGGTACCGGTTCTGTGCGGGGAGTGCGAGGAGCATCTGGCGTACGGAGAGAAGCGCCGCGCCTACTGCCCCCAGGACCCCAAGCCGTTCTGCGCTCACTGCGAGACGCACTGCTACAAGCCCGACGAGGCGCAGTGGCAGCGCCAGATGATGCGCTACTCGGGACCCAAGTCGTGGCGCAAGGGCCACGCGATCGATGGCATCAGGCATCTACTGCAGGCTCGGAAACACGGACGCCTCAGGGCGCGCGATAACGCCCGGACCGCAGCAGCAGCCGGTGTCGACAACTCGAAAGGAACCAGCTTATGAGCACTACTACCGTGAACCGCCAGATCGTGCGCATCGACGAGGACCTCTGCAACGGATGTGGCTCGTGCGTCAGCCCGTGTGCGGAGGGCGCCATCGTCATGGTGGATGGCAAGGCCCGAGTCGTGAAGGAGGAGCTGTGTGACGGTGCAGGGTTCTGTCTGGGCGTGTGCCCCACCGGCGCTCTGACCCTCGAGTACCGCGAGACCGTGCCGTTCGATCACGTCGCGGCCGAGCCGATCATCGCCGAGAAGAAGGCGAACTACATCGCCCAGCACTGCTTCAACTGCGGCGCCTCCGAAGATGACGCTCCTTTGCTGCCGGTGCGCATGAAGGGCGATAGCACGTGGGTATGTACCAGGTGCTTGCCGTCGCTGATTCACGGGTAGCGATTCGCGGAGGGCGCGGGGGTCCCCTCGCTCACGTCCTCGGCGGGGGCCTGCGGCATTGCAGAC
>JBBREQ010000022.1:0-29505 GCA_038202795.1 Coriobacteriia bacterium | reverse complement strand
CCTTGCCTGTGTCTGTTCTGCCTCGGCAGTTGCGGATACAGCCAACGCAGCCCTGCGGGCGCGACGTGGTGCCTGCAGGATTGTCTTGGATCGTCGAGAGCGGCTTGCCCGGCGTGCTGCCGAAGGCGGTCAGCCCCACGTACTCGGTAGGACTGTCGTGGTGCCCAGCAAACGAGTAGCCGTTGGACCACAGACGAGCGGCCATGAGCGCGTTCGCGTCGGCGATGTCGACGCCACCGGTGCCCACGACACTGATCGCCTTGAGGTTCTTCGAGGCGAAGACCCCGCCGAATCCGCCCTGTCCGGCGCCGTTACCGGCGTCGTGGACGAGCGCGGCCATGGGGCCGTACTTCTCGGCATTCGGGCCGGTGGTGATGACGGCGGGGTGCTGGGTGGTACGCCCCGAATCGCGGGACACTCCCATGTTGACCCATCCGACGTCCTTCTTGCTGGGCTCAACGCGCGCCCAGATCTCTTCCTGTGTCTCACGAGTATTCAGGCCCCACAGGTCCGTCGCGTCTTGCAACTTGACGTCGCCGTTCACGATGTTGAGCCAGACCTGCTTGGGCGACTTGCCTGTGAGCACGATGCCGTCCCAGCCGGCGAACTTCAGCTGGGTCGAGAAGCGACCGCCAAAGTTGGACCGAGTGAACCAGCCGATCGGGTAGGCCTGGATGCCGATGCCCTGAACCTCGGTGCGGCCGGCGACCGACGGTGCCAGCGTGCCGGAGAGCGGCGACGTCATGAGCGTGACGACGTTGCCGGGATCTGTGCCCTTGATCGTCTTGTCCACGCAGAGGTCGAAGAAGATCGCAGAACCGATCCCGTGACCGCCGCCCCACGACTGGTACTTCTCGGTGGGGATTTCTTCGAATGAGCCTGTGGTCAGATCCACCTTCAGGATCTTCCCGGAGTAACCCTTACTACTTGCCATCAGTTGCCTCCATCAGTGTTGTCATGGGTGCGCTACACGTTTCCTGGAACTAACCGAGGTGACCGCCCGACTGGGGTGCTTCATCGAAGCCCAAGGTGTCCCATACCGTGCCGGTACGCAGGTCGGTCTCGTAGCCGTTCTCGCTCTGGGCCGGAATCTCCTTGGTGAACTTGATGGCCCCCATGGGGCACACCTCTTCACAGGCCCGCTTGCCTTCCGGACCGCCGACCTCGTCCCAGAACTTGGCGCCTTCGCACAGGTCGCACTTCTCGGCATGCTTCTCTTCGAAGTTCCATAGAGCGCGCGAGGGCGTGAAAGAACACGCGTTGACGCACTTCTCGCAGCCGATGCACTTGTCCTCGTCGACGGTACGCACGCCAGTCTTGGCGTCAGCGTGCATCGCGCCGGTGGGACAGGCGGCGACGCAGGCCGGGTAGGGGCATTGACGACACTGAGCGATCTGTATGTCGTCGGGGAACTTGCCCCACGGGTTCTGCGTGATTTGAATCCGGGAGAGTGAGAGGTTCGTCTCGCCGTGATGGGTGAGCGAGCACGCCATCATGCAACTCGTGCATCCGGCGCACTTCTTCGTGTCCACCAGCAGGTAGCCCCCGGAAGCGGGAATGGCGAACACCTCTTCTGGCAAGGCTATGCTCGAGACGAACATCCCGCCCAGAATGGCGCCGATACCGACACCGCCGAGGGATGTGACGAAATCGCGTCGGGAGAACGTCCTGCCCTGATCAGGCGCGGAAGCCCCGGGAGTCTGTGTGATGCCCTTATCCTTCATCATGAGATCCTTTCGAGGTTTGAATCGGGCCGGTCATCAGGCGACACGCTTGGGCGCGACGGGCCGGACTAGGGGCTGGTCGTCGGCTTCTTCGTCTGCCTGCCTCAGTTCGGCGAGCCAGCCTGCGTGCTCGTGCTTCGCGTAGTCGAGACTCACGTGCCCCGTGAACATGGACCTGAGAATCGGCCAGCTCGAGGGCAGAATCGCCGCGAAGAAGATGTGCGGCAGGATGAACGCCAGCATCGCTATTGTCGCGATGTCGTGCGTCGGCGTAATGATCGACATCAGCCCCGCCGGCACATCGAGGGAGTGAGCGGCCACCTTCACGAACCCGGTGACGATGATCGTGATCGTCGTCGCGGCGGCCATGAGATACGCCATCTTCTCGGACTCGAAGTACTTGCGCTCCGGCGGCATGGTGAACTTCTTGAAGCCCAGGAGCAGCCCGTAGTGACGCTTCGTGAACTCCAGCGCGTCACTCGTAGGGAGGTGCTCCCTCAGTCGCTTGAGCGCGAGCATCGTGTTCGCACCGTAGTAAAACGTTCCGAAGAGAAACACCACAACTGCGACAAAGTGAATATCCATCGCGATCCAGAGCGGTCGTCCACTTCCGACGAGTGCGGGGACGAATAGGACACCAAGAGCGATTCCCGATACAAGCAGGACTGCTGTCGAAATCCCGTGCGTCCAGTGCTCGACGATGGCGGCTGTGTCGTGACGCAGAACACGATCGCCCTCGATGTGCGGATCCTGGCGCTTGGTGACACCTGCCGCCAGAATGCCTGCGAATGGCGCTAGCCATACGAGCCATATCAACGAGTCGAACCACAGAGTAGCTGACACGCCTGGTCCCCTTTCCTCTTGGAGCACCGATCACCCCGTGATTCGTACGCGGGCTGGAACTGGTACTCCACAACTGGACTGCCGGGTCCATTGGTGTTGTGACTGCTACCGTTTCACGGTATGTCGCAACCTTTTCGTACCAATTGTAGCGCAATTAGTACACAGTGCTCTGTGCGAAGCACCTAGGGCGAGTGTTATGGCGCCGCAGCAGGCGCTTTGACCTGCGTACTAGTGTACTGTCCTCAGGTTTAATAAGTATTGCAATCTGACCATTTCATCGACTCACAAGCTGAATACTGAGTGTAGTACCGCTATTTTCTGTGTTAGTATTTCTCTAGCGTATGGAGACAATCACGCACGTGTTATCGTTGGTCTGAGTCCAGTATTCGACTCAGTCTCACAAGCGACAGTCTCTCGGAAGGGAGCAGGGCGATGAACAACTGGATCGACGAGCCCACCGCTCTTCGTCTGATCGAGGCGCTAGACGAAGGCCGCCTCGACTCGCTGTTCCAGGCCGCCCACATCGACTACGACGAGCGCGACGGGTTCGCTGGCACGAGTCTCACACTCGGCTTACCGCGCGATGCCGTCACCCATCTGCTCGAGTCGGTGCGGCGTGCCCAGGGACTTACCATTCTCGCTGGCTCCTGGGGCGACTACTCAGGCTGGATCACGGTCTCAGCCGAACTCGTCGAGCTGCTTCACGCGATCGACGTCCGCGCGAACTTCGATTTCCACTCGGCCGCGAATCTGCCCGACGACGTGGTCAGGCATCTGAAGAACCGGATCCTCATCGAAGAAGTGCTGCCCCTGGGCCTTGCGACGGGAGAGCTCACTCCCTCCAACGAAAGCGAGTTCACGCAGGCCAGAAACGCCGCCCGCCGCATGCTCTTGCACGGCTCCGCGCCCAGTACCGACTACGAGCGCTGGGTGATCCGGTTCTACGACATGATGCAGCGCCTACCCGAGTTGGCTGCAGAACCGCTGACCTTCGACCGGTTGCGTGACCTGCATGCCCAATTGGCGCTGAACAAGGACCAGGGAGGCGTGTTCCGTACGCAGCCGATCTTCAACCCCGAGGTGGGACTCTCGGCAGATGGTGAGGGTGCTCTGCCCGAGAGGATCACGAGCGAGATGAACGCCATCGCCGCCTATGGCACGGGCTCCCAGAGGCCATTCATCCACCCGCTCGTCAAGACCATCATCTACTTCTACTGGATCAGGCGGGTACAGCCCTTCGTGGTTGCCAACGGCCTGTTCGCCCGGCTCATAGCCCACATCTACGAGTATCAACAGGGATATCGTTGTCTGCCGTGCACGCCGCTGACGCGCAACGCGAGTTCCGACTGGGCTGCCGCACCGCCCGACGCCGGCGAATCGAAGTTCGACGCCACTGCATTCGTCATCAAACGCCTGGGCCTGTTCCTCAACGCCTATACCGAAGCAGACAGTGAGATCAAGAACGCGGCGCGTCGTCACGAGGCACTACGCACAAGGTTCCGGGCTCTGGACATCAACCATAGACAGGCCCGTATCTTGGACAAGGCGCTCGGTCTTCCCACGACGGTGTTCACGATCAAACGCCATGCGCGCTCGTGGAGCCTTGCCTACGAAACAGCTCGTCAGGACTTCCTCCAGCTGGCTGGCGCCGGCTACCTCGAGCAGTCGAAGCGAGGCAGAGTCTACGAGTTCCGACTCGCCCGGGATGCCGAGAAGCGGTTGCTGGCGCAACTGCAGCGTGACGAGCATGCGGCTCTGTCAGGATCCTAGGCCTCGGCGTTGATTCGCCCTCCTTCCGCGAACGCGAAAGCCAGAGCCGCGCCTAATACTCTCCCGGCAGCGCCTTGAGCTGGGCTGCGGTGAACACGGGGCCGTCTTTGCACACGTAGACGCGGCCAACGTTGCAACGGCCGCACTTGCCCACGCCGCACTTCATGCGGTTTTCGAGCGTGGTGTAGATGACCTCGTCGGAGAAGCCCAGCCGGTCGAGCGCCGGAAGTGTCAGCTTGATGACGATGGGGGGACCGCAGATCACGGCGACTGCGTTATCCGCCGAGGGCGCCGTCTTCTCCACGACCGGAGTCACGTACCCGATGTTGCCGGTCCACTCAGGCGTCTCGCCGCCGGGATCGACCGTGGTGACGAGCTTGACGTCGCCGCGCGCCGCCCACTCTTCGAGCTCGCGCTTGTAGACCAGGTCAGCCACCGAGCGGGCCCCGTAGACGATCGTCACGGCGCCGAATTCATCACGGCGGTCCAGCACGTTCCAGATGACGCACCGCACCGGGGCCAGCCCGATGCCGCCGGCGATGAACACGATGTCCTTGCCTACCCACTCGTCGACGGGGAACCAGTTGCCGTACGGGCCCCGGAATCCGATGGTGTCGCCCACATTGGCCTCACGCAGGGCCGTGGTGACCTTGCCGGCAGCCTTGAAGCTGCATTCGATGTAGCCCTCGCGCGTGGGCGGGCTGGCAATACAAAACGTGCTCTCGCCCCAGCCGAACATCGAGTACTCACCGAACTGTCCCGCATGAAACGAGAACGACTGTGCGATCTCAGGGTTTTTGAACTGCAGTCTCAGGGTGCGCGTGTCAGGGGTCTCGTCAACAATCTGAGTGATGGTGACCAGATGCGGCTCATAGAGGTGAGCGGCCTGTGTCTCGGCGGGGCAGGCGATAGTGTCGCTCACGCGGCACCCCCCTCTTCGACAGCAGCGAGTCCGTCGATGGTCTGCAATATCTCGACAAGGTCTTGGTTGCTCGGACACGCACGCACGCACCGGCCGCATCCCGTACACAGCACATCACCGAACTTGCTGGGATAGATATAGAACTTGTGAGCGATACGCTGGCGGTACCGCGCGTCTTGGTCGCCGCGCGGGTTGTGCCCGCTCGCATGCACGGTGAACTTCTTGGCCTGGCAGCTGTCCCAGTTGCGGCGCCTCACGCCGGTACCTACACCCGTTTGCTCGTCATTGATGTCGAAGCAGTGGCACGTCGGGCAGACCGAAGCACACGCTCCGCACCCGTTACAGCGCGGGCCCAACGTGGGCCAGAAGTCGTCGTCAAAGTGCCCGTCTATCCACCGTCCGATTCGGGCGGTGTCGACCACCAAGTTCTGCTCGATCCGGGTGCGCGTCTCGGCGCGAAGTGAGTCGGCGGCCGCGACTGCCTCATCAGAAGCGGTGTCGAAGTAACGCCCGTGCTCACCGAGAAACGCCTCGCCCTTCTCGGAAGTGAACTCGATGAGGTAGCCGCCGGGCAGCTCGGTGAGCAGCGCATCGGCGCCGCGCGCGGAGTCGGGTGCCGAGCCCACGGCTGTGCAGAAGCAGCTGTCGTCCACGCCCGCACAGGTCATCGCGAAGATCGTCGAGGCGGCTCGACGGCCGTTCCACAGGTCGTCGTGATAGTCCCAGTTCATGACCGCGTCGACGACTTGCAGCGCCTCGACGTCACAGGGCCGGGCTCCGAGCACCAGCTGAGGCGCGAACTGCGTCGATGCGGGCTTGAGCTCGATGTCGCCGCCGCGTTGGCGCCAGCTCAGCAGCGCCTCATTGGGAGGGAGGAAGTGCCCCTTGAGCGAGGGCATTGGTAGCCCCTGGTTGAAGGTCGCCTCGGAAAGATCCTCGATCGCCGAGTAGGTCGCGCGGCCTTCAGCGGTGGTAATCGGCGCGATGACGCGCGTCCCCGATTCCATAAGGTCGGCGACCAGCTCGGCGAGCTTCTCGGCGGTGATGAAGGCGTACGCACTCATAAGATGAAGTCCTCGTGATCGTCGTCTCGAAACGCGCCGATGGGAGAGACGACCTCGGGGTCGTCGCTCACGTGGTACTCGAAGCTCTCTGCCACGACCTGCTGCATCTTGCGGTTGAGCAGGGTGAGCGGGATGTCCATGGGGCAGGCGCGCTCGCATTCGCCGCATCCCACGCAGCGTCCGGCAAGGTGCATCGCCCGAACGAGGTGCCACGACATGTTGCCGCGCGCATGCGGTGCGCGCTCGATCCACTGGGGGACGGTCTTGTCCGCCACGCACACATCGCAGACGCACAGAGGACAGGCCTGCCGGCACGCGTAGCAGCGAACACACTTCTCCATCTGGGTCGCCCAGTATTCGAAGCGTTCGTCGGCGGTCATCGCGTCGAGGGCCGCCACGCGCTCGTCGATGCTGGTGTTCTGGGGCGGCTCGACGCGCGCCTCTCCAAGCACGTAGTCGGTGCGGTGCGGTTCGCGCACGTCGCACCCTGCGCATCGCGGCGCAACGGTCTCGGCGGTCACCTCGGTCTGCTCGGCAGGATCTGTGACCACGCCCCCACAGTGCATACCGATAAGCACCACGTCCTCCCGCTTGAACTGCGCTTCGCGGAGCAGGCCGGCCACGGCCTTGGTGTCGCAACCCTTCACGACGATTGCCGGCTTGCCCAGCTTCCTGACCTGCGAGCGTCGCGGGTCGAGGTAGGTGGCAAGGTTGTGCACGCAGCGGGCATTGAAGACCAACCGCTCGGTGTCATCGGGCTCGGTGATACTCACGGGGCGCGGCCCGCGTCGGCCCTCTTCCCAGCCGATCACCACGGCGACCGTGCCGTCCTCAAGCAGCTTGCGTGCGAGATCCTGCAGCTCGGTCATGAGGCACCTCCCGCCTCGGCCGGAGCCTCACGCACGTCGGGCAGCTCGACCTCGGTCTCGTAGGCACCGCCGACCATCTGGCGACTGGCGAGCTCGTGGTAGGCCGTGAAAGGCCCCAACGCGCGAACGCGCTCGACGGTCTCGTTGACCACCTCGCGCCACTTGGCCCCCTCGCCCGCCGAGACCCACGAGAATATGACGCGCTCGTTGCTAATGCCCATGAAGCTGAGCAGCTCGCGAAATACGATGAAGCGCCGGCGAGCGTGGTAGTTGCCGGCGGTGTAGTGGCAGTCCGCCGGATGACATCCACTCACGATCACGCCGTCGGCCCCGCGCTCGAACGCCTTGATGATGAAGAGCGCGTCGATACGGCCGGTGCACGGCAGGCGGATGATCCGCACGTTGCTCGCCATCTGCATGCGGCTCGTGCCGGCCATGTCGGCCCCGGTGTAGGTGCACCAGTTGCAGACGAACGCCGTGATGCGCGGTTCGAACTCCGTGGTCGGCTCAGTCATCTCACTCACCAGGTCAGCAACGCATTGATCTCGGCGAATATCTGCTCGTCGGTGAATCCCTGCAGCTCGACGCTCTTGCTCGGGCAGGTGGCCACACACGTCCCGCACCCTTGGCAGACGCCCGGCAGAACGCGCGCCACGTGCCCGCAGATCTCGTTGTCCCGGTTGCACACGTCGATATGCTCGATAGCGCCGTACGGGCAGACCTTTTCGCAGTTGAAGCAGCCGATGCAGGTGCGCTCATTCACGATGGCCACCGTGGGTTCGCGCTCGAGTTCATCGCCGCTGAACATGCCGAGCACTTTGCTCGCTGCGGCGCTGGCTGAGGCGATCGAATCGGGGATGTCGCTGGGGCTCATGCACGCACCTGCGACGAACACCCCGGCGGTAGTGGTCTCGACGGGGCGCAACTTGGGGTGCGCAGAGGAGATGAAACCGTACTGGTCGTAGGTGACCGAAAGCTTGCGGCCGAGGTTCTTGTTGCCCTTGTGGGGGCGGATAGCGGTGCACAGCACCACCATGTCGGCATCGAGGATCGCTGGCTCACCGGCGAGCGTGTCGTAGCCGACGACCTTGACCGTGTCGCCGTCGCGGTACATGCGGCTCACCCGGCCACGGATGTAGTCGGCACCGTCCTCTTCGATCGCGCGCCGAACGAACTCCTCATAGCCCTTGCCCGCCGTACGGATGTCCATGTAAAAGACCGTGGCCTGGCCATCGTGGACCTTGTGGCGGTAGAGCATCGTGTGTTTGGCAGCGTACATGCAGCAGATCTTCGAACAGTAGCTGATGCCCTTCTCGGGATCGCGGCTTCCTATGCACTGCAGGAACACGACGCGCTTGGGCACGGTGCCATCGCTGGGCCGAACGATGCGGCCTCCTGTGGGCCCGCTCGCACTCGCGAGCCGCTCGAACTGCAGACCGGAGATGACGTCGGGTATCTCGCCGTAGTTGTACTCGGGGTAGCCGGACAGGCCCTCAGGCTGCTCGCGTCCGATGGTGTAGAGCTTGAAGCCGGTTGCGATCACTATCGCACCGACCTTCTCGTCGATGAGTTCGTCTTGCTGCTCGTAATCGATTGCGCTGCGCAAACACGCCTCTTTGCACTTGCCGCACAGGTCCTTCTCGCGGCCCTTGGCGCGGCCCTTGAACAACGTGCAGTTCTCGCGGTCGAGCACGGGGATGTTGGGGACCGCCTGGGGGAACGGCACGTAGATGGCCGGGCGTGTGCCCAGCTCCGCGTCGAACTCGCTGGGGATTTTGCGGTTGGGACAGGCAGCTTGGCAGTCTCCACAGCCGGTGCACAGCCGCTCGTCGACGCTGCGCGCCTTCTTGCGAACCGTGACGTGGAAGTTGCCGATGTAGCCGTCTACTGCCTCTATCTCGCTGTGGGTGTAGAGCGTGATGCGGGGGTGCTGATAGACCTCGACCATCCGTGGCGTGAGGATGCACTGCGAGCAATCGAGTGTGGGGAACGTCTCGGAAAGCTGGCTCATATGCCCGCCGATGGAGGGTTCCTTCTCGACGAGCACCACCTCCGCTCCTCCGTCGGCTATGTCGAGTGCCGCCTGGATACCCGCGATGCCGCCGCCGATCACCAACGCACGTTTGGTCAGAGGAATGCGGACCGTCTCGAGCGGTGCGTTGTTCTTCACCTTCTCGACGATGGTCCGAACGATGTCGATCGCCTTGGCGTCGGTCGCGGGACCTGCCTCGTGTACCCACGAGCACTGCTCCCGGACGTTGGCCATCTCCACGACGAACGGGTTGAGGCCCGCCTGCGAGGCCGCTCGCCTGAACGTCTTCTCGTGCATGTGCGGAGAGCAGGCGGCGACAACCACTCCCGTGAGAGCGTGCTCCTCGATCGCCTGCTTCACCAGATTCTGGCCGGGATCGGAGCACATGTACTTGTAGTCCATGCTGACTGCAACGCCTGGGTGATCCGCAAGCGCCTTGGCGACTCCCGAGCAGTCGACCGTACGCGAGATGTTCTCTCCACAGTGGCACACGAACACGCCGATGCGCGCCATCTAGACCACCGCCCCTGCACGCGTGGCCTTCGCCGCCGCCTTGGCCGCTGCGTCCGCCTCCGCGCTCGTAGCGCGATCGGCCAGCTCTACCAGAAGTGGGCTCGTGTCGACGAAGTGGCGGTTGAGACCGAGCTTCTCGGCATCGATTCCCAGGGCAAGGCCCACAAGCTGCGTGAGATAGATCACCGGCACCGTCCCGCCGTCCTCGGCGCGCGCGACCTGGCGGAAGTCGAGATTGGCGTGGCACATGGGGCACGCCACCACGATCGCATCGGCACCCGCGCGCCGCGCATCGTCGATGATCGCACGGCCCAGCCGCACGACCGATGACGTGCGTGACATCGAAAGGCTCCCGCCACAGCACTCGACCGCCATGTTCCAGGCGACCGGTTGTGCTCCACACGCGGACGCGACCTGCTCCATGGTGGTGGGCACCTCGGTGTCGTCCGCACCAGCGACCCCCACGGGGCGTACCAGCAGACACCCGTAGTAGGAGGCGACCTTCATCTGTCCCACTGCCGAGAAGCCCGGTCCGTCTGCGACCAGCTCGCGGATCGACTCCGCGTACGGGAGCAGGAGCTGCACCACGTTGAGCACGTCAACGGTGTTGTCGAACGGACGCTCGAGGATGCCGGGCAGCGAGGCCGCGAGTTCCTCATCCTCGGCAACCTCTTGGCGAGCCATCGCGAGGCGCGAGAAGCACGCTGCGCATGGCGCGACCACGGCATCCCGGCCCTCGGCCTCGGCGAGCGCCAGGTTACGGGCGGCGAGCGCGACACCCAGGAGGTGATTGGAGCTGTGGGCGGAGCTTGCGCCGCAACAGGACCAGTCGTCGATCTCGGTCATCTCGATGCCCAGCGCGTCGGCGACCGCTCGCATGCTCTCATCGAACTCACGCGCGGTGCCATGCAACGAACAGCCGGGATAGTAGGCCAGACTCATCGGTAGCCTCCCTTGGAGCGTGCATCGCGCGTGGCTGCCTCGACGTTTGCGAAGATGCGCCGCACATCGTCGATGTCCCGCATCGAGGGAGGATTGATCTTGAGTTTGCCGCGGCTCACCAGGGCCGGCATCGAAGTCGCATCCTGCAATAGGCGTCCGGATCGCAGGTTGAACTGCATCGCCAGACCGACCTCGGACATGCGTCCCTTGCTTCTGATCTGGTCGAGGAACGTCTTGTTGAATGCGCCGATCGCCCGCGGGGCGAGGCCCGGGTTGGTCTCGGTAGCCATCTCGCGCAGCGTGTCGATGACGCGGGCGGGATCGGCGGACTTGGGGCAGCGGGCGCTGCAGGTCTCGCACGACAGACACAGCCAGATGCCGTCACAGGAGAGGGCCTCTGCGCGCTGGTTGCGCTGCACGAGGTGCATCACCACGTGCGGACGTACCGCCATCTCGCCCATCATGGGGCATCCGGCCGAGCACTTGCCACATTGGTAGCACGTGCGGACGTTGACTCCCGAGCGCGCGTAGACCTCATCGATCAGAGACATGCGCACGGAAGACGCGGGCACATGGGGCGCCCCATGTGCCTCCTGATGTCGGACTACCGCAGAAGCGATATCGTCCTCGTTGGAGTGCAGTGTCGACGATTCCATCGTGTGGACTCCGGTGTGCGGTGCCGGCCGCGTACGGTCCCAAGGAGAGCCCTGAGACTCCTTACCCTGCGCTGCAGTGTAGCAGCCCTACGGGCTCCAGGGGAGGTGAGGCCGCTGGCCACCTTCGCTTCGGGGAGTGCATTCTGCGACCCAACAAGCGATAGTCAAGCCAAGCACAGACTCATCACCGAGGAGGGCCAGGCACGTGGTACCAGGTGATCGCACACAGAGCCGTCGCAACTGCTTCCCGTACGGAGCACGGGAGATAAGCCACTTGAGCGCGAGGGACAAGCGTCTGGGCAGCGCCATCGAGCGGATCGGGCATCTTGAGCGCCGTGTGACCCCCGATGTGTTCACCGCTCTGGTCAACTGCATCGTCGATCAGCAGATCTCCTCGGCGGCTGCGAAGACGATCTGGGGCCGTCTGACCGGGCGCTTCGAGCTGACGCCCGCATCCCTTGCGGCCGCCGAGGTCGAGGCGATCCAGCAGTGCGGCATCTCGATGCGCAAAGCCGGCTACATCTCGGGTATCAGTCACGCCGTCGCGAGCGGGCAGCTGGACCTCGCGGCGCTCCAAACGATGAGCGACGACGAGGTCATCTGCGCCCTGAAGGCCTGGCCGGGTATCGGCGTCTGGACTGCCGAGATGATCCTGATCTTCTCGCTCCAGCGCCCGGACGTACTCAGCTTCGACGACCTGGCGATCCGACGCGGCATGATGCGCCTCTACGGGCACACGTCGCTCACCAAAGAGCAGTTCGCCCGCTACCGCAAGCGCTATTCGCCGTACGGCTCGGTGGCATCGCTCTATCTGTGGGAGTTGTCGGTATCAGAGCAGTGAGCATCATCAGGGCCCCCGGAGCCGGGCCACTGGGTGATTCGCACCACGCGTTGTCTCGGGCGCCCCGATTCGCCACACTCGTGGCGTACGTTCACCGAGGAAAGATGGCGCAATGAAGTACCGCCTTATGGGCTCACTGAACTGGGAAGTCTCGGCGCTGGGGTTTGGGGCGATGCGGCTGCCCACCAAGCGCTTCAACCGCCTCGCCGTCGACAAGCACGAGGCGATTCGCATCATCCGCCGCGGCATAGACTCCGGCATCAACTACGTCGACACCGCATGGTTCTACCACATGGGCGATTCCGAGAAGGTCTTGGGCGAAGCGCTCAAAGACGGCTACCGCGAGCGCGTGAAGCTCGTGACGAAGTTCCCCACACCGCTGGGCCGCAAACCCGAGGACTTCGAGAAGTACCTGAACGCCCAGCTCGAACGGCTGCAGACGGACTACTTCGACATCTACCTTCTGCACACGCTCGATCGCGGCGGGTTCGACAAGGTCAAGCGCCTCGGCTATGTCGACCGGCTCGAGAAAGCACGCGAACAGGGTCTCGTGCGCCACGTGGGCTTCTCGTTTCACGACACGTTGCCGGTGTTCAAGGAGATTGTCGACTTCCACCCGTGGGACGTCGCCCAGATCCAGTACAACTACATGGACACCGGCATCCAGGCGACCACCGAAGGGCTCGAGTACGCGGGGTCCAAAGGTCTCGCGGTCGTCATCATGGAGCCGCTCAAGGGCGGTCAGCTGGCCAACCCACCGGCCGAGGCGCTGGAGGTAATGCGCGCCTCCGGCGTGGAGCGCACGCCGGTTGATTGGGCGTTGCAGTTCCTGTGGAACCGCCCCGAGGTCTCGGTCGTGCTCTCGGGCATGAGCACGATGCGCCAGGTCGAGGAGAACTGCGCGAGCGCGGACAGCTCAGGCGTGGGCAGTCTGACCGAGACTGAACAGGCCACGGTGGAACGAATCGCCGATATCTACCGCCAGAAGATCGCGGTCCCCTGCACCGCGTGCAAGTACTGCATGCCCTGCCCCTTCGGCGTCGACATCCCGGGCAACTTCGCCGCGCTCAACAACATGCACCTGAGCAACCAGTGGCACATCCGCTTCAAGACCAAGCGCGGCTTCAAGAAGCTCGCTCGCACCTCGGCGAAGCTCAATGCCCACAAGACCAACGGCCGCTCTGTGCTGTGTACGAGCTGTCGCCGCTGCGTCGAGAAGTGCCCGCAGCATATCGACATCCCCGTTGAGCTGCGCAAGGTGACTGCGGAGTTTGGAAAGCGGTAGGCTGACACACAGGCCTGCAGGCGGTCGTTCTCCCTCCCTGCCTGCCCGCCCGTGAACCCCTCGACGCGCCTCGTGCGTTGACCGCCAGAACCGCACCGACCACAGAAAGCGATGCACCCATGGGGACGATGGCGGCCGCACACGACGTGCAGCTGCCGCAGCCGCCCGGGCAGGACCGCGTCAGAACCGCGGCCACGACAATCGCCGCCGCCGCACCGCCGAACGCGCGAATCTTGTGCGGAGCCGGAAGCCTCATGACTTCCTCCCGTACTTGATCGACCCGGATGGGCAGGCACTCACGCAGTCCAGACACGAGATGCACAGGTGCGGCTCGATACGGGTGCCCTCCTCGGGGTCGACATCAATCGCTCGCATGGGGCAGACATCGGCACAGCCGCCGCAGTGCGCGCACGTGCGTGGCTCCGCGCGCACCCGCCACAGCCCACCGAAGCGCTGGGTGAGCGCCGCAGACAGCGCCATGGTCGTGCCCGCGGGACACAGGAACAGACACCAGCCGCGGCCGCCCTTGGTGAACAGACCCAGCGGGACGATCCACATCGTGGCGGCGAGAACACCCATCGAGGTGAAGAACAGCAGACCCGAGACATCGCCGGTCACCGCACTCACGATGTTTTGCATGTGGGTGAAGTTACAAAACGAGCAGCAGATGCTTGTCGAAACGAACGGAGCGAAGAGGAACCCGACAAAGAACCCGTAGCGCAGCGGGACGATCTCCACGCGACCCTTGAAATCGAACTTGAATCGGTCGGGAACCAACCTGCCCAGATACTCCGGGAGCGCTCCTGCCGGGCACAACCACCCACAGAACAGCGGCCCGGCGAGCACGGCACCCAGCGGCAGAACCAGTATCGGCAGCCAGCTGATGGGGCTGCCGCCCAGTGACGGCCACATCCAGGGCTGGACGAGCCAGCCCAGCGGCATGCGCAGACATGCGGTGTGCACATCCGAGACCGATGTCCCCGCCGGTGAAGCGGGCGTGAGCATGGCCACCAACTTGATGAACAGAGCGAACGGCGCGTAGAAGAGCACGAGCCCCAGTGCGTAGCCCCCTAGCCGCTTGAGCCGATTGGTGGTCAAGGGTCGGGCGCCGCTACTCACAACACTCGCCTTTCACGCCGGCCACGCCTGATCGCACGACCTTGATGGGCAGTTCACTCAGCCGCTCGTTGGTACGCGCATCTCGAATCACGACACTGCCATCCACCAACACGGGCTCATCGGGAAGAGGCTTGGGAAACGACAGGTTCATCCCGAAGTCGACCGAGTCACCCGGGGGAATCAGCCGTTCGATGGTCCGCGTCGCAGGGTTCCACGACGTGTCGCGCGAGTGATACTGGGTGTTGTCGGGAAACCCACTTGTCTCAAACGAGATCGAGCGCGCGGTCGTGCCCACGTTGGTGACGACATGGGATGTGATCTCCAGCTCGCTGGGCTGTAGTGTGCGCTTGATGACGCCCGCACCGTCCACCCCGATCGACACGAGCCCGGTGAGCTCGCGGGGTGACGGTCCGCCGCACTCCTTACCTTGAGCCGGATAGTTCATGGTGAAGCTGCCCCGCTCGCTTCCGCCGACCTTACCCCCGTAGGCACCCAACCCGAAGACGAGAAACGCCCCCACGACGCCCCACAGTACCTTCTGTGTCCGAGAAACCACCGTCGCTCCTCCTCGCGCGCCCCGCACGGAATACATCCAGACGAGACTACCTCATCGCGCAGTGTGACAAGCCGCTGCGGCCTGAGACGTGAACGTAAGGTCACCCCACGTATGCCGAGAGAATGCGGTCCAGCTCCGCATGCACCGCCTCGTCGACGAGCTGTCGTTTGCTATCGGCGGCGAACCACGCCAGCGTCCGGCGGATGCCTTCTCGGAAAGGAATGGTCGGTTCGAAGCCCGGGACGAACGACTTGATCTTGCTGTTGTCGAAGACCACGCTCCAGGTCTTGTCGCCCAGCAAGCTTCCGGACATCTGCGGTGCAACCCGCACGATGAAATCGGTCGGGATATGCACGATGTTCGCCTCGACCCCCAGCGCCGCGGCGATGGTTTGGTAGATCTGGTTCCAGCTCAGCACCTCGTCTGTGGTGATGTGGAACGCCTCGCCCAGCGCCCGTTGGTTGCCGAGAAGCCCGACGAATCCGCGAGCGAAGTCCTCGGCGTGCGTCACGACCCACAGTGACGAGCCGTCGCCGTGGACGATGATCGGTCGCCCTGCCAGCAGACGGTCCACGAGTGTGTACGTGCCCCACCCACCCAGCGCAATAGGCAGGTTCGAGTCGTACGTCATCGAAGGGCGCACGATCGTCACCGGGAAGCCGTCCTCTCGATACGCGCGCATCAGCCGCTCTTCGCAGGCGATCTTGCTGCGGGAGTACTCCCAGTAGGGATTCTGCAGCGGCGTTGACTCGGTGATCAGATAGCTCGTTGGTGGTTTCTCGTACGCCGACGCAGAGCTGATGAAGATGAACTGCCGGGTCCGCCCTTGGAAGAGCGCAAGATCGCGTTCGATATCCTCCGGTGTGTACGCAATCCAATCGACGACCACGTCGAACTCACTGCCCTGAAGTGCGGCGCTGACTTCTTCTGTCCGATGGACATCGGCAGTCAGAGTGTGGGTGCCGAGTAGGTGTGCACCGCGCGATCCGCGATTGAGGAGCGTGAGTTCGAAGCCCTCGTCAATCACCCTGCGGCTGACAGCCGTGCTGATGAAACCGGTTCCGCCGATGAAGAGCACTCTCATGTGGCCCCCTTGTCATCGATGTACCTACCCGCAACCGCGCGGTCTCTTGCCGGCAACGGGGGCAGCCGATGAGGACACTCTAATGCAGCGCTTACCTAAGAAGTGGGTATCTTCTCCACAGCGAGAGGCACGCGGCGCTCATGGTTTCATGGGGTGAGCGCACTGGGTGCGGGCTATTGGAAGGCAAACACCGCGTGCTCCTCTAGGAACAGCCGGGAGAGTGCGCCACAACGAGGTGGGGCGCTGTCGGCCAACTTGATGGGAGGCAAGTCATGCGCGGAAGGAAAGCAATTGCTTGGTTTGCCGTGACAGCGCTTGTGGTGGGCATGGCTTTCGTGCTCACGGGCTGTGGCGGCGGTACCAAGACCACGACACCCACTAAGGACACAGGGAGCGCCGCGGCGCCGTTGAAGATAGCGCTTCTGCTCCCGGAGACGAAGACGGCTCGCTACGAGACCCAGGACAAGCCGCTCTTCGAGGCGAAGGTCAAGGAACTCGCCCCGGACGCGGAAATCCTCTACAGCAACGCCAACCAGGACGCCAACGAGCAGCAATCGCAGGCTGACGCGGCGCTGACCAACGGTGCGCAGGTGCTGGTGCTCGACCCGGTCGACTCGGCTTCCGCCGCTTCGATCGTGACGAAGGCCAAAGACGCAGGCGTACCGGTAATCAGCTACGACCGGTTGATTCTGAACGCTCCGGTCGACTACTACATCTCGTTCGACAACGAGAAGGTAGGCACCATGCAGGGCCAGGCTCTGCTCGACAAGCTGACCGAAGATGGCAACGCCGGCAAGACGATCGTCATGATCAACGGCTCCCCCACCGACAACAACGCCACGCTGTTCAAGAAGGGCGCTCACAGCGTCCTCGACGGCAAGGTCAAGATCGGTGCCGAGTACGACACGCCGGACTGGAGCCCGGATAAGGCGCAGTCCCAGATGGATCAGGCCATCACGAAGCTCGGCAAGGACGGCTTCGTAGGTGTCTTGGCAGCCAATGACGGTACCGGCGGCGGCGCGATCGCGGCCATGAAGGGTGCGGGCATCGACCCGACCAAGATCCCCACGACAGGCCAGGACGCGGAGCTTGCTGCCATCCAGCGCGTCTTGCTGGGTGAGCAGTACATGACCGTCTACAAGGCCATCAAGCTGGAGGCTGAGTCAGCGGCAATACTGGCTGTCGCGCTCGCGAAGGGCGAAGGCGCCCCGCCTGAGCTGACGCTCTCCAAGGTGAACAACAAGCTCCAGGACATCGACTCAGTGCTCTTGCCACCGGTCGCCGTGATGAAAGAGAACATCAAGGACACCGTGGTGGCGGACGGGTTCTGGACCACAGAGCAGATACTGACATCCCCCGAGCTTGTGAAAGCTGGCGAAGCAGTAGGGCTGCAGTGATCCCAGACTCTTCAAACGCGACGGGGTCGGCGTCGCCGCTGCTCGAGCTGAAAGGCGTGAGCAAGGCGTTCGGCGCTAACCAGGCCCTCTCCGGGGTCGACTTCGAAGTCGACGCCGGAGAGGTCGTCGCACTCGTGGGCGACAACGGTGCGGGCAAGTCCACGCTCATCAAGGCGATCGCCGGTGTGCAAGTGTGCGACGAGGGCACCTTCTACTTCAAGGGTAGCCCCGCGAGAATCACCAACCCCCAAGAAGCGGCGGCGCTGGGAATCGCCACCGTGTATCAGGATCTCGCCCTGTGCGACAACCTCGACGTGGTCGCCAACCTCTACCTGGGCCGCGAGCAGTTTGCGCGCGGCGCAGCGCGAGCTACGTACTTCATCGACGAGACAGCGATGGAGCAAAACGCCCTCAAGCTGCTTGACTCGCTGGCTGTGACCACGATCAAGGACGTGCGGGTGCAGGTAGGCTCGCTCTCCGGCGGCCAGAGACAAGCCGTAGCCATCGCCCGCTCGCTGCTGGGCGACCCCTGCGTGGTTCTTCTCGACGAACCCACTGCGGCGCTGGGCGTCTCACAGACCGAGCAGGTGCTCGTTCTGATCAAGACGCTGCGCGAGCGTGGGTTGGGCGTCGTGGTCATCAGCCACAACCTCGAGAACGTGTTCGAGGTTGCGGATCGCATCATCGTGCTCAGGCTGGGTCGCCGTGCGGCGACGTTCGACGTCCGGGGCGTGAGTCGCGAAGACGTGGTCTCGGCAATCACAGGCGCCGAGTTTGGTGTCGAGGCCGACAATGACAACCACATGGAGACCGCATGAGCGCCGAGCAGGACACGCGCGTCTCCGCAGGTGGCCTGGTCGGGATGATCCAGGATATCGGCCGCAAGCTCGCTCAGGGAGAGGCCGGGACGCTCTTGGTGCTGCTGATGGTTGCAGCGATCTGGACCTTCTTCCAGTTCCAGAACGACCGCTTCTTGAGCCCCGGCAACCTCACCAACCTGCTCCTACAGCAGGCCGCGGTCGCGACTATATCGATCGGTGTGGTGCTGATTCTGCTTCTCGGCGAAATCGATCTTTCTGTCGGAGCGGTGAGCGGACTGTGTGCCTCGGTGATGGCGGTACTCGTCGTGCAACGCGGAATGCCCGCCGTGCTCGCCGTGGTCATCGCGTTGGGACTAGGGGCACTCATCGGTCTATTCAACGGTTTCATGATCACGCGTTTCCAGATTCCCTCGTTCGTAGTCACACTGGCCGGCTCGCTCGCCTGGGTCGGGTTCCAGCTTCTCGTCCTCGGTCAGACAGGAACAATCAACCTGAACGACCGATTCATCATGGGCCTGACATTCACGTACTTCTCGCCACTGATGGGCTGGGTCGTTGCGGCGCTCGGACTTGCGGCCGTACTGGGCTTTTCGTTGCTCGGGAGATCACGCCGGAAGGCCGCTGGCCTGCGTGTCGGCTCGATGCAGGGGCTCCTGTTCCGGACAGGCGGTATCGGCATCGCGTTCATAACGATGGTTCTTGTCGCCAACCAGGACCGCGGACTCCCCCTCGTGGTGTTCCTCGTCTTCATGCTGGCGTTGGCGTTTTCCTATCTCACCGAGCGCACGCGTTTCGGACGCCACATGTTCGCGGTCGGTGGAAACGCAGAGGCCGCTCGGCGTGCAGGTATCAAGATCAACAACGTGCGCATCATCGTGTTCATGCTCGGTTCGACACTCGCCGCTGCCGGCGGTGTCCTCGCTGCGTCTCGCCTGCTCGCAGTGAACCAGTCCTCGGGCGGCAGCGACCTGCTGCTCATGGCGATCGCCGGCCCTGTCATCGCGGGAACGAGTCTGTTTGGTGGTCGCGGCTCGGTCTGGTCGGCTCTTCTCGGCGCAATCGTGATCGGTTCGATCGCCAACGGCATGAACCTGCTCGCGTTCTCATCCTCGGTCAAGTTCATCGTCACGGGTTCCGTGCTGATCACCGCAGTGACTATCGAGTCCATCACCCGCATGCGGCGGGTGGGCGAACGCACGTAGGTCGCGTTGGCGCCTGCGCTGCTAGCTTCCCTTGACGACCCGACACGGGTTCCCGACTGCCGTGACCCCCGGTTCCACCGCGCGTGTCACAACGCTACCCGCACCAATGACGGCGTCGTGCCCGATCTCGACCCCCGGCAACACGATCACGCCGCCGCCGAGCCACGCCCTCGCACCGATGCTGATTGGCAGCGCCGACTCGAGCCCTCCCGCGCGCTCGGCTGCATCGCGGGGGTGATCTGACGTCAGCAACTGCACGCCTGGGCCCAGCTGCACGTCGTCGCCAAGAGCGATGGGCGCGGCGTCCAGAAAGATGCAGCCGAAATTGACGAACACGCGAACGCCCAGACCTATCTGCGTACCGTAGTCACAGTGAAACGGCGGTTCGATCCACGACCCGTCGCCCATCTCGCCGAGAAGATCTTGGAAGAGCGCCACATGCGCAGCACTGTCCACAGGATCGAGTGCGCTGATCCGCTGCGTCAGGCGCCGGGCGCGAATGCGTGCCGCGACGAGTTCCGCGTCCTTCGCATCGTAGGGCTCACCCCGCAGCATCTTCGCTCGCTCGTCCACCGGAACTCCCTTCCTCGTTGGCATTGTACCCGGGCACCTGTCCGCGCTGACGAGCACCGAATGCGTCGGTTCCGCGCGAAGAGGACGTGATCCGCGACCAGCGCACGAACGAGGTCAGGCCGAGACCTTCTCGGTGAGCGCTTCGATGATGCGATCCGCCGCGCCGGTTGAGGCCGCGCTCTGCATCTGCGGCAGCGCGAGCTCCCATGCGGCGTAGGTCGCTGGAGACAACACGGTCGCTGTCACGCGCTCGCTGCGCACCGGTGAGGGGACATCCGGCGCCGGTATCCCGCGCCCGTGCCCGACCACCCGAGGGTGAGCGTTGGCGATCTTGGCCGCATACATCCGCTTGTCGGCGATGCTCAGAAGCGTGTCAGGGCTGGCTGCATCCGCCGGTAGGTGCGACGCACCCAGGCTGAGTCCGGCACCGTCGAACTCCTCGCGCATCGCTGCCGATAAGTCCTCGAACCGCGCCTTCCACTTCTCGTAGCCGGCCGGGCCCGTCCCGGGAAGCAGCACCACGAACTCGTCGCCGCCTATCCGATACGCGGTGTCTGATGTGCGGCAGTTCTCGACCAGAAGCCGCGCCATACCCGAGAGCAGATCGTCGCCCCTGCCGTGGCCATAGGTGTCGTTGGTCGCCTTCAGCCCATCGACGTCTGCGCACACCACCGTCAGCGTCAGGCCTTCGCGCGATGCGAACTCCACATGGCTGGCGATGTCGCCCCGAAGCGCGCGGTGGTTTCGGAGCCCGGTGAGGGAGTCTTCCATCGCCATTCGTTCGACAAGGCGCCGCTGTGCATGCAGGTCGGTGAGTGCAGTCGACAGGTGCGTACTTCGCCGCTGGAGAAGCCGGAACAGCACCAGGACCGTGGTTCCCTCCAGCACAAAGGCCACCACATGGACCGAGGCCGCCGGATTGGCCACGATCTGATCGAGTCCGATAACGGTCTGTACGCCTACCACCAGCGCAATGACCATTGCGAAGCTGCCAGCACCCACGCCACCAACAGCAGCTGCAGCGGCGACAACTACGAGGAAGAACGAAAGGGCCATGTCTGCGCCGAGAACCGGCGTGAGCCACTGCCTGACTCCTGTGATGACCGCCGTGCCGAATACGGCGACCAGGACCCCGGGAACGACCGCGATGACTCGCGACCTCAGTGTCCTTGAGAACATGATTGGCGCCTCCGGTGGTCCGTCGTCTCAGACTCTGCCAAAGAGAACCTGCGGTCAGCTTAGGCGCGTCGTAGCCGGCAAAGCCACCCATGTGGCGACCTGCTAGTGATGAATCTCACAATGCGTCGAACGCGCAGCAGTGCGTCTCAGTACCCCGCGCGGGTAATCAGACTCTCCAGATAGCGCGATTTGAACTGCTGGCTCGCCATGCCCTGTTTGATGGGCGGCAGACGCAGGATCACACCGAGCACTGCGGCTAGAGCGCGGTGATTCCAGAGTACTCGGTTGTCGAAGACGAGGTCCTGCAGGTCGCCACGCTCGATGGCCATCACGACGGTGCGGTGCAGTGAGTTGAGGGGCGTGATGACTCGCTCAGGACGCGACTTCAGGCTCAGCCCCCCGCGCGAGCAGGTGCGCACGCACACACCGCAGCCCAGGCAGATGTCTTCGGCGACCTTGGCCTTCCTGGCCTGGGGGTCTCGACCCTCATTCGCCGAGACAAGCGTCATCGCCTCAACCGGACAGGCTTTGACACACCTCCCGCAGCCGTTGCACGCGGCTTCGTCCACGACCGGCAGGAAGTTCGAGGTGTGCACCGGGTTGAGCATGCCGAACTTGCGAGCCGCGACCATCGCCTCGCAACAGCATCCGCAACAGTTGCAGATGAAGTTCACGTGCTCGCGCACGTTCTCCCCGAACTGCACCAGATTCCGGTCGTAGGCCTGTTGCAGCAGATCCATCCCTTCGCTCACCTCAACCGCGCGGGCGTATCCGTGCCTTATCAGGGCCTGTGCGGAACCGTTGAAGGTCATGCAGATGTCCATCGGGGCGTCGCAGTTGCGGTCGACGTGCTGCATCTTGTGCCGGCAGTAGCACATGCCTATGCCTCGATGCGTTGCGGTCGCGATGACTTCACTTGCGCGTTCGTAGTCCAGCACGTGCAGCGAATTCTCGGTGGAGAGCACCGGCTCGTGCACGAACACACGGCCCAGCTGCGTCTCGCCTTGAACAAAGAGACTCTTGATGAACTCCTCTTCGACGTTCATGTACTGGTAGAACAGTTCGCCGAGGACCTTCTGGTCGATATCACCTCGCATGCGCATCATCGAGAACTCGAAGAACCCAGCCATGGGCGGAGGAAGAATGTAGGTGGTCTCTCCGTCGCGCTCGGTGTCCACGAGAATCGCTCGGCTGGCCAGCTCGTCGAGCACTCTGTGCGTCTCGGCGAGGTCCATCTTCAGGATTCTGCTGGCCTGCGGCGCGGTGAACGGCTTGATGGGCAGCTGCGAAACCACCTCGGCCTCACGCTCCGAGAACAAGATCGCGAGGATCTTGTACAGGGTGTCGGACGGCGGCGCGCCTTGCGGAAAGCGGTTCAGCCGATCGACCAGCTCGGTGTATCCGGACTTCAGCGTGACGTGGGCCATTCGATTCTCGCTCCCTCCCGCAATGCACTCAAACGGGGCCGAATCCGTGCCTGAGACTCTCGGCCTACTCCCCCCGTCGATTCTACATCGCAGGTCGGCGAGCGTGGCAGCCCAAAGTGACGCTCGTACGGGTGGCCTGCAGGCCAGCGGACACAAGATGTTGCGGATCCCTCGTTGAATCGTGCCAGGGCCGCAGACAAGGTTGTCGTCGCGACCGTGCTCAGATCAGTTGCTGACCGCGGGAGACTCGTGCACGTGGTCTGAAGATGTCGCCAGCCTTAGCAGGAACCGAGCGACGCTTGACCTCGATACTGGCTCACGCCCCTAAGGCGGTCGGGATTCCGGGCAAACGCCACGACCTCGTATCCTTCATGCAGGGCCTGCTCGACGAGCAGCCTACCCATGCGCCCGGTCGCACCGAAGATCGTGAGTCTCATGGGTGGGCCTCAGCTATCTGTTCCGGAGGACAGCGTCTTCGTCCAGCTTCCAAACGCGCGAATCCAGTCTAGCCGAGACGCCCCACGCGACGGCAGCTCGCCCTCGCGGTCTGGCCCGCCGACGAGAACCAGCACGAGGTCCTCGCGCCCGCGAGCGAGCGGAGCGCTCCACGGCACACAAGTTGCACCTCTTCTGTGACGAGTCCTCGGCAGGAAGGAGCCCCATGCTTCGGTTCGCTCGAGTGCGCACTTTGGTTCTGCCGCTGATCATCGTGATCGCGCTGGGGGGGCTTGTGGTTGGGATGATTCGGACGCGACCGGAGGGACCTACACGCATGGCACCTGCCCCCGTCGACAGCCGCATCCCCAAGCAGCTATCCACCGCCACCTTCGGTCTGGGTTGATTTTGGACAGTCGAAGCCCAGTTCGGGCTGGTCAAAGGAGTGTGGAGAACTCGCGTCGGCTACGCTGGCGGTGATCGAAGCGATCCGACCTACCACAGCTTGGGAGATCAGTCCGAGTGCGTCCAAGTCGACTTCGACCCGACCGTGATCAGCTACGCCGAGCTCGTGGATCTCATGTTCGCGCTGCACGACCCCGCCAGCCGTCCCGGCTACGCACAGTACGCTTCGCTCATTCTCGCGCAGGACGACGAACAGCTGACAGTGGCGCGCGAGCGCGCGAAGGTGGCTTCTGAGAAGCTCGGCGGGCCGCTCACGACGCGCATCGAGCCCCTGAAGAAGTTCTGGCCCGCCGAGGACTATCACCAGAAGTATTACCTGCGAAACGACCGCACTCTGCTGAACGAGTTCAAGGGCATGCTCGGGAGCGACGAAACCGCGCTGCGAGACAGCACCGCCGGCATGCGCGTCAACGGATACGTTTCCGGGAGTGGCACACGAGTTCGGCTCGCCGGTGAGATGGGATCCTTCGGTCTGAGCAAATCCGCCCGCGAGCACCTGCTTTCGCTCGTGGGCGAGACCGCCAGCGGCGGGGCGTGCGCGCTACCATAGTCGGCGCTGGACCCTATCCTCAGGCGTGTTCGCCGTCGTCGACAGGTCCATACGCCCGCTATCCCGCCGCCAGAAGGCGACTCATAACCAGGTCGTTCTGTGGGTCGCTACCCACAAGGAACACTTGACGACCCACGGCATCGAATCCCCATTTCGCGTAGAACGCGATACCGCGTTGATTGCGTTCCCACACGCTGAGCCACGCGGCGTCATACCCACGCTCGCCAAGTGCGGCGAGGCCCGAACCCATGAGGGCCGACCCGACGCCGCGCCCTATCCACGGCTGATCTGCGTAGATGCGCACGATTTCGGCGGGCCGCTCTCCTAGGACGTAGGCGGGCGCCTCGGCGAGCCGGAGCTTCGCATAGCCAGCTAACGCGTCGCCGACCTGCGCGATCAGGAAGACAGTGACGGGGTCTATGAGTTCCGCGTGCTGAATCGCGGGTCCGAAGGCCGACTCGAGATAGGCGGCCAGGTCATCAGGGTTGTTGTCGGCGCCAAAGGCCTGCTTGAAGGTGCGTGCGCCTAGATCGGCTAAAAGCTGGGCGTCCTCATGCGTTGCCATGCGAATGCGAATATCCAGGTTGCTCATGCGCCCTCCACAGCCCCCGTTGCGCCGACGCGGCACCGAGTCTCGGTAGCCCTGAGAGATGCTGTCGCCAATGGACATAAACGACAGCCACATGCGCGAGGCCCTCTGCAGACTACATCATGGGCCGCCACAAACCGCTATCGGTCAGGAAGCCGACAAGCGCCTGACGCGCCTCCAGCGTGTGGCCACACGACTCGACCACCCCGACGCCTACCACGTCAAACGCATCTACGACCTCACGCACAACGAAGGCGGCCGAGTCCAGCGACGGGCCCTGAGGCACCGAGAAGAGCGCGTCTCGGTAGACCGCTGGATCGAACACATCGACGTCGATGTGTACGTAAAGCTGCGCGACTTCAGCCGATCGCAGGAAATCGATGATGCGCGCGGCCGTGTCTCCCGGCCAACCTTCCACCAATCCTATGCCGACCGACTCGATGCAGTCGCGCTCGGCGTCGTCCAAGTCGCGCGCCCCGGCGACGAGGACGCGAGCGCTATCGAGAGAGCTGGCGATGTGGTCGGTGAACTCGCGGGGACCATCGCCGAGGAGCGTGCGAAGGACCATGCCGTGGAAGTGGCCGCTCGGCGATGTCGCAGGAGTGTTCAAGTCGCCGTGCGCGTCGAACCACACCACGCCGAGTCCCTGGTACCGACGGCTGAGGTAGGCAATCGGCGCGGCTTCGGCCCCGCACGTCCCCCCAACGGTGAAAACACGCTCGGGCGCGGCGAGTTCGAGCTCGCGCAGCGTTCGCAGAAACCGGCCGCCGACACAGTCGAGCGCGAACACGCCATCGCGCACGTCGAGCGCATCGCACGTTGCCGGGCCGAGGTCGAGATGAGGTGCATCGCGAAAGAGCTCGCGGGCAAGCTCGCGAGCTCCTCGCTCGAGCTGCGGACTCTCGCACCCCTGCCACTCGCTGTTAAGGCAGAGAAGCAAGCGACCTCGTTCTCATCGGCGGCCCTCTATCCTACGCCGCGGACCATCCTGCATCAGCAGGAATGATGGCTCCGTTGATCATCTTCTACTCGTCCGAGGCGAGAAACAGGTCCAGCTGCGCGATGTCTGTGGACTTGAGCTGTCCGGGAATCGCGGCGTACCAGGTGCCATACCGACCACCGCGACCTTGTCTGCAAGCCTCATCACTACCTCCTCTGTGCGCAGATACCACACGGTTGTCAGGTAGATGCCCCTTCTGGGTGTGTTTGTGTTGAGCGAAACCGCATCCCGATCGGACCTACCACTGGTGGTGTACCTGAGCCCGAATGTGGAGGTCGTAGACGGCTCGGATCGCCGCCATGGTGGCGTCCGAGAGCGCAGGTAGGTCGGCGGCACGAATGTTGTCCTCGGCCTGCGCGGGATTCCTGGCTCCCGCTATCGCGCAGGTCACGCCCTCGAACATGAGGATCCACCGCAGGGCCATCTCCGCCATGGTGGCTCCCGTCGGGACGAGCGCGCCCAGTTCCTCAACGGCCTGCAGCCCAGCCTCGAAATCGACTCCCGAGAAGGTCTCGCCGCGATCAAACGATTGGCCTTCGCGGTTGTAGTTGCGATGATCGTCGGTGGCGAAGACGGTCTCGCGCGTGATCTTGCCGGTCAGCATCCCGGAAGCCAGCGGTACGCGTGCGATGATGCCCACGCCACAGCGTCTGGCCTCCGGGAAGAAGTCCTCCACAGGTCGCTGACGGAAGATGTTGAAGATGATCTGGACAGACTGCACTCCAGGGAACTCCATGGCCTTCAGACCGTCGGCAATCCGTTCCACGCTGACTCCGTAGTGGCGGATCTTGCCCTGGCGCACCAGGGCATCGAGGATGCTGAACGTCTCGGGGACATAGGCCTCCGCCGGCGGGACGTGCAGCTGCATGAGGTCGATGGTCTCCGTCCCCAGATCGCGCAGGCTGCCCTCGACGGCGGCCGTCATGTTCTCCCGCGTGTAGGCTTTGGGGTCGGGATTGAGCCGCACACCCAGCTTGGTGGCGATGAAGAACGGCTCACTTCGTTCTCGACGCAGCCGGCCGAGCAGATGCTCGCTACCGTACACGTCGGCGGTGTCTAAGAAGTTGACGCCCAGATCCAGCGCGCGTTGGAGGGTGGCAAGCGACTCGCGGTCGTCCACCGGCCCCCACTGACTGCCCATCGCCCATGTGCCCAGGCCGACAGTCGAGACGTTCCAACCCGTGCGTCCGAGCCCGCGGTATTCCATCTTCACACCCCGCACAGGAAGATGCCCCGGATGTGTTGCACCTAACCTGCGCGACCAGCGGATCCGGCTTGAACCATCGGGCTGCGCCACCTCCATGCATACCAGATGATCAGCACAGCACCTCCCGTGGCCCGGCGCTGCACGCTCCCGTGACGCAGCAGTTGCGGGCGCGTTTACGTCACTCGCAACAATCGCACTCTTCTGGCACCCGTGGTTCGTCGCTGGGCCGATCCTCGATGCGGCGATTCTTGCGGCCGTGCATCTGGACTGGCCGTAAGCGGGCCGCGTCAGCTCCTTGGCGGTTGCCGCCCACAGTAATGCCGCGGAGCAGTGCGACGTACATCACGTGAGTTCCACTGGCTCAACCGCCAGGATGGCGACATCATCGCGAAGAACACCCTTGCCGTGAGCAACGATGTCACGCACCAAGGCTCCGCTCAGCCCCGGCGTCGGCACGCGCTTATGCCTCTCAACAACAGCGCGCAAGCCGTCCTCACCCAGGAAGCCGCCTTCCGGCGATCTGGCCTCGGTGGCACCGTCCGAGTAAACGAGCAGTCGGTCGCCTCGCGAAAGGGTGGTCCGCCTCTCGACAAACGTGGCTCCATCGAAGGCGCCCAAAATCGAATCAAGACCATCCAACTCACGGACATCCCCATCCGCTGAGATTACCAGCGCCGGCGGGTGCCCCGCGCAGAAGTAGCGCAACTCACCCGTCTTCGTGTCCAGCACTCCGAACCACAATGTGACGAACGACTCGGCCTCGGTGAACCGGCGCACCACCTGGTTTGTCTTGCCCGCGACCTCCGCCGGAGGCAATCCATCCAGTGCATGCACACGCAAAGTGGTCCGGACCAGCGACGTCGTTGCGGCGGCTTCGATTCCCTTGCCCGAGACGTCACCCAGGGTTATGCCGACCATATCGCCCTGAATCTCGAAAATATCGATGAAGTCGCCGCCCACACGCCCACGGTGGTGAGTCGAGCTCTCGTAGGCGCTCGAGAACGACACCCCCGCGACATGTGAAGGCAACGCGACAAGCGTCTCCTGGAGGGTCTCGGCGATCATGTGTTCGGACTGGAACAGCTGTGCGTTCTCCATGGCGGCCGAGAAGCGCCTCGCGAGCGTGTTGATCAGCACGATGTCGTCCGGGTCGAAGCTGCGCTGCGAGCTCCACGCTAGAGTCATCCCCCCGATCACCACATCCTTGGCGATAAGCGGTATAGCGGCGAGTGAGCCCAGCTCTACGCCGTAGCGCGCATACGCGTCACGCACGGGATCGTGCAGCGAGGCATCGGCGACGCATTCGTACAGCACCGGAGCAGCACCACTCGCGGCTCGTGCGACGGGATACGCATCTCCAACAGAAATACCGTCTGCGAAATCAGCGGTGAAAGAATCCGGAAAACCTCTGTAGCCGACGAGACAAAGACGCTCACCCGTGACGTCGACGGTCCAGACAGACGAGGCGGCTACGCGCAGGTGCGTCTCGGCTGCTGTGAGGGCGAGATCTATGACCTCCTCGAAATCGAGCGAGGAAGTCAGGACCGACTCAATCTCCGCCAACGTGCGTAACCTGTCGGCCTGCTCACGTTCCCGTTCGAGCAATATCTGATGCTCGTGCACCAGCGAAGCGAGTGTCGAGTTAGTGAAACTCAGTCTGGACAGCATCGCGGCAAGCTTGGTCAGGAAGCTCAGACCGGCCTGCACGGTGTCGCGGCTCAGTCGGTGCACGGACTGAATCGAGTCGAGATACTCGTCCTCGGGAAAGCCGTGCCTAACGGCCTGCGCACGGAACAGATCGAGGTCAATACGCTCGTCATCGAAGAAGAACTGGCCGGTGAATACATTCGCCACATGCTCGTCGCCGACGAACACCGGCATCGCCGCGTCCCACATGCCGTTCTTGCACTTGTAGAGCCGGGACTCGCCTGCGGGTATGCCTCGGCTGAGCACGGTGTCGCTCTCCACACACGAGGTGCATGTGTCAGGGTTGGCGCGGTGAAAACGGGTGCATACTTCCTGCCACCCGGCGCCAACGATGATGGCCCCGTCGAGGCCGATCAGCGCCATGGGAATGGACGTCAGTGCATAGAAATCGTCCATTATCGACTGCAGCGCGAGCGAATCGACTAGTCGCTCCAGTGTCGCCGTCGAGGCTACTGTCGATTCGTTACGGGTATTGTCGGCGCCGAATGTCTGGCCTATTCGCATCGTTACCCATCACTTCGCGAGCACACCATGCCATGTCACAAGGAACAGAATAGCGTGCGCACTCGACTGTAGCTATCCCGCCGGGTCGCCGGTAATCCACGGTGGGGGTTGCCGAAGCAATCCTCTCGGCATTGGCGAAGCGCGGTTTGGACGCGGACATCAAGCCCCTTCCCGAGCACCCTCGGTTGAGCGATGACAACAGCTGACCACAGCCGAGATTCTATCCGCC
>JBBREQ010000021.1:0-30014 GCA_038202795.1 Coriobacteriia bacterium | reverse complement strand
GTATCCACCAGCCCCTTGCCCTCTTCCTCCGGCTTCAGCTCGCGCGAGGAACTCCCAATCTCGCTTGTGCCGGTCATCACAGCTTCGATACCAGCCGATGATCCCATACCCGAGACGAGCACGCTGGTGCCCGGATTGGCCTCCTGGAATCCCTCCGCAGCCTGCTCGGCGATGGGGAGGATGGTCGTGGAGCCGGTGACGATCACCTGTTGCGTCGAGTCCCGGTCACGGCCACAGCCCGATACCAGCGGCACGCAACACACCAAAGCGAGGACTACGACAGTATGCACGCCAGCGCGCCATGACGGCCCGTGAGGCCTGCCTCGGCGCGGTGCGAGAAGAACCGGTCGGTCATCTCGGCGGTACAAGCGCCGAGACTTACGATATTGCACGGGTCGACTCCTGCGGATCTGAGAGACGCGGCCACAACGAAGCCGAGATCGAGTCCACCCGATTCGGCCCGCGCCACTGTACCAAACGTGTTAACGAATTGCGACAGGATTTCGTCACACACTTCGTAATGACATCCCTGAATGTGCGGTCCCACATACGCCGTGATCGCGCCTTCATTCGAGAGGCTGACCTCCCCCAGCCGCGACACGCTCTGCGCGGCGATTCCGGCAAGTGCGCCGCGCCACCCCGCGTGCACAACCGCAATCACCGGACCCGGTGCAACGAGCACCACCGGCACACAGTCGGCAAAGCACAGGAGCAAGGGCAGATCCGCCTCGCGAGTAAGCAGCGCATCACAGCGGGGAATCGGTGGCTTCCCTCCGAGTGCGAAGGCGCCGTGGCCCGCATCCGGATGACCCACGAGTGTCGACGCCATGCCATGGACCTGCTCGGCGGTGATCAGCCGTCCCGTCAGCGGCTCGAGCCCCAGAGACCGCAAGAACAGTCGTCGGTTCGCATCGACGGTCACGGGGGTGTCCCCCACATGCGCCGCGAGATTCAGGCTTTCATAGGGGGTCGAACTGACGCCACCGCCGCGCTCGGAGAATGCAATCACGATGCCTGACTCCCGCAGTGCGGTGTCGGTCCACACGGCGATACCGCTGGTCTCGATGCGCTCCAATGTGGGGGGCCGAACGTCCACAGGCCGATTAACCTCCGAACTCGGTGTTGACCAAGTGGTGTTAAGGGTACCAAGAACGACGAGTGCTTCTGCGCGCAATCGGCATCGACATGGGGAGGGTTCATGAACCAGATCGACCTGGGAAGAGCGCTCAAGGCGTTCTTCGACGACAAAGAGTGGATCAGCAAGACCCTCTTGGGGTTCGTGTGGATCTTGCTCGGTGTCACGGCACCGGCGGCCTACGGAGCTCAAGTCGAGTACATCAAGGACGTGTCAGAAGGAAGAGAGTCCCTCCCCGCATGGAGTGATTTCGGCGGCAAGTGGGTGAAGGGCTTCCTGATGATGCTCGCGGGATTCATCTTCTTCCTACCCGTCATCGTGGTAGGCGGCATCTTGTTCACCCCCGTCCTGATCGCGGCCATCAGTGGAGGCGGTTCCGACGCACTCGGCGGTCTGTTCGCCGGAGGAATGTGCCTGTTCACCCTGATCGCGCTCGTCTACGTTGTCGCCGTCTCGCTGTGGTACTCAGCAGCGCTGACCAACTTCGCGATGAAAGGTTCGTTCGGTGCGTTCTTCGAGTTCGGCGTGATCATGGGCAAGGTGCGCGGCGGCACAGGATACTTCACCGCGTGGCTCTGGGCCCTCGTCATCGGCCTCATAGGCAGCACCGTGATGGGCGTGCTCTCCGCCACCGGTGTTGGAGGCATACTGGCGCCGGCAGTGACCTACTTCACCCTGATGGCCAGCGGACACATCTTTGGCCAGTGGGCTGTCTTGGCCTACGGACGCCCTTCGCCCGCCTACATGGCTCCGTCCACCGGTGGGCCTGCTGCCTATGCCCCGCCTGCGCCCCCTGCGTACGCACCGCCTGCACAACCCACGTACGCACCGCCGGCTGCACCTGCGGAGCCGCAGTACGCGCCGCCGGCACCGGCGGAACCTGCTGCGCCTGAGCAGCCCCCGGCACCGGCGGAGCCTGCTGCGCCTGAGCAGCCCCCGGCACCTCCCGCACCACCAACACCACCGGCCCCAAGCTAGCAGCCGTACGCTCTCTAGGGACCAACTGAGGGACCCAGCCGGATCGGCTGGGTCCCTCAGTTGGTGCAGGGCGCGAAAGGACCGAAAAGCAGGACCCGGTGGCGACGAGGTCCCGCCGTCGTCGCCACCGGGTCCAAACCGAAAAGACGCGCTAGGTCACTAGAATGAACGCTTCTTCAGGAACGCCGGTATGTCCAGATCCTCCTCGCTGATGGGCTCGAACGTCGGCACCGAGAGCGCAGGAGATTCGTCGTCACCCATCGCAGAGAACGACATGGTCTCCTGCTTGCGTGCGCCGTCGAATCCCGTTGCAATGACCGTCACACGAATCTGGTCGATCATCGAATCGTCGATCACCGCACCGAAGATGATGTTCGCATCCTGCGCGGCGGCAGCAGCCACGACCTCGGCCGCTTCGTTGACTTCGAACAGACCAAGATCGCTACCGCCGGAAATCGAGAGCAGAACGCCTTGTGCGCCCTGGATCGACGACTCGAGGAGCGGGCTCGAGATGGCTGCTTTGGCCGCCTCGTGGGCACGGTTGTCTCCCGCGGCGATGCCAATGCCCATCAGGGCTGAACCCGCATTGGCCATGATGGTACGAACGTCAGCGAAGTCGAGATTGATGAGCCCAGGGACCGTGATCAGATCGGTGATGCCCTGAGTTCCCTGACGCAACACATCGTCAGCGATTCGAAATGCGTCGAGAATCGACGTCTTCTTCTCGGCGACCTGAAGCAGCCGGTCGTTCGGGATGATGATCAGTGTGTCCACTACGTCCCGAAGACGCTTGATACCCTCTTCCGCCTGCAGGGCTCGCTTGCGCCCCTCGAACGCGAACGGACGAGTCACGACGCCGACCGTGAGCGCCCCTATCTCCTCTTTTGCGATCTGGGCGATGACCGGCGCCGCACCGGTTCCGGTCCCGCCGCCTTCACCGGCCGTGATGAAGACCATGTCCGCGCCCTGAAGCGCTTCCTTGATCTCGCCGCGGTTCTCCTCGGCAGCCTGGAACCCGACGTCCGGATCAGCACCAGCACCCAGTCCCTTCGTGAGATTGACTCCCACGTGTACCTTGTAGTCGGCATCGGACATGAGCAGTGCCTGGGCATCGGTGTTCACCGCAATGAACTCGACGCCTTTGACACCCGCTTCGACCATGCGGTTGACCGCATTGGTGCCACCACCGCCGATTCCCACGACCTTGATGACCGCCAGATAGTTAGCGCCAGTATCGAGCATGTGGAGCCTCCCCATGACAACAGCCAGATGAGTCACCCTCAACCTCTAGTTTACCGTTAGAGATAGGGTTGAACACTAAATCTTCGCACAAACCTTACCCATTGTGCAAGCACTTCTTCTGAATGGGATTCGCGGCGTCGCTTGTGCTCGTAAATGCGCTGCTCAAAGGGTGTGTCCATCCCCCCCGGGGTCAATCGCCCAGCCCCCGCCAGATGGGACTCTCGACGACTCTGACATTGATGTAGACGACCTCGTCTTTCTTGCTGCGAAGAATCTGTCTGACGATCTTGTCCTTCGCCTCCAGCTCAGAGGCCTTGCCTATGAACACCTCGACATCCTCATCCGTCAACAGCGCTGTCTTATCGACAGTGGGCGCTGATACGACTTTGGTGATGGTTCGCAGCTCATCGCTGATACCCGCGATGACCCCGAGCGCGTTGAGCAGCTCGACCGTGCGGCTGCGTTGACCCGCAACGGGCTTGAGTGCCTCGACGTCCCGAATCACCACCATGCCCTCGTCTTGCGCAGTCTGCCGCCCGAGCCAGTATCCATCCGCCGAGACCACCCACAGGTTGGTGCCTCCAGCGTCGACAACTGCGAGGGGCTTTCGCTCGACGATCGTCAGTCTGACCGTCCCCGGCAACTCCTTGTCTACGGTGGCACGCGCAATCCACGGGTTGGCCTGCAGCCGCTTCTTGATCCGGCTGACTGGCAGACGCAGCAAGGTCGAGTCCGCAGGGATATCGGCGAGTTCCTCAACGGCCTGCTTGGACAACCGAGTCACTCCCGACACCTCGACCGCGCGTAGGGGAAGGATAGGCGCTCGGTACAGTGCAACGCATGCGAGGACGAGCGCCAGCAGGCCGATCGCAAAGCCCATGTACACTGCCGCCTGACGCATCCTCGTAGCCCGCTGCCTGCGCTCACGCTCCACCTTCTTCGCCGATGAGACGCGCCGCGCATGCTTCGATGCCGCCCCATTCACCTTGGGCTCCTGCCCGCGTGCAGGACGCGACTGCCTCGGCGTCAAACGACGCTGGGCTTCAACTTGGGGCTCATTCTGTGTGTACCGGACACGTACCGTCTCATCGGCGCCGATCACAACCCGCTTACGCGGACTCGAACGACCCGAGGAACCGGACTTCCGGCCGGAGTTCGATACCATAGCCATCCTCTACCGCAGCACGAACGTGTGCAATCAACGCAACAACATCTTTTGCTGTTGCGCCGCCTGTATTGACGATGAAGTTCGCGTGGACGTCCGAGACCGACGCACCGCCGATCGCGTACCCCTTGAGGCCGAGCTCCTCGATGAGCCTACCCGCCGAATCCCCTTCAGGATTCACGAAGACACTACCAGCGCTCGGCATTCCCAGAGGCTGCGACCTTCGACGCCGACGCAGGTTCGCCTCCATGACGCGACGAATCTGCTGCAAATCACCAACCTCGAGCTGCAGTGATGCCTCGACTATGACGCTGCCTCGCGGGATGCTCGACGTGCGATATTCCCACCGAATCTCGGACCCGCCGAGAGAGACAAGGCCGGTTCCCGGCACGAGAAGCGTCACGGACTCGACGATGCTTCCGATCCACGCATCGCGCGCACCTGCATTCATGGCTAACGCTCCACCCAATGTGCCGGGAATGCCCACGGCGAACTCCAGTCCGGTCATTCCGCGCGAGAACGCCTCCTGCACGAGAACCGCAAGGATCGATCCCGCACCCGCGCGAACGTGCGAACCGTCCAGCGCGCGGTGTTTGAACTCATCGCCCAAGACGATGACCGCTCCAGCATACCCACCATCAGCGGCTAGGACGTTGCTCCCTTTGCCAAGAACCGTCCAATCGATGCCCTCTTCATCACAGATGCCCACAGCATGCGTCAGATCGGCGACTGTGGCGCACACCACGAACAGCGAAGCGGGCCCACCGATGCGATACGTCGTATGTGCGGCGAGCGGCTCATCTTGGCGCACGCGACCGGGAACGATCTCACTCAGTCTCGAGTAAGCTGCCTCTATCGGCACGGCGAACCGTCCTCCTGCCGGGATTGCAGGGCAGCGACCAGCTCCGGGCCCAGCATCGTGACGTCACCGGCGCCCATCGTCATCACGAGGTCGCCTTCTCGGACTTCCTCAAGCAGGTACGAAACAATCTCCGTCCGATGCGGCAGGTACGCAACGCGTCTCCTTGGTTGGCTCCTGAGAGCCGATTCCAGCAGCGTCTTGCCCGTCACACCAGGAATCGGCGGCTCGCCTGCGCTGTACACGTCCATCAGCACGAGACGGTCCGCTTCGCGGAATGACTCACCGAACTCGGCAGCGAACGCCTGGGTCCTTGTATAGCGATGTGGCTGAAAGACCGCCCACACCCTGCGGTACCCAAGCCCGGCCGCCGCCTCCAGCGTCGCGCGCACCTCAGTGGGGTGGTGGGCGTAGTCGTCGACCACCGTGATTCCAGACACCTCGCCCACATGGTCGAATCGGCGCCTCACCCCCGAGAAGGTACCCAGCGCCGAGGCGGCCTCGGCAAGGTCGAGGCCCAGGGCGTGAGCCGTGGCGATTGCGGCGGTCGCGTTCGCCACCATATGGAGCCCGGGAGTCTTGGTCACGCAGCTCACTGTGGGCACGCCTGCCAACTCAACCTCGAACGAATGCCCCTCTCCTTGGCGCGAGACCACACGACACCTCACGTCGCAGCCTTGTGAGAAGCCATACGTGATGACCATCCTGTCGCATTCCCGAGCCAGCTCGACGAGCCTCTTGTCGTCTCCGCACACGACCAGCACGCCGTCGCCGCGTGTGCGCGCCATGAATTCGGCGAAGGTGTCTTCGATCTGGCTCAGAGAATCGTAGTGGTCGAGATGGTCGGCCTCGATGTTCGTCACGACCGCGACCGTGGGAGTCAGATAGACGAAGGAGCCGTCGCTCTCATCGGCCTCGACGACGAAGTGCTCTCCCGAACCGTGCACGGCATTGGTGTCGAATCCGTCAACCTCCCCCCCGATGAGGAACGTGGGCTCCAGACCCATTCGGGTGAGCATGGTCGCTATCATCGAGGACGTGGACGTCTTGCCGTGTGTTCCCGCGATCGCGATGGTCGCCTTGTCGTCCGCAAGTTGGGCGAGCATTCTTGCACGCGGCCAGACCTCAAGCCCGCGTCGGCGTGCTTCGGTGAGTTCGGGATTGCGCTCAGGTATCGCTGTAGACACAACGACGACCTCCGGATTCCCGAGATTGGCGGCATCGTGTCCAATGGAAACCGAGACACCGGCGCTCGCGAGTGCGCGCGAGTAGCGCGACTCCTTGAGGTCACTTCCGGTCACCGGTACCCCGCGGGCATGCAACACGAGCGCGATGCCACTCATGCCAGCGCCACCGGCTCCTATGAAGTGCGCGTATACTCGCTTAGTCACCATCGCTCGATTCCCTGGACTGACCGTGGCCGCCTGCTGCTTCTCTGCACAACTCGACCACGCCCTGTGTTGCGTTCGGTCTGCCGAGCTCCCGCGATGCGGCAGACATGGTAGCACGCAGGCGCGCATCTCCCAGTAGTGTCACCAGTTCATCACCCAGTCGACTCTCCAACAAGACGTCGGGAATCAGCCGCGCCGCGCCATGTTCCACCATGGTGGCAGCATTGCGTGTCTGATGGTCGTCGGTTGCAAACGGATACGGCACAAGTACCGCAGGCGCGCCGAGTGCAGTGATCTCGGCTATGGAAGTCGCTCCGGCTCTGGCCAGGACCAGATCCGAGGCGGCGATCGCGCCGCCCATGTCTTCGCAGTAGTCCAAGACCCTCCACCGCTCACCCGCCAACGCCCCGAGCGAACAACGAACCGCTTCGGCCTCCGCCGCGCCGGTCACGTGGACTACGACCAGGTCTTCGAGGGAAAGCAAGCGCTCGCTGACGCCGAGCAAGGCCTCGTTGATATGTCGCGCACCCCTACTGCCGCCGAAGACCAGTAGCATCACGGCGTTTGGATCGATTCCAAGACCGCGGCGACCCGACTCGCGGTCGGCCGCCAGCACCTCGGCTCTCACGGGGTTGCCCACAACCACGGCCCGATCCGGATGCACCAGCCGAGACACCGACTCAGCGTAGGTGACCCCCACAGCACGCGCCCAACGCGACAGGAAACGGTTCGCCAATCCCGGCACGGAGTTCTGTTCCAATAAGACGAGCGGGACGCCCCGGACAACGGACGCGAGTCCCACAGGAATGGAGACGTATCCGCCGAACCCCACCACTACATCGGGCCGAGTGTGTCCCATCCACCTCCACGCTCGCCATGCGGAAACGGCGATGCGCACCGAAGAGGTGATGAGGGTCCACGGCCGCGAACGATCGAATCCCGCTGCGGCGAGAGGCCTGAAGACAACGCCTGCCTGGGGAACGATTCGGGCCTCGAGTCCATCAGGGGTCCCAACGAACTCAACCTCGTCATGCTCTTCGGCGAGTCGCGCGGCCACCGTCAACGCCGGATAGACGTGGCCCGCTGTCCCCCCGCCGCTCATGAGTACTCTCATGCCGTGTCTCCTTGTGTTTGGTGCGCGCACGCACCGCTCGGGGCACCAACATGCCGTACTCGGACACCGACAGCAGCAGCCCGATGCTGATCATCGTCACGAGCATGGAGGACCCGCCGTAGCTCAAGAACGGGAGCGGTTTACCCGTCACCGGCATCAGCCCGGTCACCGCCGCCATGTTCAGCGCCGCCTGGAACGCGATCATTCCCGTGACACCGCCAGCGACGAGGCGGCCATACGGATCGCGCGCACCTGTTGCGATCTTGAATCCGGCCCAGACGAGTACCGCGAACGCGGCAACGACACCCAGCGTGCCGATAAGCCCAATCTCCTCGCCGATGATCGCGAGAATGAAGTCAGTGTACGCTTCCGGCAGGTAGAAGAACTTCTGCCGTGACAACCCCAGACCGACGCCGTCGACTCCGCCGCTGCCAAATGCCAGCAGCGCTTGAACGCTCTGATACCCCTTGTCGCTCGCATTGGCCCAGGGATCCAGAAATCCTACGACTCGCTCCATCCGGTACGCGGAACGGGTGATGAACAAGATTCCCACGGGAATGGCGACCGCCAGTGCAGCCACGATCCAGCGCATCTGCATGCCCGCTAGAATCATGACCACGGCGACTGCGACCACCAGCGTCACCGTAGTCCCCATGTCTGGCTGCAGGATGATGAAAGCACACGGAACAAGGGTCGCGATGGCAGCTCTCACACCAAATGTTCGCGTATCGATCCTGGCACGATTCCACTCGACCGCCAGCGCTGCGACAACGAGCACGCACGCCACCTTCGCAAGCTCGGACGGCTGCAGGTTCATGAACCCCAAGGGAATCCATCTCTGGGCGCCGTGGCTCGCAAAGCCCATGACCATCACGACGCCCAGTAGCGCAACACAAGCCCACCAAAACGCCCACGCCTTGTCCTTCAGAACACGGTAATCGACGCGAGCCAGGAACAGCGCGACTGCCCAGCCCCCCAGCGCGAATACAGCTTGTCGCACCAGGTAGAACCAGTGCGAACCCTCCTTGACGCTGGCGGTGATCGACGAGGCTGAGTAGACCATCACAAGGCCCAGCGAGATCAGAAGAAATGTCGATCCCAACAGCAGGTAGCGTGCAGTCGGTCCACCCGCGTAGACTTTGCGGGGGGCGCTCACCACTCGGCCCTCTGTCCCAACTCGGCGACCAAAGCCTTGAATGCCCGACCGCGGTGCTCGTAGTCCTCGAACTCATCGAACGAAGCGCAACCGGGAGAAAGCGCCACGGCATCACCGGGATGTGCATGGGCCGCCGCCCACTCAACAGCATCTGTGAGCCCCGTGACCACCCGTGGAGTCATCTCCAGCTCAGCAAACGCCTCAAAGATCTCGTCGCGCGCCTCACCGAACAGAACCACCTCGCGCGCGGTGACTTCGGCCTGCCTTGCCAGCGGACGGAAATCGCTGCCTTTGCTTCGTCCACCCAGAAGCAGTATCAGCGGTCTATCAGTGAACGCCTCGAGCGCCTTGCTCACTGCATCGGGATTGGTCGCCTTGCTGTCGTTGAACCACTCAATACCCCTCACAGATCCTACGGGTTCCAGTCGGTGCTCGATCGGCGCGAAGCTGATCAGCCCCTCGCACAGTGCGCTGGCCGAGATGCCGAGCACATCAGCAGTCGCCGCAGCAGCGAGCGCGTTGGCAACGTTGTGCGAGCCCAGGATCTGCAGCTCGTCGACTGCGACAAGCTCGACTGCGCCTCGCGGCGAGCTGAGCACCAACGACCCGTCGATGACCGTCGCTCCGCCCTCAAGATCGCGGTGCCGGCTCACGCGCACGACCGGCACGCCGCGCTCGAGGAGCGCATCTGCGAACGGAGCTGACCCCGCGTCATCGACATCGACTACGGCCGTGTCGTCCGGGGTGAGGTTCGCAAACACCCGCCCTTTGTCCGCCGCGTACGATTCCAACGACCCGTGCCAGTCGACATGATCCGGTGTGACGTTCAGCAGCACGGCTACGCGGGGGTGGAAGGAGTCGGTAAGCGCAAGCTGAAAGGAAGAGACTTCGGCGACGAGCACCTCGCCCGCGATCGCTTCGGCGACCGCTTGAATAGCCGGCGGACCAAAGTTGCCGACCGAGCGTGCCGAGAGCCCACCGCAGTTGAGCAGGTGGGTGATGAGGGCGGTGGTGGTGGTCTTGCCATTCGTGCCCGTCACGGCCACCCACGGATTACGCGACCGGCGGAACGCAAACTCGATCTCGGAGATGACCTCGTCAGATGCGGCCCGAGCACTCAGCATCAGGGGGGCATGAGGAGGAACACCCGGGCTAGCGACACACACGTCGAAGTGACCACCCACCGAAGAACAACCAAGCAGCACAATCGCGCCTGATGAGGCCAACGACTCAGCCTTCTGCTGCAGTACCGCACTGTCGTCGCTATCCACGATCGTGACCGTAGCGATCTCCTCGGCAGGCAGGCCGGCGCAGTATCGCGCGGCAGCCTCACCGCTCTTGCCAAGGCCCAGTATCAGAACATCACCCAGAGTCATGCCCTATCCCTTGAACTTGACGGACTGGAAGAAGAAGGCCGCGAAACCGAGCCCCGCTAGGATGCCCGTCACAATCCAGAACCGCACCATGACCTTGGTTTCAGACCAGCCGACCATCTCGAAATGGTGATGAATCGGCGCCATTCGAAAGATGCGCTTGCCCGTCAGCTTGTACGAAGCAACCTGCAGAATCACTGACATCGTCTCAATGACGTAGATGCCGCCGATAATAAGCAGGAACAGCTCTGTCTTCGTGATCACTGCCATCGCGGCAATGGCTGCCCCCAGCCCCAGCGAGCCAGTATCCCCCATGAAGATGTCTGCGGGATGGCTGTTGTACCAGAGGAACCCGATACAGGCCCCGGCGATCGAGGCACCCAGCAGCGAACTAGGGAGCACGTTTTGCCTAAACGCGATGCCCGCGAAGGCAAGCGCGACGATGGTCACCGTACCCGCTGCCAACCCATCCAGCCCATCGGTGAGGTTCACCGCGTTGCTCATGCCCATGATCATGATCGACACGAAACCCAAATAGAGCCAGGGGATCACGATTCCCGCCCCGCCTCCGAACTCAAGGGTTGTCGAAAGAATCCCCATGTCGATCTTCGTGGTTGTGAGGGGAATTTGGACCCATGTGGGGACTCCCGCCCAGTTCACCGCCAGCAGACAGAAAACCATCGCAATGCCGGCTTGCCCTAGGAGCTTGGCACGCGGTCGAAGCCCGAGCGAGCGCTCGTGGGCCACTTTCGCCCAGTCATCTATGAATCCCAGGCCACCGCAGGCCAAGGTCGCCGCGAGAGCGAGAAAGCTCGTTCGCGTGGGAGTACCCACGAGTAGGAACGTGACAGCCACCACGAGGAGAATCAGGACGCCCCCCATTGTAGGAGTGCCCTGCTTGACCAAGTGCCCCTGCGGTCCGTCAGCACGGACCTGCTGGCCGATGTTGCGAACCCTCAGCAGCCGAATCCAGAGCGGAAACAGCACCGCAGCCGCTACCATGGCCAAGACGACCGCCATGAAGACCTGGTAGGTCGGGTACTGGGTGAATCTAACGAACACTCGACTTCACTAGTCCTTCCACAACCGCTTCGAGCCTCATCACACGTGATGCTTTGACCAGGACCGCATCGCCGGGCTGAACGAGATCGTCAAGCACCTCGAGTGCCTCGTCAACGCTACCACAGGAGTACCCGCCTTCTGCGGGCATCCCCGCCGCGCGCGCGCCGTCTCGGATTCGGGCGGCGCGCTCACCGACCGTGACCAACAACGCGATACCCGAGTCCGCAACCTGTTCACCCAACTTGAAGTGGGCGAGCTCCTCTAGTGACCCCAGCTCGGCCATGTCACCCAATACGGCGATTCGCCGACCCGCCACCTTGAGAGCTGAGAGCATATCGACAGCGGCTGCCATCGAAGAGGGACTGGCGTTATAGGCGTCGTTGATCACCGTCAGCCCGGTCGCCGTGACAAAGCTCTCCATCCGCATCTCGGAGACCCACGCTGCTCCAAGTCCGACCGCCACGTCCTCCAAGCTCACACCGAGTTCGAGGGCGATTGCGCTGGCGGCCAGAGCGTTGTAGACGTTGTGACGGCCGGGCACGCCTAGCTTCACCGCAGCACTCGCGCCCCTCCACTCCAGCATGAAGGCAGGGAGGCTCATGTCATCGAGCACGACGTCCTCGGCCCTCGGAGAGCACTCACTCCCCAGTCCGTAGAAGCCCACGGGAGCCGCTGAGAGAGCTGCAAGCCGAGAGGAGAAGTCATCATCACCGTTGAGAAACACGGCCCCATCTGCAGGAATCGCGCGGACCAGCTCGCCCTTCGCATCGGCGATGGCCTCACGGGCGCCCAGCAGCTCGATGTGGCTGGTTCCAACGTTGGTCACAAGCCCGTGCGTGGGCCGTGCGATCTCACACAGTCGCGCAATCTGTCCCGTCCCCCGCATCCCCATCTCGACCACGAGCACCTCGGTGTCCGAACCCGCCGAGAGCACGGTCAAGGGCAGCCCGATCTCGTTGTTTCGATTCCCCGATGTGGACACCGTGCGAAACGTCGTGCCCAAAACAGCCGAGATGAGATCCTTCGTGGTGGTCTTGCCGGTGGAGCCGGTGATGCCTACCACGCGGCAGTCAAGTCGGCTGCGGTGCAACGTCGCGATATCGGCGAGCGCACGCAGTGCATCCTCGACCCGCAACACGGCCACGCCGCGCCGCGTAGCACGCTCGACCAACTCAGGAGAGTCTTCCAAGGTCCTCGTGATCACGAGTGCATGGGCGCCGGCGTCGATGGCTGACGCAAGGTGACCGTGCCCGTCTGTCGTCTCTCCGGGCAGCGCGAGAAATGCGCCTCCTGCCCTGACCTCTCGGGAATCGATCACTAAGCCGTGGATTGCACGGTCGCCGGGCCCCAGCAGTACCCTTCCACCGGTCGCCGCCGCCACGTCGTCTATGGTAGCCCTCAGCACGGGCTCAACACCTCACGCGCGACCTCGCGGTCATCGAAGTGGATTCTTTGATCGGCGAACTCCTGATAGTCTTCGTGACCCTTACCCGCGATCAGAACCGCATCCCCAGGGCGAGCGAGCCCGATCGCGGTCTCGATTGCGGCTCGGCGATCCACGACCACCTCGTAGGAGCCGTCTGTACCCTTGAACCCGTCTTCAATCTGCAAAATGATGCCGACGGGATCCTCTGTCCGCGGATTGTCGCTTGTCACAACCGTATAGTCCGCACAGACCGCCGCGGCCCTGCCCATCACCGGGCGCTTGTCCGCATCGCGATCTCCACCGCATCCGAACACCGCGATCACGTGACCAGCCGTCACCTGCCTGACCGCGGCGATCGCCTTCTCAAGCGAATCCGGAGTGTGTGCGTAGTCCACGATCACCGAGAATGGTTGGCCGCACTCGATGCGCTCCATCCGACCGGGCACCTGCGGAGCGGACTCCAACCCCGCGACCAACGCCTCGATTCCGATACCCAGAGCAACCCCGCAACCTGCAGCGACCAGCGCGTTGCTGACATTGAACGCCCCCGCGAGTGGAAGCGTCACTTTCGAGCTCCCGCCCGGTGTCAGCAGTGTGAACGATGAGCCTGTGGGTCCCAACTGCACGTCGACGGCCCTGATCTGCGCCTCGCAAGTCAATCCGACGGTGATGACCCCCTCGATCTCGGCCGCGATGCCGACACCGAAGGGATCGTCGATATTGACCACTCGCGCTAGGGTGTCGAACTGGGTGAAGAACCGCTTCTTGACTGAAGCGTACTCTTCGATGGTGTGGTGAAAGTCCAAATGGTCCTGTGTCAGATTAGTGAAGGCGGCTACAGCGAAGGTGATTGAATCGACACGGCGCAGGTCGATTGCGTGGCTCGATACCTCGATCGAGCATGCCCCGATGTCCTTGCTCCGCATCTCAGCGAGTAGCGCTTGGATGTCAGCCGATTCCGGGGTGGTCCTACTCGACGCCCGGCTCTGCGACCCGAGGCGCGTCTCGACCGTTCCGACGATCCCCGTCCGGTGCCCCGCGGCACGGAGTATCGAATCAACCACATAGGTGGTGGTGGTCTTTCCGTTGGTTCCCGTGACACCTACCACCGACATATGCTTGCTCGGCTCGCCGTAGAATCGGGCGGCGGCCCGAGCCAACGCAACACGCGTGTCATCAACAGTGAACTGCGCGACTTCGACGGCCAGCTCTCGCTGGCACACCACGGCCACTGCTCCCCGGGCTACGGCATCGGCCGCGAAATCGTGCCCGTCTCGGGCGAAACCGGGTACGCAGAAGAAGGCGTCCCCGGGATTCACTCTGTCCGAGCGGTAAGCGACTCCGGTCACGACAGGATTCGACATGCTCCTGGGTCGCGCCCCGGTGCCCTCAAGTAGTCCGATAATGGTGTGTCCGCTCACATCATCTCCCCGTTGAATCGCTGCGCGATTCTAGCACCGCTCAGTCTCGAGGCAGGTCGTCCGACACCGGACCGACACCTGATTCCTGCGTGTCTCGCTTGGGCGTCTTCTTCGCGCCCGTTGAGGACGGTGGGATCTTGAGGTGAGAAAGGGTGAACTGGGTGAGCCGGGCGAATGTGGGCGCAGCGATGGTGCCCCCATAGATGCCATTCCGCGGTTCGTCGATAGTCACGCAAACCAATACCTGCGGATCTTCAGACGGTGCGTACCCGATGAATGACCCAACGTACTTGCCGCCGGTGTACCCGCGGCCGCCGGGCTGTGCCTTTTGGGCCGTACCCGTCTTGCCCGCCACCGAGTATCCGCGAATCTTCGCTTCAGCACCCGTCCCCTCGGTAACCACGCCCTCGAGTATTGTCGTGACCTGCGCGGCCGTCTCCGGCGAGATCGCACGCTTCAAGGGCCAGCCGCGACGTGGCTCGGGCGAGTTGGGGATCTCCAGCAAGAAGTGCGGCGTGGGTAGCTCTCCTTTGTTGGCGATGGCCGCAATGGCCCTGGCGAGTTGCATCGGCGTGACCGAGATACCCTGCCCGAAGGGAATGTTTCCGATCGATGAAGGCGACCACTGGTCTGTCGGAGGCAACCAGCCCGTGGTCTCTCCGGGGAAATCGATGCCCGTCTTGTCGGTGATTCCAAAATCGGCAAACGAGCGGTAGAGTGCCTTCTCTCCCAGTTTGATACCGAGTTTCACCGTCCCCACGTTGCTGGAGTGCGTCACGATCTCGGTCAAGCTCCAGTTCACCGCGCCCCGGTCGTGCGACTCGTGTATGGTGCGTCCGCCTACTCTGATGGTGGAAGGGAGCGACAGCTTGCTTTCCGGCGTGAACAGTCCTTCTTCGATCACGGCAGCGGCGGTGAGGCACTTGAGCGTGGATCCGGGCTCGTATGCGTCGGTGACGGGCCGGTTGCGGATCCGTGACGCCTTGGCCTTGCCGTACTCGTTGGGGTTGAAGCCGGGAGCAGTCGCCATCGCGTAGATCTCGCCATTGCGAGGATTCATGATGATCACCGAACCGCTCTTCGCCCCCCACTTCTTCACGGCCGCAGCAATCTCGACCTGGGCTTGGTACTGGACGTCCTTGTCGATGGTCAGGGCGATATCGTGACCGTGAACCGGCTCAATGACCTTCTGGATTCCGCCGGGAATCGGGTTGCCTCGCGGGTCGCGCTCACCCATGACCAGGCCGGAGTTGCCCTGCAGCGTCTCGTCGTAGTACGCCTCAATGCCGGCGAGCCCGACGTCATCCACACCGACGAATCCGAGCACCTGGCTCGCAAGCTCGCCTGAGGGGTACAGCCGGCGGAAGTCGTCGAGATAGCCGATTCCGTCTATATCCAGCTTCTCGAGGGCTGTTGCTCGGTCCAGGTCGACCTTTCGGCCGACGTAGACGAAGCCACTGTCTCGGTGGAGCTTGTCCAGGTACCCTTGGACGTCGCCGCCCAGCGTCTGCGCGAGCGCCTGGGCAGTCGCGGTCGTCTCGGTGATCTGGTTGGGTGCAGCGAAGATGGTCCGGGCCTCGACACTCACGGCCAGCGGTTCACCCTCACGGTCATAGACAGTCCCTCGGCGCGAGGGCAGCTCGATATCTCGAAGCCTCTGCGAGGTGGCCTTGGCGGCGTACGCGGGTGCCAAAACGACCTGGACCCAGATGAGTCGAACCGCTATCACCGCGAACAGCGCGAAGAAGAGTGTCAGAAACAGGGCGTAACGACCACTACTGCGCGGGTTGGGACGCTTCGCGCTCACGCGCCCTCCTCACCACAGCGACGCATCACTTCGATCGCGCAAGGCCGATGCTGCCCACAAGCAGCACCTGCGCCTCGCCGGCAGTAAGATCCATCATTCGCGCCATCGCCCCGTTGGAGTTGGAAACCACAGGAGCAGGGCGTGGAGCCTGGGGAGCCACCGCCCCTGTCTCGAGACGTACGTAGGTCACCTTACGTGATGAAGTCATCTGCAGGGCGTTGGATGCGATTGCGCGGATTCGGGACGGAGAGCCCAGCGCGCTCTGACGCACTTCGAGCATATCCCCCTCGTAGCGCTCACTCTTGATCGTGCTGCGTAGCTCATTTGCTTTGATCGAAGCTTCCGCAGCCTGCACCGAAAGCCAGACACGGCCCACTCCCAGAACCGATACCACCACGACAAAGACCGCGAACGCGGTGAACAGGTCACGAGCGGCCGCAGCCTGCGCTGCCTGACTGCCCCGCTTCGCAGGACGGGTGCGCGCAGATCCAACAAGAGCGAGGTGCGGTACATGACGACGTGACGTACGCGGCTGCTGCCTCGCGACTGCTGCTCCCATCATCTACCACCTCCCTACTCTCTCCCGCCACCTCATCTGGTGGCTCTGGCTTACCGCTTCTCGGCGACCCGCAGCTTCGCGCTGCGAGCACGTGGATTGCGCTCTATCTCTTCGTCGCTCGGGACAAGTGCCCGACGGTTGATCAACTTCAAAACCGGCTGGGTGTCGCACGTACATACCGGCATGTCCGGCGGGCAGGTACACCCGCGTGCGTTCTCAGCGAACACGCCCTTTACCAGCCGGTCCTCGAGGGAGTGGTAACTGATCACCGCAATGCGCCCACCCGGGGCCAGCCATCGGATGGCCGCATGGATTCCCCGCTCGAGCTGGCTGAGTTCTCCGTTCACCTCGATGCGCAGTGCCTGGAAGGTCTTCTTGGCCGGATGCCCGCCGCTCCTTCTGGCTGAAGCGGGTATGGCGGCTTTGATGACCTCGACGAGTTGCCCTGTGGTGGCGATAGGACGGCGGGCCCGCGCGGCTACGATGAATGCTGCGATTCGCGAGGCCCACCGTTCCTCACCGTAGTTTCGGATGATCCGGGCGAGGTCGGCTTCGTCATATGATGCGATGACCTCTGCTGCGGTTGGGGTGTGTTGACCCGGGTTCATCCGCATGTCCAGCGGGGCGTCCGCTTTGAAGGAGAAGCCCCGCTCGGCAACGTCTATCTGTGGAGACGAGACTCCGAGATCGAACAGGATCCCGTTGGCATAGGGGATCTGCGCTGAAGCGAGCAGCTCGTCGAGATCCCCGAAATTGCCCTTGAGAAGGACCGTCTTCACAGGTGATTCTTGCTGGCCGAGGCGTAGTGTGGATGCTGCTGCAATAAGTGCTGCGTCATCTTGGTCGATTCCCACGAGAATCCCCGCGGGAGCCATGAGGTCTACAAGCCGTTTCGCGTGTCCTGCCCCGCCTAAGGTGCAATCGACAACGATCGAACCGGGTTGCGGCGATAGGTGCTGCGTGACCTCGGCCAGCAAAACTGGGGTGTGCCGATATTCCATTTTCAATCCCTACAGGAGTCCGGCGTCAGCCAGTTCCTGGGCAATGTCGTCTATCGAATCCGCAGCCTCGGCGTTGTAGCGCTCCCAGGCCTCGGAGTCCCAGATCTCGACGCGGCTCCCGTTGCCGATTACCACGACGTCTTTTGCAAGGCCCGCGTACTCACGCAGGTTCGCAGGAATCGAGACCCTCCCGGCTGAGTCGAGATCGGATTCGACCGCACCGCCGGTGAAGAAGCTCCTGAGCTGACGGACCTTCGCGTTGAAGTCCTCGCGCGACGTGAGCTTGTCGACGAACTTCTCGTACTCGCCGGCCTCGTACACGTAGAGGTTTCTGTCGAGGCCTTTGGCGACCACTACCTTGCCCGTCATCTGCAGTCGGAACTTCGCGGGCAGAGAGACGCGCCCTTTGGCGTCCAGCGTGTGCTGATGCTCGCCGAGAAACATCTCTCCCCCTCTCCACTCCGCCCTACCGAGAAACCCTCACTGCGAAGAACCCCTCCTTGCAAGACAAAAGATATGCCACTTCATCCCACATTGCAATACTTTCATGGGAAGTGATAACACCGCATGCCACTGGGCACCACTCGTGGCGCGGCCGCTGCTCGCCAACCCCAGGCTGAAACCCCGGTTCGTGAACCATCCGGGCAGGCGAAGCGTCTGAGATATCGAAGGGGCGATTGGTCCCCGTTGTCAGTCGGAATGCAGGGCGCAGACAGTCGCATTGCTCTGTGGGAGCTTCAGCGGGTAGAATCGTGTCCGTTACTATCCGCGACTCCGGAGGTAGGTCACATGACCGCGAACTGGGCTGCTACTCTGGTCAACGTTCTGATTCTCGCGTTCTTCGTCGTCATCGGCGTCGGTATTGGCATCGGTGCTTATGCCGCGTCAGTCCTGAAGAAGAACGAGCAGGAGCAGAATCCGGCCGCATAGAGTGCTCCTGTCATACCGATCGTCAGCGGGACGCTCCTGCCCATCGGGCACGGGGCGTCTTTGTTTTCACGGCCTGTGCGATGTATCAGAAGGAGTCGACGATGAAGTCACGGAAACGCACGGTCCTCATGCTCGGTCTTGCGGGAGCGGCGGCGCTTCTGGTGGCGTTGCTGGGCTACACCGTTGGTCAGGGTCGAACCTCTTTCACCGCACCCGACACCGGGTCTCTCGGCGCACCCGCGGCGCAGCTCGCCGTTGAACCGCCGGGAGTCGACTCGGCTTCGAAGCAAGGGTACGGCGCGAACACCAACGAGTCGGCAGGTGGCGCATCGCGGGACAGCGCGTCGGTAGACGCAGCGCCCTCCACACCAGGGACCGACCGACTCGTCATCCGGACGGCGAACATGGAAGTCCGGGTTGAGGATGTGGACTCGGCTCTGGCGGGTCTTCGCGCAGCTGCCCGCAAGAACGACGCAGAGATCAGCGACCTGTCCGTGGTCGCAGGCGAGCCCCAGATACTCGGGTCTGGACAGGCGCAGCAGGATGCGGCTGTCCGCGGACCGGCCATGGCTTACATCACACTGCGCGTTCCCGCACAGAAGCTCGACACCCTCCAAGCCCAGGTGGCCAAGCTTGGGGCGGTTTTGACCCAGTCCTCGAACGCCAACGACGTGACCGAGCAGGCGATCGACCTGGAGGCACGCCTCAGGAACCTGCGCGCCGAGGAGGCCCGTCTGAGGACGTTCCTCGAAAAGACCAATGACGTCACCGATCTGCTGGAGGTCGAACGCGAGCTTTCTCGCGTTCGTGGAGAGATCGAGTCGATGGATGCTCAGCTCACCTATCTGCAGCGCCAGGCCGCCCGCTCAACGCTCACGGTGGCTCTATCAGAACCCGGACCCGTTGTGCAGCCGATGGGTGCCACGTGGGGGCTTCGCGAGGCCGTGACGCGCGGCATTCAGGCCGCGGCAGCGATGGTTGCAACGCTCGTGACCCTGGCGATCCCGCTCACGCTGCTGGCCGTACTCATCGGCCTCGTGATCTGGCCGATCCGCGTGATTCTCAGTCGACGCGCTTTGCGCCGCCCCTCCGAGCCGGTTGAGACGACGCCGACTGCTGATGGCGAACCCGAGTGAGGCCACACATCCGAATCCCGCTTTGGGTGGCGGTGGCCGTGCCTGCGGCGGCCTACCTCGTGCGATCGCTCGTAATCCGAGGGGGCGACTTCGCTCCCGATATCCCCCAAGACGTGATCGCGTTGGTAGTGTTCACCGTTGGCGTCAGCGCATTCGTCGTGGCGCGGCAACGGCTTACCGAGGAGGACTCCGGCGCTGACTTCACGGGCTCAGAGCCGCCAGGCGACGACGGCCCGGCGAGCCGGATCGACTAGCCCTTCTCCTTATAAGGCTTGCCCACCGCCGCGGGTGCGGCCGCCTTGCCTACGGCCCCGGCCAACACGATCACGGTCAGCACGTACGGAAACATCAGGAAAAACTGCGGCGGAAGATTGATGGTGTCGGAGAACAACTGCAGCTTGAGTTGCAGCGCATCGGCGAATCCGAACAGCAAGGAGGCCAGATACGCCCCTCCGGGAATCCAACGGCCAAAGATGTTTGCGGCCAGCGCGATGAACCCACGCCCGTTGGTCATGCCCTCCGTGAACGATCCGACCTGTTCGAGGGTCAGGTTCGCTCCAGCGAGCCCGGCCATCGCGCCAGATATGAGGATCGCCACCCACCGGCCTCTGAGAACGTTGACGCCCACGGTATCGGCGGCTCGCGGGTGCTCGCCTAATGCCCTGAGACGCAGCCCCCACCGCGTGCGATACATCGCCCACGTGAGGAAGATGGCGAGGAATACGCCCAGATAGACGATAGGCGTGTAACTCAAGAGAGCCACGTCGATCCACGTCCAGATCCTGCCCAGCAGGCTGTCCCCGCCAGCGGGCAGATCCAGTAGCGGACCGATAGTCTTCACCGAGTCTGTGGTCCCGGGGCGCTTGAAGATCGTCTGCATCAGAAAACCGGTGATTCCCAGCGCCAGAATGTTGATCGCGGTTCCCGAGATGACCTGATCGGCACGCAGATTAACCGAGGCCCACGCGTGAAGTGCCGAGAAGACCAGCGAGGCGACAACGGCAGCAATCACCCCAAGCCAGGTGCTTCCTGAGAGAAGCGCTGCGGTCACGCCGGCAAACGCGGCAACGAGCATCAGCCCCTCCATCGCGATATTGACGATGCCGGAGCGTTCGCAGACTGCTGCTCCTGTGGCGGCCAGTGCAATCGGAGTTGCCAGCCTCACCGCAGAGGCGAAGAGCTCGGGAGTGAAGATCTCACTAAACACCGGCGCCCCCTCTCGTCATGCGGACACGCGATATGGCCCACGACACGATCAGCTCGGCGCCAACCATGAAGATGATGACCCCCTGAATGACCCCGATCACCTTCGGCGAGACTTTGGCCTCGAGTTGCATGGTGCCGGCGCCCGCTGACATCGCACCGAACAGAATAGCGGCGGCAATCACCCCCAGCGGGTTGTTCTTCGCCAGAAGCGCGACCGCGATTCCCGTGAAGCCGAATCCGGATGAGAACTGATCGAAGAGCCGATAGTGGACTCCCATGACTTCTGCGGCGCCTGCGAGCCCCGCCAGGGAGCCTGAGATACAGAGCGACTTGATGGTGGTCGATGCGACTGAGATGCCACCGGTAGCAGACGCTATCGGGTTGAATCCCACCGCGCGCGCCTCGAATCCCAAGACGGTGTACTTGAGTATCCACCACACGATGACAGCGGCAGCGACACCTATCAGAAACCCCATGTGTGCGCGGTTGGGCTCTAGGAACGTGAATACGTCGGATATGCGCGGCAGCTGGCTTGAAACCGGCAGCTCGGGAGTCTGAGGAATGCTGCCCTCGTCCTTGAACGGACCTGTGACGATCCACGACACCAGATAGCGCCCGATGTAGGCGAACATCATCGTGGTGATGACCTCATGCGCACCGAGCTTCGCCTTCATGAGCGCCGGAATGAACGCCCACGCCGCGCCTGCAGCCATCGCGCCCAGAAGCATCAGCGGAAGGGAGAACACCCACGAAAGTCCGCCCAGTGCGATGCCCAACCACGCCGCAGCGAGTCCCCCCAAGAAGAGCTGGCCTTCCGCTCCGATATTGAATAACCCGGAGCGAAAGCCGTAGGCGACCGCAAGCCCGGTGAAGACGAGCGGGGTCGCACGCAGGAGCGTCTCCCCTATCTGCCGGGTCCCACCGAAAGCGCCAGAGAACATGGCCGAGAAGGCCGCGAGCGGATCCTGGCCGGATGCGAGAATGACCAACGACCCCACAAGCAGCGCGATCGCCACTGAGATGAACGGTGTCGCGATGCTGAGTATACGTTGGTAACGCGCCTGATCGAGAGCGAACTGCTTCTCATCGACGGTCGAGGCACCACGGGGCTCGGTAGCGGGTTCAGGCACCGCGCACCTCCTGTGGGCTCGCGACCTCATCGGCCTGCTGCTTACCGCCTCCGGTCATGTAGAGTCCCAGCTCCTCCTCGGTCACCGAACCGCCGTCGAACTCGGCCACGACCTTCCCCTCGTACATGACAAGGATGCGGTCTGAGAGCGAGATCACCTCTTCGAGTTCCATGCTCACCAGTAGCACGCCCTTGCCGGAATCGCGCTCCGCGAGGATGCGCCGGTGTACGAACTCGATCGCGCCCACATCAAGACCTCGCGTGGGTTGAGCTGCAATCAGAACCTCGGGATCGCGTCCCAGCTCGCGCGCGAGCACGAGCTTTTGCTGGTTGCCCCCGGACAGGTTAGCGGCGGCGACCTTCTCGTTGGGGGTCCTGACATCGTACTCACTGATGAGCTCACGGGCCTGCGAGTACATTGTTGTCCGGTCCATCACCCCCCACTTGGAGAATGGCGGCATGCGCTGGTCCCCCAGAGCGAGGTTCTCGGCCAGATCGAACTCGAGCACCAGACCACGACGCTGTCTGTCAGCTGGCACGTGTGAAACACCCGCCTGGATCGTGTGGCGAGGGTTGTCACGCGTGATGTCCACTCCCTTGAGGGAGATGACGCCGGCCGTCGGCCGCCTGAGTCCCATGATCGTCTCGACCAGCTGGCCCTGACCGTTGCCGTCGACGCCGGCTATTCCAACGATCTCTCCCCCACGCACGGTGAAGGACACGCCTTTGAGCGCCGATAGCTTGCGGTCGTCTTGTGCGGTGAGTCCGTCGACCTCCAGCACGACATCTCCGAGGTGCGGCGGGGCTTTCTCGACGCGGAGTACCACGTCACGGCCGACCATCATGCGGGCCAGGCCTCGCTCATCGCACTCAGAAGGCGTCGTCTCACCAACAACGCGCCCGGCCCGCATCACAATGATGCGGTCGGCGAACTCCATGACCTCGTCGAGTTTGTGCGTGATGATGACCACGGCGAGCCCCTGTGCGACCAACTCGCGCACGATGTGGAAGAGCTCACGGACCTCGAGCGGAGTGAGCACCGCGGTCGGCTCGTCCAGAATCAGAATCCGCGCATCGCGAAACAGCGCCTTGAGGATCTCAACGCGTTGCTGCCTGCCCACCGAGAGGTCCATGACCCGTGCGTCCGGGTCAACCTTGAGTCCGTAGCGATCGGACAACTCAACGACCTTCGCCCGCGCCGCTGAGCGATCGATCACCCCGAAGGCGCTGGTCGGTTCCATGCCAAGCACGATATTCTCGGTCACCGTGAGGGGCTCGACCAGCATGAAGTGCTGGTGCACCATGCCTATTCCCAGACGGATCGCATCTCTGGGAGCACGAATCTCAACTGAACTGCCCTCTACGACTATCTCGCCGCTCTCTGCGTCGAGCAGGCCGTAGGCGACGTTCATGAGCGTGGATTTACCGGCTCCATTCTCACCCAAGAGGGCGAGCACTTCGCCCGGCGCGACCGCAGCCGACACGTCATCGTTCGCGAGGACCCCGGGGAATCGCTTGGTGATACTTCGTAGTTCGAGAATCGGTGGTCGGGCCTTACCCGTGCCCGCACGGTCGTAGCCTGAGTTCGGCTCGGCGGTCATCGATACTCCCGTCGTGGATCGGGCACCCGATCCCGGCGGGCGGCAGAACCGCCCGCCGGGAAGAACCGGTGCAACCAAATCGAACTACTTCGTGGATTCAGGAACCGTCACTGTGCCGGCCTTGATGTCATCGGTGGCCTTCTGGACCGCGTCCTTCACGTCCTGCGGCATCTTGGTCTCCCAGTCGTGGTACGGCGCCAGGCCGACGCCATCCTCGGCAAGACCAAAGACTTTGTTCTCCCCGCCCTTCAAAACGCCGTCGACCTGCTCCTTGACGGTCATGAAGACAGCGTTGTCGACGCGCTTGATCGCCGACGTCAGGATAGTGTCGCCGATACCCTCGAGGGTCTCGAACTGGTCGGAGTCCACGCCGATGAACAGTGCCTTGTTGTCCTGGCACGCCTTGGCGCTACCGTTGCCGGTCGCTCCCGCGGCCGCGAAGATGATGTCGGCTCCACCCTCGATGAGGTTCTTGCCGGCTTCGATGCCCTTCTGCTGATCGGTGAAGGTGCCCGTGTAAACGCTCTTCACTTCGACGTCAGGATCGACGGACTTCACCCCGGCGACGAACCCGGCCTCGAACTTCTGGACGGGCGGAATCTCCATGCCGCCCACGAAGCCCACGACCTTCTTGTCGTTGATACGGGAATCCGCGTCAGTCATCGAGGTGAGCTTGCCGGCGACCACCCCAGCGAGGTACCCGGCCTCCTGCTCCTTGAAGTTCAGACCGACGACGTTCGCGTCGGCCGGGTCGAAGAAGATGTCGATTCCACCGAAGTTCACGTCAGCGAACTGCGGTGCCACCTTCGTGACCGTGTCGGTCATCAGGAACCCGACAGCGAAGATCGGATTGTAGCCGGCGGCCGCCAGCTGATTGATGTTGCTCTCGTAGTCCGTCGGCTCCTTGGACTCGAGCACTTCGATGCCCACACCGAGTTCAGACTCCGCGCGCTGCAGTCCCGCGTACGACAGGTCGTTAAACGACTTGTCGCCCAACCCGCCCACGTCGGTTACCATGGCGGCCTTGACTTCGGTCGTCGGCGTCTCAGCCGGAGCCGGCGCTTCCGGCTCGGCGGCCGGCGCACACCCTACTGCGAGCGATGCGACCACGGTGAACGCGAGGAACACTACGACGAGCTTGCTCCACTTCGATCTCACTGAGATCTCCCTCCTCCTATACACGGAACGGCTCTCCCTATGCATTCTAGTCCACAATCGCATCAGGATGGCGTTCCCTTGGCCTGGCCGTACCCGGACCGGTCGAGGGTCACCTCTTCCCAGCGCGCGGGTGCGTCGTAAGGTATTCTTCCCGAATATGCCTTCTATCTACATGGGTGTAGACCTGAGTTGTGGAAATATCTGCGTGTCCGAGCATTTCCTGCAGCGCCCGCAGGTCCGCGCCGCCCTCGAGCATGTGAGTCGCGAACGAATGCCTGAGCGTGTGCGGATGCAGCCCTTCGAGTCCCACGCGTGCCCCGTAGCTGCGCACAAGCGCGAATACCGACTGTCTCGAGAGGCGGCCTCCACGCTGGTTCAGAAAGACCGCTGAGGTCGCAGTGCCCAGAGAGCGACCGCTGCGCAGGCGCCCCCTGCCTTCACTCTGGTACGCGCCGATCGCGTGCGCCGCCATCCCGCTCACGGGCACCAGCCGCTCCTTGCTCCCCTTGCCGAACACGCGGATGAAGCCCTCGCCCAGGTCCACGTCTGTGGTGTCCAGTCCTGTGAGTTCGCTCACCCGCAGGCCGCATCCGTATAGTGTCTCCAAGGCAGCTCGGTCGCGCAGCCCGGCCGGCGTATCTGCAAACGGTTGGGAGAGCAACCTGTCGACATCGTCGATCGAAACGACGTCAGGGAGCCGTTCGGGTACCTTGGGCAGCGGAAGGCGCGCCGTGGGGTGGTTCTTGGTGAACCCCTCTCGAACAAGGAACTTGTGAAAGCCCTTCACCGAGGAGACCTTGCGCTCGACCGAACTGGGTGCCAGTCCGCGCTCCCGCAGCGACTTCACCCAGGCAGTGACGATCTCGCGTGAGACGGCATCCGGTGAACCCACTCCGTGCTCCTGGAGAAACGCACTGTACTCGCTCAGATCCCGACGGTACGCAGCCAGCGTGTGCACGGATGCACCACGCTCCACTGACAGGTGACCCAGGTAGTCATCCACGTAGGCTTTCACGAAGTCGATGATAGCGAAGCTGCCGCCCGGATGCTTGGATCCGGACGGCAGCTGCGAAGTGCAGTAGCGGTTGACCGCTACGCGAGCAGCCCAGCCAGCTCCGCGTAGTCGAGCCCGTGGGCGTCGGCTACCGGTTTGTAGGTGATGTGTCCGTCGAGCACGTTGACGCCCTTGGCCAGCGCAGCGTCATCGCGCACCGCCTGCTTCCAGCCCTTGTCGGCGATTGCCAGACCGTAGCGCAGCGTGGCGTTGGTGAGCGCCATGGTCGACGTGTTGGGCACCGCACCCGGCATGTTGGCCACGCCATAGTGCAAGACGCCCTCGACGAAGTAGGTGGGATCGGCGTGCGTGGTCGCGTGCGTGGTCTCGATGCAACCACCCTGATCGACCGAGACGTCAACGACGACCGAGCCGCGCTTCATGCGCGGCAGCATGTCTCTGGTGATGAGCCACGGGGTCTTGGCACCCGGAAGCAGCACCGCGCCGATGACCAGATCGGCCGAGCAGACCGCCTCTTCGACGTTGTGCTTGCTCGAGTACACCGTGCGGATCCGGTTGCCCCAGATCTCGTCGAGATACCGCAGCCGATCGAGATTGACGTCCATGATGGTGACGTCCGCACCCATACCCATCGCAACGTACGCCGCGTTGGTGCCCACGACACCACCGCCCAGTACGACGACCTTCGCCGGATGGGTGCCGGGGACGCCACCCATGAGCACGCCACGCCCGCCGAAGGGCTTCTGGAGGTACGTCGCACCCACCTGGGAGGCCATGCGGCCCGCCACCTCGGACATCGGCGCAAGCAGCGGCAACGAACCGTTAGGCAGCTCAACGGTCTCATACGCGATACAGACCGCGCGGGAGCCGATCAGCCCCATGGTCTGCTCGTAATCGGGGGCGAGATGCAGGTAGGTGTAGAGAATCTGGCCCGCGCGAAGTCGCGTGATCTCAACGGCTTGCGGCTCTTTGACCTTGACGATCATATCGGCGGTGGCGAAGACCTCCTCGGCGGTATCGATGAGCGACGCGCCTGCCTTCAGATACTCGTCGTCACCGAACGACGAACCCTCGCCGGCGCTCTTCTCGACTAGGACCTTGTGGCCGTGCGAGACGAACTCGGCGACGCCCGCTGGCGTCAGACCTACACGGAACTCGTTGTTCTTGATTTCCTTCGGGACTCCTACTATCACGGAGTTGTCCTCCTTCATCGCCCGGGGCTGACATCTGCACGAAGCCGCGCCGCACGCCTCGCATGCGACCGACACCCGTCACAACCACGTCAAGTGTACCGCTGAACGTGCGTTGTGCAACGCTCGAAATGCATTGCATTCGACCCGTATTGCATATTATTCGCGAGCAGTGAGCACATCCAGCGCGCTGCGCGATGCAATATCTCCCGCAGCAAACGCCGCCGCGAAGAACGCCGGATCCTCGGCGAACCCGCGGCCCATGCTCCGCACCTCAATCCCACGTAGTGACGGTGGGGCCACAGACCCCGCGTCCGAATCGATGCGCTCATGAAGGTTGAATACCCCGGCATCAGCCAAGTCACGCTCTATGGCATCAAGTAATTCCGGCGGCAGCGACGGAACGGGCACCAACGAGCGCACGAGGGCCACCCTCGTGAGCGCGGCCAGGGAATGATGACTCACTCCCTGGTGCCGAGGTCGTTCATCGGCAAACGACATGCGCAGACAGACAACGGGCACGCCGCCCAGAACCCCTGCGGCGTTGAGCGCTTCGCCCTGACAGATGCCGCCGTGTCCGAAGGCGGTAGCGGTTCCCACCACACCCGGGCCGATAGCAACGATCGCCACGTCTGCGAGAGCGACGTGTCGGGCCGCAAGCAATCCCGAGTGCAGGTTGACCGCCTCATACTGCCCGCCAAACGCCTGGCCGCACGTGATCGTGGTGTCGAGAATGCCGACAGCGACGCTGGCCCGAACGAGATCGGACAGGGGCAGTGCGAGCGCCGCATGATCGGTCATGCAGTACGCCACTTTGAGTGAAGGAGCGGCCTGTTTGATGGCCGCGGCAACAAGCGGGACTTGGCTGTGCAGGCCACAGCACACGACGGGCATACCCCCGACGTCTACCGCATCTCGCATCGTCTCGTGGTGGGAAGACTCCTGGGACTCGACGGCCAAGACGTCCAGTTGTAGGGGCGTGTAGCGCAGCTTCATGACGTGGCCCCCCGCAGGGGCGTCGAGAAGCACTCCCTTGCCCTCGCCCTGTCGTGCCACCACGAAGTGCTTTCCGCCCGTACCCAGTGACAGCTCCACTGCGGTGGTGTTGAGAAGCACGCGATCCTGCGGCGCGCACTTCCCCGCGAGGCTCGGATAGTTGACCGCCACCCCCGAAGTGCCGTCGTCCAGCTCGACATCGAGTCTTTGGACGTCTTCGGCATCACCGCGGACGCTCACGACCGTCGACCACACGAGTCTCATCCAAACCCCCTAGGAAGGTGAGCTGCCGCGCCACGGCGACACACAGATCGGCAAGCCCCTCGAGGTCGGCAACCGCGATCTCCTCTTGTGTCCCGTGCACGCCGGTCATGCCACACGACAGCGCAAGGGTCTCAACCCCCAGCGCGGCGATGACGTTGGCGTCGCTGCCACCTCCGGTCGAAAACGTCGTGGGCGTGATACCGATTTGCAGGCAGGCTGCACGTACGGTGTCGAGAGCAGATGCGTCCGGCGGGAGCGCGAATCCCTCGTACTCCAGAGTCCACACTACCTCGACGGTTCCGCCAAACCGGGCGGCGGCCTCCCTCATGGCCGACTCCATACTCGCCCGTATGTCCTCCACCCTGTTCCGGTCGAGCGAGCGGCACTCTCCCGCGAGACGCGCGTGCGGCGCGACGACGTTGGTCGGGCCGGAGCTCTCGATGCTACCCACGTTCGCGGTCGATGATTCGTCGATACGCCCGGTGCGCATAGCGCACACGGCGTGAGCCGCCATGAGAATCGCCGAGACGCCCTTCTCGGGCTCAACGCCCGCGTGCGCGGCCCGCCCGCTGAACCGGGCGATGAACGTGTAGTGTGTCGGGGCGGCCACCACGATACCGCCGGGGGCACCCGCAGCATCGAGCACGAGGCACAGATCGCCTTCGATCTGCTCGGCGCTGAGTTGTTTGGCACCGACAAGCCCGACCTCCTCCTTGACCGTGAACACGCACTTCACGGTGGGATGCGGCTCGGGACCCTCACAGAGTCGGCGGACACACTCGATGGCTGCGGCCAGCCCTGACCTGTCATCACCTCCCAAGACCGTGTCGCCCTTGGGGTGAATCCGACCGTCGGTGATGACGGGCTCGATGTTGGCGCACGGCTCGACAACGTCCATATGCGCACAGAGCACCAACGTTGCTGGTGCGCTGCCCGGAAGGACCGCGATGAGGTTGCCTGTGTCCGAGCCGGTCGCAGGCATGCTGTCATCGAAGCTGACGCTGCAGCCCGCATCGCTCAGTGCGCTCCCACAGTACGCCGCGCACGCGCCCTCGGCTCCCGAAGGTGAGTAGATGCTGACAAGCTCCAGAAACGTCGCCAGCAGCCGATCATTGACCGGGCCGGGGGTCCCTGCCACGACGCTACACGCCCCGCGACTGCTTGTAGTCCACCGCAGCCCCGACGAAGTCCCTGAACAGCGGGGCGGGGCGAGTCGGCCGGCTCTTGAACTCAGGATGGCCCTGGTTGCCCAAGAACCACGGATGATCCGGCAGCTCGACCATCTCTACGAGCTTGCCGTCAGGGCTCACCCCCGAGATGATCAGTCCCGCCTCGGTCAGTTTGTCGCGATACGCGTTGTTGACCTCGTAGCGATGGCGATGGCGCTCGTAGATGATCTCCTCGCCATACGCGGCCCATCCGAGCGTCGACGGCGTCACCTTGCAGGGGTAGGCTCCCAGCCTCATGGTTCCACCCATGTCGGCAACGTCCTGCTGGTCGCGCATCAGGTCGATGACCGGGTGCTCGGTGACCGGATCGAACTCCGCCGAGTTCGCACCGTCAAGACCCGCGACGTGTCGCGCGAACTCGGCGACTGCGACCTGCATTCCCAGGCAGATGCCGAAGTAGGGAACCTTGTTCTCCCGAGCGAATCGCGCTGCGCGGATCTTACCTTCCACACCGCGAATGCCAAATCCGCC
>JBBREQ010000020.1:0-30392 GCA_038202795.1 Coriobacteriia bacterium | reverse complement strand
CAGGTCGCCGAGAGTGGCGTAGCGCGCTCGGAGGAAATCGCGCCGCAGCTCAAACAGATCGTTGGCTTTGTGGAAGGAGCCCCCTGTGGCTGCAGCGATCTTCTTCAAGAACTCGACATCGGCGGAGCCGACTCCCCCCAGCGCGATGGTTTCGATGCGAACACCGGCCTTCTTCGCAGCAGCAACCGGCCCCGTGAGGATCTTCTTCTCGTCCATTCCCGCCGTGTTGACGCCGTCGGAGAGTAAAACGAGGACCTTGTCGGCGGTCTTCGGGGCCGTGCCGAAATCCGCAAGACCTTTGCCCAGGGCCTTGCCGACATCCGTGTTGCCCTTGGCCTTCAGTGCGCCCACCCGCCGTGAAACCGTCTTCAGCGGACTGCCGCTACCCGCAACGACCGGCGCCTTGGTGTTGAACGCAACGAGCGCAAGATCTTCCGGCACGGCACCGGGCACGTTCTGTCGCGCCTCGAGTGAGCCGATGAAATCCTTCGCAGCGCGCTTGGCGGCCGAAAGCCTCGTGCCTGATCCGAACTTGGCCCGCATGCTTCCCGACACATCCATCACCAGACGAGACGAGAGGTGAGTCGAGGGTGCACCCGCCGAGAACCACGTCTCATAGAAGCGTCTAGTGAATTGGCGCGTCTTCTCCTCGGTAACGTATCCCGGTAGCGGTGCAAGACGCTCAACCTCCGCGCCGTCGACGGCACCCGTGAGCCGACCTCCCGACTTGGTCTCCTTGAACCATGAGTCTCGGAGCGGCAGCGCCTGTGCGGAACGCGCGTGCACCTGCACGTAGTCCAGCGAACCACCGACTACGGACGTGGGAATCACGCTGTCCTCACGTGTCGCGAGCCCATCTGACTCACGGTCTGCAACTGCACTACCAACACCCTGAATCACGAGGGTCTTGAGTACGTTCGGCATCGCGCCCGTATTCAAGCTGGTGATCATGGTGCCCTGCGGTCCAAGGTCGGCAACATCAAGACCCGCCGTGCCTGCGTAGGGTGCCCAGGCAGCAAGGTCAGGGTAGTCCTTGAGGAATGTGAGCCCCGAACTGGGTGTGCCTAGCAGCACCAACCCGACCACATCGGCCCGAGCCGACTGCCGTGGGCTGCCCAGATCCTCAAGATAGGCGCGCGCCTGTAGCCCGACGGCGCCTTGAGCGACGATGACGCATTTGCCCTCGGGGTGGCGCATGGCGATTTGATCCAGGCCCCAGGCGATTTCGGGCACCGTCATAGGGGCGGGCGCAATCGAACCACTTGCGTCCGAGGACGTGAGCATGTAGGTATCGGGGGCCCCGTTACCGCCCCACCACGACGGGTTCACGCTGGCCAACAGTCTGAACGGACCCGAGGCGGCGATCTCCTCGGCCGGTCCTAGCCAGTGCGTCTGATAGTAGATGCTGTCGCCCAAGCCGGCATCCAATATCAGCACCGGCACCTTGTCGGGCGCAGTTGGCGCACTCGCATGCGCACTCGACACTCCCGCCACAGCCGATGTGGCGAGTACGAGCGCCGCTATCGCCGCTACGAACCCGAGTCGCCCGAGGCGGCTCGGCCGGGGCATCTTATGCACCAGCCGGCTTGAAGGCGAGGGTGGTATCGCCGATGCGCACCAGATCGCCGTCGTTCAGAGGAGTCTGACCGTTGATAGGGCGCTCGTTGACCAGGGTCCCGTTGCTCGAACCGAGATCAGCGATGGTGTAGATGCCGTCGGCAAAACGCACCTTGGAGTGCTCGCGCGAAGCTTTGGCGTCATCGACCGCGACCAGGTTCGATGCATCTCGACCTATCTTGAACTCGGTGAGCGGAAGCTTCCACATCTTGCCCGGGTTAGCACCGGTCACGACACGAAACTCAGCCATACCGCCGGGTCGATCGATGATAGTCGCGGCTGAACCGCTGGGGCGATCGATTACGGTAGCTGCCGCGCGCCGGGTGTCCCCTGCTCCCGTTTGAGGAGCCCCCATCGAGCCGGGGGACATGGTGGGTGCCGAAGTCGGAATCGAGGAGCGCGACTTGACCGACTGAATCTCCTGACGCAACTCGCCGAACTGGTTGTTCAGAGCACTGACGAACTCTGTCGAGGGTCGACTACGACTCACGGTAGATGCGTAGATGATGACGGCGAGCGTCGACACAGCGACACCCAGCAACGCGAGGATTGCGATCTTGGGACCGTACCCCGCAATCAGCCACTTCACGTTCCAGTCGATTCGATTCGGATACGTTATCTGGCCCGGCTCTGCGAGGAGCTGCACGGCAAGAGAGACTCCGTCAGCGATGCCCGTGAACCGGAAGATAAAGGCCGGGAGAACGAAGAACACTCCCACAAGGGACATGATGCGAGGGAGCAGAGCTTTGTCCGCCTTGCGCTTGTTGGCCGAGTCGATGAAGACCCAGGCCGCCTCTCCGGCTGCAACGAGCAAGAATACGAACATGCCCCCCGTCTTGAACATCCAGTCGTACTGCGCAACTTGGTCGAGCAACGTCAGCAATCCTGCCGCGTTGCCACTGAACGGAATAGTCTGCATGCTTCCTCCCTCTCAATACTCTCGTGTCGTTGTGCTTCTCATCCCACGATTGCGCGCACCACATCAACCACAATCGAACCCCGTTGCCCTCCTCGGCCGAGGCTCGACTCGGCGCTGCGTCCCTCTCGAACAAAAATCAATTTCCAGAACCGCACACTAGGCACAATAGCGGAGAACCTCCCCATATACACCAGATTCTGGCTGGCTAGGGCACGACGGTAGCACCCGCAGACGCAGCTATCCCCGCAGTAGCCCCCGCAGAAGGAGTCCCCGTGGTCCCCACCGTCACAGTCGCCGTGCTACCCGGGGCACTGATTGTGGCCCCTCCGCCCCCTCCTCCGCCGGTGCTGGTTGCGGCAAGAACCAAGACCCCTAGCAGGACCGCCGCCCCCGTTCCCACGGACCACAGCATCCAGTTCGATCTCGTGACCTGCTCAGGTGCGGCCTTGAGCGCCTGATTGCAGCTCCAACAACTATCAGACCCTTCCATATTCTCGGCAGAACATTCCGGACACTTCATCGATTCCTCCCACTCTGCCAATTCCATCTACGCTCTTCGCGTCACTACCGTATCTCCCAGCTGCACACTGACGCCAACATCGAGACCTGTCTCGGCGACCTTTGTGTCCCCAGCCTGCACTCCGTTCCTGCTCCCAAGATCCTGAATCATCACCTTCGAGGAAGCGGTTGCAGCGAATACCCGAGCGTGGTGTCTGCTCACCCTGTTGTCATCTAGGGAGATATCGGCGTCTTGTGCTCGACCGATAATCACAGGGAGATCGACCTCCCTGTCCCATCGCCCCGAGGGACCACTGAAGCTCAGTTGAACACGACTCCCCAATGTGAGTTCGGCAGAACTCGAGCCGAAAGACAAACCGACCGACTGCGACGAATTCGGGATTGCGAGTCGGGCCCGACGCGCTGACATGACTAGCCACGTGATTGCGCCCGCACCCGCCATGAACACCCCCAGGAGAAGGAGCCCGGCGTCACCTCCGCCTCCCGCACCCGCTGCAGCGCCAGGACCGCTCGCCATGCCCGCCGAGGCAACCAGCGAAGCCGCGCCGGCAGGTGTCACAGACGTATCCCGCAGGAACTCCTCCACCTGATCAAGAGGCACTGCGAATCCGATGTTGTCCACGGCTTGTGCCGCGTTCTTGGCAACATTGATGCCCACCAGACTGCCACCGGCGTTCACCAATGGCCCTCCGGAATTTCCAGGGTTGATTGAAGCATCGGTCTGTAGGTAGAGGTCACCATCGGTTTCCTGATTGACCGAACTCACAATGCCCTTCGTGACCACGAGACCGTTCAGCCCCGTGGGGTATCCAAGAGCGTAGACCTCGTCCCCCGAGGAGACGTCCTTGGGTCCGAAGGCAACGGGTATACCGACGTCCTCTGAGAGTCGAAGCAGTGCGAGGTCCACGGTCTGAGAGGTTTTAGCTACTTCGTAGGAATACTCAACTCCGTCGTCCAGTCGGACAGTGTAGTCAAGACCATAGTCCGCAGCAGCATCAACCACGTGCCCGGCCGTAAGAACCCATCCCGGACGTAGCACAACCCCCGAGCCAAAGATCCCCTGCGTTGCATCGACGATTGCCACCGTCGAGCGCTTGGCCGCCTCCAGCCCCGGGGGAGCCGCGGAGGCGGAGCCTCCAAAGAGACCCACGGCCACGACCGCCACGAGGGCAACAAGCTGTAATACGCGTGAACCCAGTCCTCCGATCATGAGGCCTTCCCGCGCTGCCCGATCGAATGGACAACCATAACCGTATCGCCGACGCGCACCTCGTCGCCGTCAAATGCAAGAGCCGCATCGCCCGTCAACCGTTCGCCGCGCACAAACGTGCCGTTACTGCTGCCCAGATCCTCGACCTGCAACCCGTCAGCACGGGGCGTCAACACAGAATGCATTCGAGACGCCTTGCCGTCCGCGACGCTCACGAGACAATCTGAACCACGCCCGATATGTATGGGCTTGTTCGGGAGAATCCACCTCTCCCCGATGGTCCCAGGGCCGGCAACCCTCTCCAGTTCGAACCGAACACCCGCGGGCTCCGGTGTCGGCTCGGGTTCGGGCTCCGGTGTCGGCTCGGGTTGAGCCATCGCCCTCGACAATGCGGCAGCTACTGCCGCCTGTCCGGCTAGGCCGGACACCCCGGAGCTCTGCGCCGGACTTGGGTCCGCAGACCCCACGGTACCAGGGATGGGTGGAACAGTGGCCGGTGGCCGGATTCCAGCAACTTGAGGAGCGGGCGATTCCGCCCTGGCTTCGAAGATCGGCGCCGTGCTTCCTCCTTGCCAGGAATCTTCATAAGCATGTCGCGCGTACTGCCCCCATACCCCGTTTGCACCCATGCCGACAATCAAACCGAACCCCCAGAAGAGCGGAAAGAGCACGATGAGCGACAACTGCCCCAGACAGGGGACAGCTCCGACTATCGAGGCCACAAAGCCCGCAACTATACCCGCCCCCCAAACGGCCATGGTCGTAGCAACCCACGCAAGGATGTAAGCAGAGGGACGCATCCGGACTCGAGAGAGTATCTCCTTGATGTTGAACGCCGAGGAAAACGTGCCATATACGGCATAGTTGCAGCGAGCAGCTTGAACGAAGAGCGACACGACGAGTACGTACGCGAGGGCGACAAACAGACCCATGAGAACCGAACCCAGGACAGCCGTGGGCGAGGAAAGACCATCCGCCTGGACGGCACCCAGCGCCGCCCCAGGCACCCCAAAGGCAATCACGATCACGATGGCGGGGAGATAGTAGAGAATCGATATGAACCAGAACGTGATTCCGCGTACCCAGTGCGCGCCAAGATTCCCCCACTCCGGGAGCTGGTTCTCCTGGCCCGTTGCTGCAAGACGAACGTACTCGATGCCCCATCCGGAGACCGCGACGTTGAGAACCGGCACAGCAGAGACAAGGACACCGATAGCGACCTTGCCAGTCCATTTTGCGTCCTTGAATGGCGCGCGGAATCCCCTGCTGATCTCCATACGTCCCCCCATGCCCGATGAGTGCCCAGTCGAGCCCCCGCAAGTTCTGGCGATTCACCATACTGTTTCAGGGTGACACACACAATTGGCACTCGATGCCGTCATCTCTCCGTCAGAGAGACCATACGTGCGGCGCTTGGGATGCGGCGGAGGCTACTTCGACCGGCTCATCCCCCGCTTTCGCCCGGACAGCGTCGTCTTGGGCATCGCGTTCGACGAGCAGGTGATCGACGAGGTTCCAGCGGACGCACTCGACGCTCGAGTGCACCTGGTGGTCACGCCCACACGGGTACTGCGGGCACGACGCTAGCGGCAAGACCGCCTACTTGCTCTCCAGGTACTTCATGATTCCACTCGCCATGCCCTTCGCGAGCTTCGTCTGATACTCGCTGCTGGCGAGCTTACGGTCCTCGGCTGCGTTGCTCATGAACCCCATCTCAACGAGCACCGTGGGCACCTCAGACCAGTTGAAGCCGCTCAGATCACTTCGTTTCTTCAGCCCACGATCGGTTGCGCCGGTGCTCGCGATGACCGCGTCGTGGACATAGCCCCCGGCCTTCGCGCTCTGGGTCAGAATCGGCCCGGTCCACTGGTTCTTGCCGGGTATCAGGGTGGAGAGGCCGCGAGCGCTCGACGAACCCGCTCCGTCGCAGTGCAGCCGGATGAACAGATCCGCGTCCGCGTCGTTTGCGATCTTCGCGCGCTTCGAATTCGCGATGTTCACATCCTGCTTAGTGCGGACCATGATCACCTTCACTCCCCGGACCTCGAGCTCGTCACGGAGCCGTTTCGCGATCTCAAGCGTGATGGCTCCCTCAGGGTTACCCGTCGAGACACCTCGCGCACCCCCTGCGACCTTGGCCTTCCGCTCGGAAGCTCCGGGTCCCACGGGTTCAAGGCTCGAATCGCCCTTCTTCTGATGCCCGGCGTCGATGACCACCGTGGCCGAGGCGGGCTTGACCGGTTTGGGCTGGGGTTTGGGCTGGGGTTTGGGCTTCGCGGGCGCGGGCTTCGGTACGACAGGAGCCGCCACGACGGTCGCAACCACCGCCGGCGTCTTCACCACGGTGGAGGTGATCTCGGCCGCTTCCGTCGTTTCGGCGCTGAAGGTCAGTTCCGCGCGCTCCGGCGCGAGGGCAGGCGCCGGTCCCAGCACGGCCCCGAGGACCGCATTGCCCGCAACCAGTGCCAGAACGACACCCAAGACGATGCCGCCCAGGGTTATGACAATGCGCTTCGTGGAAACGCGATCTCGTTCGCTGTACACCTTCACCGCTTTCTCGCCGAGGAGGCGCTACTTCTTCGCTGACTCGTCGACTGCGTAGAGCTCTTCGACAGTGACGAACGTGTATCCCTTGGCCTTGAGCTGCTTGATGATGCCCGGAAGTGCTTTGATGGTCTGGCGCCGGTCGCCGCCCCCGTCGTGCATCAAGATGATCGAACCGCTCTTCGTGTGCTTGACCACATTGTTCGTGATCTTCTTCGCGCCGGGCTTCTTCCAATCCTTGCTGTCCACATCCCACATGACCACATGGGTCTTGTCGGCCCTGGCGACCCTCCACGTCTTCGAACTCATCGCTCCATAGGGGGGCCGTAGCCAGTTGGAGTCGACACCGGTGTTCTGCTTGATGACGGCCCGGCCGCCTACGATCTGCCGCTTGATCTCCTTCGCATTCTGCTCGGGCAAGCGGCGGTGACTCAGCGAGTGATTGGCGACTTGGTGACCCTCGGCGGCTGCCCGGCGAGCCGCTTCCGGGTCGCGCTTCACCCGAATACCCAGCATGAAGAACGTCCCGGGAACCTGTTCTTGCTCCAGTATGTCAAGAATCGCCCCCGTGGTCTTGGGCCACGGTCCATCGTCGAACGTGAGCGCCACGACCTTGCTGCCCGTTCGGGGATGAATCCGCTGCACCACGGCGACACGGGGCTCCTTGAGCACCGTGCTGGAGACCTCGATGCGCGACGCCACGCCACGAGTGACCAACCGCAGGCCCGGTACACCGGGCACTCTCTCCTGAAGCAGAGACCCCTCGCCTTGGTAGCTGACAAGATAGGGAATCGGTACCTGTGTGGTCTCGAGTCCTTCGCGCAGATCGGCGCCCTGACGACTCACGATGATATCCCCGCTGTTCATCCGCTCGCCGTGAGTGGCAGGTCGGCCGTTGCGCAACACCCGCGGAGGCTCACCACCGGCGGCGAGAGCGACCGTGCCGTCTATCGCCAGCAGATCACCCGGCGGCGCTTTGAGGGTCCCGGGCCCCAGACTTCCCACCGTAGCCCCGGCATCCACGACGCGCGAGACGCCGTCAACGCTGACCACTGAGGGGCGTGAGGCCACCCAGCCCGCCGTCGCCGCCAGCGCCAGCAAGGCGAAGCAGAATACCAGCGCAACGGTCCAGACGATGCGAGACCTCGCGGGTCGCTTGATTACTTCGTAAGACACAGAGAGAGCCTCCAACAACCCGGTTTCACTCCGGGACTTACGCGTGCGAAATGCCTGCCACCTTGCCACCGGCGACGCGGGTGAGATCCACAAACCGCATCCGCACCATCGAGGACGGTGTGCCCGCCGCAGGGTAGACCACCTCGAATCGCGCAAGCGAGTCATCGATGAGCACCGGCAAATCCGGGGGCAGATCGAACGGCGAGACACCGCCGATCGCGTAGCCGGTGACCGAACGAACGGTGTCAGCGTCCGCCATGCGGGCCGTGCTCGCGCCCACCTCAGCGCAGATTGCGTCGAGATCGCCTCGGCGATCTCCCGCGACCAGAGCAAGAACCGGGGTCGTATCGGTGATCACGACGAGTGACTTCACAATCTGCCCCAGCTCGCAGCCCATTGCCTCGGCGGCTGCCACGGCGGTCTTGGTGGACTGCCCGAACTCGGTGAGCCCGTCGGCCAGACCATGCGCTTCGAGAAATGTGCGCACCCGCTCGCGGGAGCCGGGCTTCTTCTGAGGCTGGCTCATCGGTGTGCGTCCGTCCACGAGGCGGGGGCCCGGTTGGGTGCCCGCGTAGGGAACCTGAGCGAGTTGAGCACGGTCTCGAGGTTTTCCGACCAGCTCACGATCGAGCGAAGATCAAGCCGCATCAACGGGAAGTGTGGATCCGGTCGCGTGACAACGAACCCGTTGCGCAGCAAGAACTCATAGCCCAGCACCGGAGAGTCGTCGATGACCTCGGGCCGCTGGGCCGCTGCGAACGCTTCGACCTTGCGTTCTCCTCGGCTGATGAGGTCTTTGAGGGCGGCTCGCAGAAGCACGCTGCCCAAACCGTGATGACGAGCATCGGGATCGATGTGCAGACAGGAGATCAGCGGGACTGTCGGGTCCTGCGGCGCAGCGGGAAACGTCGAGGCCTGGGGGAAGTAGCCGGACGGCGCGTACTTGATGAAGCCCAGCACCTCATCGTCCTCGCGGGCAACGCGTCCGCACGCGCCCCACTCGTCGGTCACCTGGCGGTACCACGCTTCCTGGAGATCCGGATCGCACACCGAGCCACAGCCCCGTTTACGCTCCCCGGCACTCTCCCAGAACGCGCACGACGCACACTGCATGGGCAGCTGGTCGAAATCCGAGAGCGCGAGGGGGCTGAGCTTACGTGCCATGAGGCGTGCATCCTCCATCGAGAGTGTCAGTACAGTATAGACAGCAGCTTCGCTGCCAATCACTTGCCGTCGTCCTCGCCCATCATGTCGACGACCTCGTCCTTTGCTGCTTTGAGCCAGCCGAGCGCTTTCTTGCCGGCATCACTCTGGGAGACGGCTTTGGCCGCGGCCTTTCCATACACGGTGGCTGTCTTGACCGCTTTGCCCGCGGAGTCCTTCGCCACAGCGGCGCCGCGACCCGCAACGGCGGCTGCTCCCCCGCTCGTCTCGGACTGGGCGGCTTCATCGGCAAGCACCACCGCCTGTCCGTCGAAACCCCGCACCAGCGAAACCGGCACGTCACGAACCCCAACGGCCATGTCTGCGGCCACGCCCGACGTCAGGCCCAGAGCGGACACCGTTCCCGTCACCGGATCGAATACGCCGTCTCGCACCGTGCCCAGCGCAGTGCCGCTTTCGGTGCGCACCGGCATGCCCTGCCAGACCACGGTATCGTCCCACGAGATCCTCAGCCGGCTCGCAGCCGGCTTGTCCCAGCTCTCGCTACCGCCGGTGACACTCAGCGCTCCGTCCGCGATCCTCACGCTGTCGAGCGCGAGGTAGCGGTCGCGGCGGTCCAGCAGAAACAGCACCCGCGGCCGCACGACCACGAATCCGATGACCGCGGCGCCGGTGGGCGCGAACAGCACATCGGACACACGACCGATACGCCTTCCCCTCGCCGAGAAGACCTCGAACCGGTAGACCGTGCGTAGTGAAAGAGCCATCCATCGCCTCTCCGACGCGAAGACACCAAGGCCGGTCCCGCAGTACCCAGGACCGGCCTCGATAGTACCAGCGATTTCGTGACTACAGTCCCGCGACACCCGGGCCGTCGGTCACAACCGTCGACGAGTCGCCCTCGCCCTTGGCCTTCCTGGCGACGAAGTCGAGCGAGTCCTGGGTCTTGGCCCCAGCGGCTTCGACCCCACCCTTGGTGGCTTCTGCAGCCTTGTCGACGGCACCCGTGACTACAGGAACGGCCTCTCCGACCTTGCCCTTGGCGCCCTCGGCGGTCTTGGCGACTTGGTCCTTGAGGCGATCACGAGCCTCATCGATCTTCGCGCGCATCTGCTCGGAAGACTCGGCTACCTTCTCCTTGCCGGTCTCAATAGCGACAGAAGCCTTCTCGACACCGGTGTTGTAGAGCTCGACGCCCTCGCCCCAGTACTCCTCGGCCTTCTGGTTGATGATCTCGCGTGTCTCCTTGCCCGTGCGCGGCGCGAACAGCAGGCCCAGAACGGCGCCGATCAGGCCACCTAGCAGGAACGCCCCGAATACAGACCCCCCACGGCGATAGTCATACATAAGTCAAGCACCTCCATCATCGATGCGAATACCCGTCAGCGAAGAAGTGAGAACCGAAACCACACGGACCCCACGTGAAGCCTATACCCCAATTACGCGCGAGTCAGTGCCGCCGAGATTACCTTTGACACCACATCTTGGAACGTCATTCCCGCGGCTTGCGCCGCCATGGGCAACAGTGACGTCTCGGTCATCCCAGGCGAGGTGTTGCACTCGAGCACCTGAGGGACCCCCTCGCTGTCTACCACGAGATCGACGCGAGAGACGTCTCGACACCCCACCAGCTGGTGGACCTGCGCGGCGATCGTTGCCGCGCGCGTCGCGACCTGTTCGCTCACGCGCGCCGGTACGAAGAAGTCGGCTCCGTCCACAGCCATGCGCGCATCGAAGTCGTAGAGCGCGCCCGTCGGCACGATCTCGACGGCTGGCAGCACCTCGACGTCGTCGCCGGTTCCCAACACGGTGATCGCGAGCTCAGTGCCCTCGACCCAGTGCTCGACCAGCGCGGCGGTATCGTAGGAAAGTGCATCGAGCAGCGCCTCGGCGAGCTCGCTCTCGCTCTCGACCTTGCGCATGCCCAGCGCAGAGCCCTGCCGAGAAGGCTTCACCGCGACCGGAAAACCGCCCACCGCCTCGCCCATCAGATCCAGAGCGGTGGCCGCGCCCATCTCCTTGAATGCATCGGCGGTCAGGGTCACCCACGCCGGCGTGGGCACGGTGTTTTCGGCGATCAGGTGTTTGGTGACCGACTTGTCCCACGACAGCGCACTTGCGACGACGCCGGGCCCGGTGTAAGGAACCCGCAGGAACTCGAGCAACTCCTGGATGGTGCCGTCTTCACCGTACTTGCCATGCAGCGCGATATAGGCTGCGTCCGGGCGCTCGCTGCGCAGCGTCGCTACCAGGTCTGCGGTCATGTCCAGCGGAAGCACGTAGTAGCCCTGTGCCTGAAGCGCCTCGCAGACGTGCCGCCCGCTCGCAAGCGAGACTTCGCGCTCGAGCGAACGACCACCCATCAGAACCGCGATCTTCTCGCTCACGCCGCTCCCTCCTCAACATCGATCGCCCCTGCGGCGATGAAGGCACGATACAGCTCCAGCCTATCCTCGAGCACCTCGGCGAGACGGCGGATCCCCTCGACGATCTTCTCGGGTTCCGCGTAGCAGAACGCGAGCCTCATGCAGTTGCGCCCGCGGCCGTCCGGATAGAAGCCGTCGCCGGGCACGAAGGTCACTCCGTGCTCCACCGCCTCGGCGAGCATCGAAGCGCAGTCAACGTAAGCCGGCATCTCGACCCACACGAAGAACCCGCCGTCGGGCTTGGTCCATCGCGCTTCCGGCGGGAAGTGCTCGTCGAGCGCCACGAGCATCGCATCGCGCCGCTCCGAATAGGTCGCCGTGAGCCCCTGAAGCACGCGCCGCCAGCGGGTCCCTAGGAAGTAGCGCTCGGCGGTGACCTGCGCGAAGTTCGAACCGCACAGGTCCGCGCCCTGCTTGACCAACAGGATCTTGGCGAGTATCGGCCTAGGTGCGGTGACCCAGCCCAACCGCAGTCCCGGCGCAAAGATCTTGGAGAACGTGCCCAGGTAGATGACCTCATCATCGAGCGAGCGGAGCGGCTTCATGTGACCGCCCTCGAATCGCAGTCTTCCGTACGGATCGTCCTCGACCACCGGGATGTCGTACTCGCGCGCCAGCTCGAGGAGCCTGCGGCGGCGTTCAGGCGACATGGTCACGCCCGCTGGGTTCTGGAAGTTGGGAATCGTATAGATGAACTTCGCTCCTCGCGCGCCGAGCCGCTTGAGTTCGGCCTCGAGCAGGTCCATCCGCATCCCGTCATCGTCCATCGGGATGCAGCGGATGTCAGGCTGATACGCCGAGAAGGCCTGGAGCGCGCCCACGTAGGTGGGACCCTCTGTGATGATGACATCGCCGGGGTCAACGAACGCTTTGGCGAGCAGATCGAGCGCCTGCTGTGCGCCCGCGGTGACCACGATGTCGGCGGGCGTGAGCCGCACGCCGATCTCGGCCATGAGTTCGGCGATCACCGTTCGCAGCTGTTCGCGCCCCTCGCTCGATCCGTACTGCAACGCCGCGGTTCCCTCGTGCAGTATCGCCTCGGAGGCCGCTTGGGCGACTGCGGCGATGGGAACCTTCGAGACCTCGGGCATGCCGCCGGAAAGCGAGATCATATCCGAGCGTGAGGCAGCAGCGAACAGGTCGCGAACGGCACTCGAGCGCACCCCCGACAGCCGGCTCGCGTACCGGTCCCCCCACCTATCGAACACCACACGTGCGGTACCCATACCTGTCACCTACCCCTGGAGACGGTACACGTCCCCTAGAAACAGAACAGCCCCCTCCGCCTGATAGGGCGAGGGGGCATCGCGGTACCACCTATCTTCGCTCGATCGCGCCGAACCTCTCGGCGGTCTCGAGCCTCATTCCCGGAGATACCGGTTCCGGGACCGACCCGCTTCCCTCGGCCTTCTCGGCCGTCCTGGCGGGGGACAATCGGAGGGGTGGCTGGGTGGCTGCGCCGCCCTCTTCCCTCACGTCCGTGGTGTGCTATCCATTCCCGCCTGGACCCCTGCGGGTGTTGGGGCACTCTAGCATCGTGGAGTGCGCAGGGTCAACGGCAGGCGCGCCGCGATGGAGCCGCGATGGAGAGCGCTGGAGAGCGGCCTGACTATGTCGCCTGCCCAGACCCCATGCCGTAGAAGAGCATCTGAGTTGCCGGCTCTCCATCCCAGCGGATGGGTGAGGAGGACGTTGTCGTCTCAAGCTCGGAGCCGTCCTTGCGCAGCAGAACGACTCCTGCTGCCGGACCGTCCTCCAAGCGCTGTATCGTCCGTCGACGCCCAGCGCGCACCGGCTCGATGAAGTCCTCGCGAATGAAGCCGTCCAGGGACCGTCCCACCACCGAGGCTGCGTCGTCGTAGCCCAACGCGCGCACCAACGACCCATTCGCGTAGACGATGCCTTCGTCAAGCACTACCGCGAGCCCGCCAGGAAGACTATCCAACAGCAGCCGATAGCGCTGCTCGCTCTCTGTCAGCTCGCGCACCAGCCGCTCTCGCTCGGTGACGTCGGTGACGAAAAGCAGCGCCGCCGGCTGTCCTTGAAACGCCATGGGCACCGCGGAGACCTGTCCCGCTGCGTACTCGCCACTGACCCGCCTGAGCTGATAGGTGACGGGTGGCGGGCTTTTCCCCGCGACCACCTTCGCGAGATCTGCGAGCGCGCCAGTGAGCTGAGGAGCCTCGATGAAGTCGAACAACGACTTGCCGATGATGCTGTGGGGATCGGAAACGCCGTACATCTCGGCCAACCGCTGATTGACCCACAGGACCCGGCCGGTCACGGGATTGGCTATGACAACAGACGTGGGGACGCGCTGGAGGATCCTTAGCAGCGGCTTCCCTCTGTCCAACGAACTCCTCCCCCTTTCACGAACAGTCTAGCGTCCAAAGCGTGAAGCGATAGCCTCGGTCACATCATGGCCGGACATGCGCTCGACGTCGGCGACCGGCAGCGCCTCCAAAAACCTCGTGCCGTAGCCCTTGCGCACGACCCGGGCATCCGCGATCACGAGGCATCCGCTGTCAGTGCTGCTGCGGATGAGCCGCCCCGCGGCTTGCTTGAGTTCGAGCACGGCCTCGGGGAGCGAGTAGCGTCCCCACGCGGCCCGTCCTTCTCGGCGCTCGCGTTCGCACGAGAGCGGATCCGTAGGACGACCAAAGGGCAGCTTGGGCACCACCACGCAGCGCAGGGTGTCTCCCTTGGCGTCGAACCCCTCCCAGAAGCTCTTGAGCGCGAACAGTGACAGGCCCTCGTCGGCGAGGAACTCATCGCGCAGGCGCTTGGCCGAAGTGCCTCGTCGCTGGCAGATCAGATCGAGGCCTTGGGCGCGCAGCCGGGGTTCGAGTAGCGCGTGGAGGCGCTCCATGTCCCGGCGGTTGGTGAACAGCGTTAGCACGCTCCCGCCCATGGCCACGTGCACGCCTTCGAGCAGCTGCTCGAGACGGGCGAGATAGCCGTGCTCGCGGGGCTCGGGCAGGTCGGTGGGCACGAACACGGCCATCTGGCGCTCGAACTCGTAGCTCGACTCGAGTCTCAGGCTGCGCCAGTGCGCGCGGTCCAGCCGGTCGAGGCCCACGCTGCGAGCGAAATGATCGAACGACTCGCCGGTCGCGATGGTGGCCGAGGTGAACACCACACTCTGGACCCGGGGATACAGGTCCTCGGCCAGCACCTCACCGATGTCGAGGCGCGCAGCCACAAGCTTCTCGGTGCTCACCCCTGCCCTGCGGTCGAGCGTCGCCGAGTAGACCAGGTCCTCGTTCTCGCCATCGACGACCGCGACGAGACCCAAGTGCTGATCTGCGAGACGCGTAAGCAGGCCGGCCAGATCCGCGCGCTGATCCGAGAGGTCCGGGCCATACTCCTCGAGGCGCGTCATCAGTTCGCGACCCTCGGCGAGCAGCGCCTCGAGTCGACGCGCCAACGAGCGACCCGTTGAGGCGACCGTCCCCCACGGCCCGCTGTCTCTCACCTGCTCGGTCACCCACAGCTCAGCTGCGTCGTAGTCGCTTTCGCCCGCCAGCGGCGCGAGGTCCTTGACGAACTCGAACAGCGACTGCGTGAGCGTGGCACACCGCTGCGTGCCCTCTTCCATCTGCGCTACCAAGCCCAGCAGTGCGCCCGCGTCGCTGTTCCCGATGAGTTTCTTGCGTACGCCCTCGAGCAGTCCGCCGCGCTTCGTGTACAGGGCACCCAACACCACGGAGAGCTCCAGCTGGCTTGCTCCCATCGTGAGTTGCTTGCGCGCCTCGCTCTCGGCGGAGTGGGCCTCGTCGATGATCCAGTGCCTGAGGGGAGGCAGGATGCCGCCCTGTGCCACGACATCGCGAAAGAGCAATGCGTGGTTGGTGACCACGATATGCGAGCTCGATGCACGGCGGCGGACCCCGTGCAGGTAGCACAGGTTGGGGTAGTAGCGGCACCGCTTGTGGGTACAGTCCGCCTGACTCGCCTGGACCGCTGACCGAAGCTCTCGGCGCCAGTGCAGGTTCACGGCGTCGAGATCACCCCATGCACTCTGGCCGGTCCACGCGAGAAGCATCGCGAGGGCCCCGATGAGTTCGGTCTCTGAGCCGTCATGCAACTCTCCGGCAGCGCGTTCGAGTTTTCGGAGGCACGGGTAGTGGTCGTAGCCCTTGAGCGCCACGTAGCGCAGTTCCCCACCCAACGCCTCGTTGAGTCGCGGAAGTTCGTGATAGACCAGCTGGTCCATGAGCGCGTTGGTCTTGGTCGCGACACCTACGCCCACGCGGTTCTCGAGCGAAAACAAGGCGCCCGGCACGAGGTAGGCCATCGACTTTCCCACCCCTGTGCCTGCCTCGATAGCAGCATGCGTCGACGACTCGAATGACGCGAGCACCGCACGCGCCATCTCGACCTGCTCCGAGCGTTTCTCGAAGCCGGGATACATTCTTCCGGCCAGCCCACCGGCAGCGAACTCCGATGCGATCTCCTCGGCAGGCGGGCAGATGCATTCGATGTCATCGGCGTCGCGCAGCGCCTCAGCGCGGTCGGCTGCCACTCGGCGGCGGCGGAGTTCCTTGAGGTCGTAGGCTGCTCGGGGGTGGGCGGCGGCGATGCGCGCGAGCCACGCGCGCTCCGGCCACGGGGCAGTGGGCGCGAGCCCGGCGATGCGGGCCAGAAGCCCCGGCTCGAGATCGGAGACCCCCACAAGCGCGACCCGCCACACGCGCGTCAGTGCCTCGACGTCGTGAGCGGCGCGGTGAGCGGATTCGGTCAGATCCGGGGCGAACGCGGCGCCCAGATCGGTCAGGCGGTGGCTTCGCAGCCTGGGCAGCCCGATGCGTGTGAAGACCAGCGAATCGAGCCACGTGGTGGCCACCGCACCCCTGCCCGCGACATCCTCTAGGAATCCACGGTCGAAAGCGCCGTTGTGAGCAAGGACATCTCGGCCAGCAGCGAACTGCGCGAGCTGGGCGACGGCCGCCTCTGCGCAAGGCGCGCCAGAGACCATCGCGTCGTCAATGCCGGTCAGCTTGGTAATCTCGGCTGGCACCGGCACCAACGGGTCAACCAGCGTACTGAACCGCTCGAGCACCTCAGGTCCGCGCATTATCGCGGCGGCAACCTCGATGATGCGGTCGCGTGATGCGTCGTAGCCCGTAGTCTCGATGTCAAGGACGCAGACCTCTTCCTCGAACCCGAACTCCTGGATCAGCGCGCGCTGCGCGAGCGTCGCATAGGCGTCGACGACGTCCGGGTCGGTACCCGGAAGGATCAGCGATGAAAGGGCGTCAGGGGTCACGGCTGCCAGCGTAGCACGCAGCCGAGACAGTCCCCGCACGCAAGAACGGCCGCCCGTGAAGGCGGCCGTTCGGTGACACGAGTCAATCAGGGAAGAACCTACTTCATGCCCGTGACCTGCTTGCTGGTGGCGTACCACGCGCCGTCTTTCTTGACGAAGGTCCACTGGTTCTCGAACGTGCCGTAGGCGCCGGTGACCTGGTCGACCATGATGGTCGCCTTATCGCCCTCCACTGCCGCGTTCGTGATGGCGAAACTTGTGACGTTGTAGCCCTCAACCTGCTGCTTCAGACCATCGGGAGTCTGACCCTGCTTCTTGTCGGCGGGGAGTGCATCGTATGCGGCCTCCCAATCGCCCTTGTCGCATGCCTCATAGTACGACTTGACGAACGCCTCGGGCTCTGTGCCTTTGGGAAGCGCGGTCGCTGCGGAGGGGTCGACCACTGCCGGGTCCGGAGCAGCCTGTGGTGCGGCCCCTGCGTCAGCGCCTGTACCGGCGCCCATGCCCGACGGAGCTGTGGCGCTCGGTGCCGGCACGGCCGCAGGGGCGGCCTGTGAGGAGACTGCGGGAACCGCGGCCTGGCTCTGCTGCCAGATGAGCACTCCCATGATGGCGGCGAGCAGGACGGCGATCACCGCGAGCGCGATGACGATCATCTGCTGATTGTTACCCTGAGCCTGTTCCGACATGTGAATCCCTTCTTCGTGCCTTGGTAACCGAGCGCCTAGGCGCCCGCCTAGTCTACAAGCTGGTCGTGCGTGCGTACAGGTATCTAAATGTGGTGATACGATGAGCGAATGACACGCCAACGGAGCCTCTTTGATGTTGTAGGTCCTGTGATGATAGGGCCCAGCTCCAGTCACACGGCAGGAGCGGTTCGTCTCGGCGGCCTCGCCCGCGCGATCTTCGGCTCCCAGCCATCCCGAGCACAGATCGCCCTCCACGGATCCTTCGCGACCACCGGTATTGGACACGGAACGGACGTGGCACTCGTGGCGGGTCTTCTGGGCATGACCCCTGATGACGAGCGCATTCCCCGCGCGTTCGCGCTTGCCGAAGCGGCGGGACTCAGCGTGGTCTTCTCGGCCGCGGACTTCGGCGAGGCCCACCCCAACACCGCCGAGTTCTCGCTGTCGGACTCCGCGGGAACCACGATGCTCATACGCGGGTCTTCGGTGGGCGGTGGCGAGGTCGTCATCACCGCAATCGATGGTTTCGAGGTGATTGCGAACGGAGAGCTCCCGCTGCTCGTGGTGGAACACACGGACCGCCCGGGGGTAGTCGCGGGAGTCACGGGCCTTTTAGCCGAGAGCAACAGCAACATCGCCGAGATGCGCGTTGCCCGCGAACGCCGAGGAGCCCGTGCACTCATGTTGATCGAGACCGACCTCGAAATCGACGACGAATGCGCCCGGCGTATCGCCGAACAACCCGGAGTCACCAGCGTGAGGCACGTGCCGGCGGTCTGACCGAGCGCTGGGCTCAGTCGGCGTCGTCAGCCGGCGTGTGCCCTGGAGCCTGCGGTGACCATGCCGCACTGGCAGGGTCGGTGAACAGCCGCATCTCAGGCGACTCCACAAAGCCGAACTTCTCGTAGAGCCCCTTGCCCGCCGGGCTGTGGTGCAGCGAGACGACACCAGCTCCGTTGTCGCGTGCAAAGCTCAGCGCGGTCTCAATGAGCTGCTGCGCTATGCCTTCTCGGCGATTGGGCGGCGTCACGTAGGCCGCCAGAATGTAGGCCTGCCGACCGCTCAGGTTGCGCACCGTGGGGGGCACACGCTCCCAGAGAAGCCCCACACCGCCCACGGGCTCCGCAGCCTTCTCGGCGATCCAAGCCACGAAGTCCCCGGCGGCGCGGGCGTCCATGACGTAGCGGGCGTAAGCGGGGGCAAGCTCGCCGAGACGGTCCTCGTCTGCCCAGCCCATGTCCCTGAACATCGCGCTGCGAAACTCCACGAGCAGGGGGACGTCGCAGTCTGTGGCGAGTCGAATGTCGGCGGGTGTGTTCACAGCCACCAGTCTAGCGCTCCAGGGGAGTGCCGGGATGCTCGTCGTCTTCGCGCGCATCAGCGCTGGGCGGCCGTGTGATGGTTGGCTTGACCGAGCACGTGCTGTCGCCGCTACGACAGCTCATGCACGAACCGCTGCAGCCCACCACCTTCAGCGCGTTGCAGCGGGGGCAGCGGACCTCGTCGGAAGCCAGGCCGCACGAGGGGCAGGTCGAAAGCATCGCCACTACATCACCCCCGCTAACACGAGTCCTCGGGCGACGAGCCCGCCCACTACAAACGCGATGGTAACCGAACCCGTGATCAAACCGAGTGTGTAGACCCACCCTCGTTCCTTGAGCACGACCATCACGCTGGCGATGCACGGCACGAACAGCGTGATGGTGATCATCGCTACCAGGAGCTGCGGGTCGCTGAGGCGCATGGTGAAGAACCCGGCCGCCCCGAAGTCGCGGCGTACGAACCCCATGACGAAGGCCTGGGCCGCCTCCGGCTTGAGCATCAGCCAGCCCACGGTCAGCGGCTGCGCCACGACGATGATCCAGTCGAGCACGCCCGTGAACTGCAGCGTCGAGATGATCAGCGCGCCCACCGCGAAGAACACCGCCACCTCGCGCATGAAGTGCCAGACCTTGTTGGCGCTCTTGCGCACGACGTTGTCGAGCCGGGGGGCTCTCAGCGAGGGCAGATCGATGAGCAGGGCGGTGGACTGCCCGGGCACTATCTTGTTGAGCACGGTGCCTAGGAGCACGAAGATGACCACGAGCGCGCCAAGATAGGCGGCGGCGTATGCCGGGCCGGTACGAGCCATCAACGCCGCGATGACCGCGATCTGCGCCGAGCAGGGCACCGCGATCGCCATAAGCGCGGTCGCAATGAAACGTTCCCTCTTCGAGCCCAGAATGCGCGTGGTGAGCGTGCCCATAGTTACGCAGCCCAACCCCAGAATGAGCGGGATGACGGCACGGCCATTCAGCCCCATCGAGGTGAGCGAGCGGTCAGCGAGCGCCGCGATACGCGGCAAATAGCCGGTGTCCTCGAGTAGCGCGAGCAACAGGTAGAAGCCGGTCACGAGTGGCAGGATGACGCCGATGAGATATGTGGGCGTCATGGTCAGCACGCCGAACTCGCCCGCCAGGATCGTGTAGAGGAACGTGCCCTGTTCGAACACCGAGCCCACGACCCGCTCGACGAACGGAACCCAGTAGGCCAGCATCAGATTCTCTTCGAGCACGCCCACGACACCACCGGCGATCCACTGTCCCAACACGACCCACATCGCATAGAGCAGCGCGAGCAACAGCGGTATCCCCGTCAGCGGATGCATCATCGCGTGGCTCAGCTTCGCCGAGAAGCTCGCACCGCGGACCTCCTCGGTGGTGATGTGGTGGCAGATATCATTCACGCGGTCCCTCCGGCGCAGGTAGATCTCGTCACGCGCGGTGCCGCTCGGAACTCCGTGACGTTCGCTTATCACATCGTCGCCCTCGAGCACCATGAGCGCTTCGGCGCGCGAGCCGACGCGCGAGGCCATCTCCACCAGGGCAGAGTCGAGATCGTGGTCGGAGTGGCCGGTGCGCGCACGGTCCAACGCGACTTTCAGCTCGTCGATTCCCTTGCCCTCGACGGCAACGGTTTCAATCACCGGCACGCCCAGAAGGTCCTCGAGCAGGTCGCGGTCGATGCCAACGCCGCGTTTGCGGGCCTCATCGGCCATGTTGAGCGCGACCACCAGGCGTTTACCCATGTCGATCAGCTGGAGCGTCAGGAACAGGTCGCGCTCGAGGTGCACGGCGTCCACGACGTTGACGACGATATCCCCCGTCAGAATGATGTCGCGTGCCACGCGCTCCTCGTCATTGAAGCTCGACACACCGTAGACCCCCGGCGTGTCGACGACGTCGACCTCACCGTAGCGACCGCGCGTGAGTTCGACCGTCGTGCCCGGGAAGTTGGAAACATCGACATAGGTGCCGGTGAGTGCATTGAAGACGACCGACTTACCCACATTGGGATTGCCGGCAAGAACGATAGTCCGGCAACCGGGTCGAGCATCAGTGCCCCCTGCCATGTGACAGTGCGTCGATGACTCGCGGGACTTGGCCATGAATGGGCTCCTCTTGGTGGGGACGTTCGTGTGGTTGTGAGGGCGAGGTTTTGGTTCAAAGGGTGTTCAAAGCGAGACCATGCACTCGCTCCGGGAGCACGCCGTGGGTGGTTCGGGGTCAGTTCTTCGCGGATCGGTGGTGGCCTAGATGGCGGCGGCGAACCTGTATGCGATCGGCAAGCCCTCGCCCTACCGCGATCTCCTGGCGCCCGCTCTTCACAACGATCGGACCCGCCGGAACCCGGGTGACGCACTCGACACTCGCCCCGGCAGACATGCCAAAACGCAATGCCTGGACACGAGCCATGTCGTCATCCACAGAGACAATCTCGAAGTGTTCGCCCTTGCGAGCACAACTCAGCGAGCACGTCTCGCAGAGCGCATGATCCGTGCCCTTGGGGATCACTTGTTCCATCGTGAGTTCTCCTTCTGCCATCGTAGGACTTAGTACCTACTAAGTTCCCGTGGTTGCACATACTATGCCGTTGTGGCTTCAGGCGTCAAGGACAGACGCCGGGAAACGGGAACGTACCCAACGACATGAGATCGTGACCGGGGACCACCAACTCGTATCCGCACAAGAAAGGACCGCCTGTCATGGCGTACGGATCGTTTGAAGAGCTGAGCACTGCCGCCCTCACGATGGGGTCGCTGCCCGATGCCGCGCTGGCGCGCGAAGCCGAGGAGTCCGGAGCTGATCTCTCTCAACTACGCTCACGCATGAGTGAGACCCTCAAAGTCATGCATCAGGCGATTGCTTCCGGACTGACGGGCGAGCCCCGCTCGCGTTCGGGTCTCGTCGGTGGCGATGCCCGGCGCGTGGCGGAGTCTGCTGCTGGTCCGCTGTCCGGCATCTTCTCGGCCGCAGTGGCCGCCGCCTTGGCGACAGCCGAGGTCAATGCGGCGATGGGTCGGATCGTCGCCGCACCCACCGGGGGGTCCTCGGGCGTTGTGCCCGCGGTACTGCTGACTGTGGGCACAGACAGAGGTTCAAGCGAGGACGAGCTGATCGACGCGCTCTTCGTCGCGGCTGCGATCGGCGGAGTCATCGCCGCCCGAGCGACACTCTCGGGCGCTGCGGGTGGCTGCCAGGCTGAGGTGGGTTCAGGTGCGGCGATGGCCGCTGGGGCCGTCGTCCACCTGTGCGGCGGAACGACCGAGCAGGTTGGGCATGCGGCATCACTCGCTCTCCAAGGCCTCATGGGACTCGTGTGCGACCCGGTCGCCGGGCTCGTTGAGATTCCGTGCGTGCATCGAAATGGCACCGGTACCGCCGTCGCACTAGCGGCTGCACAGATGGCGCTGTCAGGCGTGGAATTCAGAATTCCCCTCGATGAATTAATCGATGCGCAAGGTTTGGTAGGGCGTTCGCTACCGCCATCACTACGCGAGACCGCGCTTGGTGGTCTCGCTGTCACGCCAACCGGTCGTGCGCTTGCCGAGAAGTCCCGTAGGAGAGAGTCCGATGTGCCCAGCTGCTGACCATACGAAAAGCCCAGACCCCCAGGTGGCTGCCGAGGATCTCGCGCTCTGTGCGCACGACCTACGGGGCACCCTCACGGTGATCAGCGGCTACGCGAACACGCTTCGGCGCCACACCGATCTGGGCACGGATCAGCGCGAACAGGCACTGGCCGGCATCGAGGGCGCCGTCACTCGGGCGGACCGGATCATCTCCGACACGATCGACGGACTCGTCCGTACGGGTTCGACCTCTGCTGCGGTTGAGCTCGATGCACTCGTCACCTGCGCGGCCGCAGACGCTCATGCGGCGAGCGGTCGCGAGGTACTCGTTCATGTCTCGGATGCGCCCGTCGTGACCGGTGATGCCGTCGCACTGGCCCGCGTGCTCGACAACCTGATGTCCAATGCGGCCAAGTACGCACCTGAGGGCCCCATCGATGTGGCTTTGTGGGTCGAAGACCCTGTCGCCATCATCGAGGTCGCCGACCGCGGTCCCGGGATTCCACGTGAAGACCGGGCGCGCGTTCTCGAGCCCTTCACGCGTCTCGACCGTGATTCAGATGCCCCGGGCTCGGGGCTCGGCCTCACGGTGGTCAAGAGTGTGATTTCACGGCTCGGAGGCTATGTGAAGATCACGGACCGTGAGGGCGGCGGGGCGGCGGTCCGCCTCTATCTGCCGCTCCTGTAGTGGTCGCCGGGCTCCCGCGCCAAAGATCAGCGCCGCGGCTCCAGCGCCAGTTCGACCAGGCGCGCACACAAGTCCGGGAACTCGATGCCTGCAGCGCGTGCCGCGTCAGGAAGTAGCGAGGTGGCGGTCATGCCGGGAATCGTGTTGGTCTCGAGCACGAACACCTCCTCCTCGGGCGTGACGATCAGGTCAGTCCGCGACATGCCGCGGCAACCCAAGGCTTCGTGCGCGAGTACGGAAAGCCGTTCGCAGTCCTGCCGCACCTCCACACTCACCCGTGCGGGGATGATGTGGCGAGACATGCCGGGAATGTACTTGCTGTCATAGTCGTAGAACTCGTGCTCGGGAACGATCTCGAGCGTGGGCAGCGCAATCGGGTGTTCGTTGCCCAGAACACCCACGGTGACTTCGACGCCGGAAACGAACTGCTCAACGAGCACACTGCGATCGTAGTTGAAGGCCAGGCCGATCGCGGTAGGTAGCTCGGCGTACTCATGCACGATGGTGACTCCGATTGCCGAACCCTCGTTGGCAGGCTTGACCACGGTCTTTTGACCCAACCGCCCCACCACCTGGTCGAAGTCGATTTCGGCTCCGCGCTGGACGATTACGTAGTCGGGGGTCGGGATGCCCACAGTGGTGAACAGCTGCTTGCTCATCACCTTATCCATGGCAAGCGCGCTCGCAAGAACGCCGCTGCCCACGTACGGGAGTCCGAGCAGTTCGCACAGTCCCTGGACCGTGCCGTCCTCACCGAAGCGCCCGTGCAAGCAGATGAAGACCACATCCGCCTCGCAGCGAGCAAGTTCGATGACGAAGCCCTCCGTGCCGGTGTCGATCTGTACGACGTCGAAACCGCCCAGCCCGAGCGCGGCCGATACCTGCGCGCCCGTGTTCAAGGAGACCTCACGCTCCGCGGAGCGGCCGCCCATCAGTACGACGACTCGGGTCTCCTCGGAATGGATGGTCATCGGTGCAGCCTTTCTGAGCGAACGGCTAGAGCAGTTTCCCCAGACGGAGCTGGTCGAGCAGGAGCAGGGCTCCCCACCACAGTAGAACCCCCACGAGTGTCGCGACCGATCCCCGTATCAGCGAAGAGACCAGCAGCGGGCCTTTCCGGGCCCCTACTTTGCCCCAGGAGCCCATCCAGACGGCCACGATCAGAAGCGGGCCGACCGCAGCAAGGACAGCCCCTCCCAACACCGCAAGCGTGTAGAGATCCGACTCGTACATGGCCCTGGTGACGGGCAGCTCGCTGAACTGCCAGATGATGAGTCCAGCGAAGATCAGCCAAATCAGGTCGTACACCAGGAAAGGGATCCAGGAGACTGAGCCCTCCTGCGGCACCGATACTCCCGCGTCTGTCTGAAGCGCAGCGTCGGGGTCCTGAGCAACGGTCCCCGGGGCGATGCTGTCTAACGAGCCCTCGTCGGCGACATTGGCATGGGCCTCCGCGATAGCGGCGGTAACATCATCGACCTCGTCGACCGACTCTGGTGCGGCTGGCTCGGGCTCGACCGGCTCGGGTGCGATCACGTCAGCGGCGGGAACGACTTCATCGACCGCCGCAGCGGGCTCACCGTCGGGGCGGGCATCCTCAAGCTCGGAATCGGGCGACATCTCATTCTCCGGCACTTCAACCGGCTCGTGCGTCTCCACGTTCTCGGTACCCTCTGTCACGCGTCCCCCTTCGGCCAACGGCTCACGTCAGTCTACGGCTTGACGCCACGGCTCTCAACCGATTCCGGGGACGTTCTGAACCACGACAGTGCCGCCGCGCACAATGCGACAAGGGCGCCTACGCGCAATGCGGTACTCATCCCTTCCAGAAACAACGCCGCTACGGGTGGATCGAGCCGCCCTTCCCCCCCTGGCAGACCCGCGGCTCCCATCGAGACGCCAACGATCGCCGCCGTGACAGCGATACCCACCGCCATACCCACGTTGCGCGCCTCGGCAATGAAAGCCGAGCCCACTCCCGCGTGAGCCGCAGGCGTCGAGCGCATGATCGCTGACGTGTTGGGCGTCTGGAACACCGCCATCCCCGACCCGATCACCAGAAGCGACAGGGCGGCTGCCCACAAAGGGCTCGTCTGGCTCAGGAACGACGCGGCGAACAGGCCCGCACCCATCACGACGATTCCCGCCGTTGACAGCCCGCGACTCCCCCGACTGTCTGAGAGACGCCCGGCGGTCGGTGCGATAGCGGCCATGGCCAGTGGTGTGACCGTGAGCACCAGCCCGGCCACCCGCGCATCGAGACCCTGAACGCGCATGAGGTAGAACGGCATGGTGAACGTGACTGCGAACAGTCCAAGGTACGCCAGCCCCGCCGCTCCAACACCTGCCGAGAAACCCTGCGAACGGAACAGATCGAGGTCGACCATGGGTGAGTCCGCCCGCGACTCCCACCAGACGAACAGGAGTCCTGCGACGAAGGAGGCTCCGATTGGCCCGAGCACCTGCCACGACACGAGCCCATTGCGGTCCACCTCGCCAAGGCCCAGCAATAGCAGCAGTAGGGTCGCTCCGGCCAGAATCGCTCCGGGAATGTCGAACGGTTGGGCACTCGGGCACTCATCGGCCAGCAGGCGCCATGCGAACGCTGCAACAACGATGGTGAGCGGCACGTTGATCAAGAAGATGCTCGGCCAGCCGAAGGTGCCAACCAGCAGCCCGCCAAGCGCAGGACCCACCGTGAGGCCAGCCGATACCGCAAGCGCGATGTAACCCAGTGCCCAGCCCCGCCGATTGGGGGGAAACGTCTTGACGACCAGCGCCGGCCCGGCAGCGAAGAGCATAGACGCTCCGACCGCCTGGAAGGTCCTGGCTCCGATTAGCATCTGAAGCGATGCCGAAAGGGCGCATGCGAGTGAACCTAGGCCAAAGGAGAGCAGCCCCGCCACGTAGAGCTTACGCAGTCCCCACAGGTCTCCCAGTCGGCCCATAGTCAGCAGCAGCGCTGAAACCGTGAGCAGATATGCGCTGGTCACCCAGCTCACAGCGCTGAGCCGCTCTCCGAACTGAGCCGCAATCGAAGGGAGCGCGATGTTGACGATGCTCGAGTCGAGCGGCGCCATGAAGGTCCCTATGACCAGAACGAACAGCACCGCACCGGGGCGCTGCTCGACCGTCGTACACACAGGACCCTGCTCATTGGATCCGGACATTCCTCAACGCCCTCTCTGCCTTAGCCCGGCGGCCGGCATATCATCGCACGAACGTTGCCTTCCAGCCGAACCGGTATGGCGCGATTCGGCTGGTGAACGGGGCCTTGGGCGATTGTGGCTTCTTGGTGAAGAGAGGAGTTTCGGCGGTATTCTAGCTTCAGAGAACGAGCTTCGTGCGATGCGTCATCATTGGATGCGTCTCTGATACCGGCTCGACGGAGGAGTGGCCATGACTGAAGAACAACGACCCGACGTAGAACCCGCCTCACCCGAGCCCGCAGATGTGCCGGCACCACCTGATGTGCCTCCCGCGGTTCCTTTGGCCGAAGGCCCCGTCGCAACCCCTGCCGCCGCGTATCCTCCCGTTGCACCGCCGGCTCCGCCAGTCGCAGAGCCAGCTGCTGTGTTCGTGCCGCCCGTAGACGCACCTCCGATCGTGCCACCAGTGGCAGCTTCACCGTCCGTACCGCCGGTGGAGCAGCCTGCAGCTTCCTCAGGCTCGAAATCAGGGGCCGTCATCGCGATTGCAGTACTGCTCTCGTTCATCATCGCAAGCCTCGCGGGACTGTCGGCCGGCTTCCTAGGCGCGCGCATGGCCGGAGGCGGTTTCGCCTCTCCCTCGCGCAGCGTCCAACAGATTCAAATCCTCGAACCCAAGACCGACGAGCCCATCGTTGCCGCCGCCGCAGCGGGCCTGCCCTCGGTCGTTAACATCGACGTAAGGGGTAGCGGCGCGTCTTCAGGCAACGGTGACCTGCCACAGGATCACCCCAGTGTGCCGTCTTCCGGCAACGGCTCGGGTGTCGCGTTCAAGAACGCCGATGACGGCGGAACGTACATCATCACCAACAACCACGTCGTGGAGAACGCCGACACACTGACCGTCCGCGACTCCACGGGACAATCAATCAAGGCGGAGCTCATCGGTCGTGACCCGGAGAGTGACATCGCAGTGGTCAAGGTCGATCGCAAGATCCCCCTGATCAAGACGGCCAACTCGGGCAAACTGAGTGTGGGCCAGGCGGTCGTAGCTATCGGTTCCCCCTTCGGCCTCGAGCACTCGGTCACCTCGGGTGTCATCTCGGCCTTGGGGCGCGCTCTTACCGACTTCACGGGCTCAACGACGGATCAGTACCCGCTGATCGATGCTATTCAGACCGACGCAGCCATCAATCCCGGCAACTCCGGTGGAGCACTCGTCGACCGCACGGGCAAGCTTGTGGGCATCAACACCGCGATCTACTCTGAGTCGGGCCAGAACGGCGGAATCGGATTCGCCGTGCCGGTGAACACGGCTATTCGGGTCGCTGAGCAGCTGATCGCGGGCGGCGGCGTGACGCACCCGTTCCTAGGTGTCGTCGGCCAGACAATCACACCCGAATTTGCACAGCAGGAGAAGCTGACTGCGACAGAGGGTGTGTGGGTGGCCAGCACCACCGAAGGCAGCGGCGCCGAGAAGGCCGGTATTCGGAAGGGCGATGTCATCACCAGCGTCGATGGAGTCACCGTGCGTTCGATCGATGACCTGATCCTGAATGTGCGCCGCAAACAAGTGGGCGATACCCTAAAGCTCGCGGTCATTCGAGCTGGAGAGACCATCGCAGTCGATGTGGTCGTTGGCGACAAGCCTGCCGATCTGGCTAGGCCCACTGCGCCGGGCAGCTCCGCACCGGACACAGGAACACCTGACAAGAAGTAGCCCTCCTCACTCAGACACAAAGAAGAGCCCCGGCACCGCGCCGGGGCTCTTGTCGTGGTGATGATGAGGCCAGACCGAGCCTAGGCCGCCTTGCGCGAACGCGTCCACAGCAGGCCGCCCACTGCGGCAACGACCGCAAGGGCGCCGATGACGATCCACGCCATTGATGATCTGCCCGGACTCCTGCCCCCGCTCGGCTCCTCAACCGCGAGCTTTGCTGCATTGGCTTTCGCCTCGGGTGATGAGTACACGGCCTGCTCGGCCATGGCCATCTCGGTGGTGGGTACATCCACCCCGGCCTTCGTGGCCAGTTCTTCCGGCGCTGACCTGTAGAGTAACGCCGCCTTCACTGTCGAGTTCTCCACGCCAGCCGGCATCTTGAACTCGTAGGCGTCACTGACCGATTCGCGCGGCGGAATCCGATCATCGGACTTGATCTTTGTGGCCTCCCAGAGCTCGACAGGCGCGTTGCCCTTGTCGTCCTCGAGGATGGTGCCGAAGATGTGCTCGCCAATCTTGGTCGTCTTGCCTGAAGCATCTGTTGCGGTGACCTCAAGCCACATCTGACGCACTTCGGTCAGGCCGGTGGGCAGGTAGTGCCCCGCGCCAGAGTTCGTAATAGTGACGGTGGCGGTGGCGGCCTCCCCCGACGCGACTATCTCGGAAATCTCCAACTTGATGGTCGCCGCACTCTGCAGGCGCTTCGTAGCGGTGTCCGCGGGGCCAAGCGCGACGTTTCCGCCCACGAAGGTCATCTGGTAGATGTTGTCACGCTCGGGAGCTCCGCCCGCCGCCTGCCCGGTGCTGGGGCCAATCACGCCGGGTTGCTTGCTCATGTGGCAGTCCTGGCAGACGGTGCCCTCCTTGGCGTACGGAGACTCGGACCACTCGCGATAGGTCGACTCGAGATGCATACCGTTGATCGGGTGATTCACGTTGTGGCATCCACCGCAGATTTCGGCCTTCTCGTGCAGTTCCGAGTAGACCGCCGGGTGTGGTGCCTGCGGGTCTTTGAGCTGTGCCCTGCGAACACCGATCGGCTCGACCAGTTGGGAGACGTTGCCGACCTCCCCTTTGGCCATACCGCTCACCTGGTGACAGAAGCTGCACGAAACGCCCTCCGCAGTCCCCGGGCTCAGCTCCCCTCCTTTGGTGAACTCTCCGGTCATCGCGGCTGCGGGCCCGTGGCACTTCTTGCAGAACGGGCCCAGCTCGCCGTCGGTCGCCTCAATTGCTTCATCCAGCTTGGCGTTATAGAGCGGATCGGTAAGCGCTTGCGCGTGCATCGATTTCGACCACTGTTCCACCAGCGTGGCATGACAGCCGCACGCCTGCGAAGGCTCGAACCTGTCGGGAGAGATACCTGCGTCCTCTACGGGAAGACCTGCGGCGGATGCCGCCGTGGCTAGAAGAACCGCCGCCACAAACGCGGCAGAAACTGCGAACGAGCGGGTCAAACTCCTCATGTGTACTCCTTCTGGAAAACCTCCAGGACCAACCCCGCAAGAAACATACCCCAATCCGGCCGTTGTCGCCGGAAGCTCTGCAGGCAAGGAAGCATGGATTACATGCTTCTCGCCCGCTATCATTATTCACCCCTGCCCGTGATTCCGGTCAAACGCGCGGACGACAGATGGGCTTGGGGTACTGACAGTCCTATGGTTGGCGCTCGTAGACTAAGGAGACACCCATGGTTGAGAAGTATCGCTGTTCCGGTTGTGGCTACTATCATATCGGGCCTGCACCCGATTTCTGCCCCGTATGTGGTTCTCCCAGGACCGCGTTCAAGCCCTACGACGGGCCTGGGGACTTGACCGGTACCACGACCCTCGAAAACCTCAAGGCCGCATTCGCCGGCGAGTCGCAGGCCAACCGCCGCTACACGCTCTGGCGTCGCATCGCCGAGCTTGAGGGTGCCCCACAGTCAGCCCTGGACGCTTTCGATCGAGCCGCCGCTGAGGAAACCGCCCACGCGTTGGGGCACCTCGCCTATATCGCGGGTGCGACCGCAACGGTGGAGAACCTGCGCATGGCAATGGCCGGCGAAGACAACGAGGCGACCGACATGTATCCGGGTTTCTCGGAGATCGCCGAGGCCGAGGGCTTCTCGGATATCGCATACTACTTCCGAAGCCTTGGACGTTACGAGGGCGAACACCGCGAGGAGTATCGCGGCGCCCTCTCTGAAATGGAGTAGCGAAACCGCGTGAACACACGCCCCTCCCCTGCCCTGCCTGACGCTGTCGGGATCAAGGCGCTCGATGCCACAGGAATCGCATCGCTGGTTGCCGACCTGGAAGAGCCCCGTTTCCGAACCAAGCAGCTTGTCCGCTGGGTCTACGGGCGAGGCGTCGGTTCGTTCGCTGAGATGAGCGACCTGCCAGCCGGCCTGCGCGAACGACTCGCAGGCC
>JBBREQ010000019.1:0-31443 GCA_038202795.1 Coriobacteriia bacterium | reverse complement strand
TGCACCGGGCGCCTGCGGGTAGCGCGCGCCCGAACCTCACCCGTCCCCGCCGAACTCAGGTAACGCCACGTTCACACGCAGTACTGTGTCTATTAACCACACCGTTGCATCGATGCAACCACTCCCGCGCTCCCAGCCCCTAGGCTTTCCCTGAGTCGAGGCGCAGTGCCTCGAGACCAAGGAGACGAAGGAGGAACCATGGGAGGCAAGACCAAGGCGGCGCTGCTCGCAGCGGCGAGCCTCACGCTGGTGCTCGCGGTTGCCGCGGTCGCGTCAGCTGCCACGCGCGTGGGGTTCGCGGTGTCACCAAACAAGGCGCGCTACGGTGCAGAAGTGACCATGACCCCGAGCATCGACGCAACGGCCTATCCGGGCGACAAGTTCGAGATAGAGGTATTCACCGAAGCCGGAGCATGGGAGAAGTGGGGCGAGGGGCTGGCAGTCGAGGAGACCATGACTCCTGGTACTTCGGGGATAGTCCACGCCGAGCCGCTCACGATTCTGCTGGACGAGTCTCTCAGGTACCCGGCGATTCTTCGCGCCGTCTACGTGCCGAAGTCCTCCTCAGTGGCCCCTGCTGCCAGCGATCCCGCGGTGCTTCGCCTCATTCGCAACGGGGCGACGAAGGTGAAACCCAAGGTGCCGCATTCAGCTCGGAGGAATAAGGCGTTCTACATCAGCGCGGCGGTGCTGCCGCTCAGCGGTCCGGGCCGCGTGAAGGTCAGCATCAAGCGAGTCGGATCGAAGTCAACACACTCCCGGACCATGGTGACGGACAGCGAAGGTAGTGCAACCAGCAAGGTCACGCTCAAGACCGCAGGCCGCTACACCATTACGTTCAAGTTCATGAGCAACGCCTTCGGCGGAGCATCCAAGTCCGTGAAGAAGTACATCACCGTCAAGTAGTCCAGACGCTACCCCTGAATGATAAGGAGAGAATCGTGATTCGCTACCGTATGAGAGTTGCTCGGGGTCTCGCTTTGGTAGCCGCCGTTGCCGCACTTGCGGTGCCTCAGGCAGCCCTCGCTAGCACGACAGTTAAGCTCGCTGGCTCGACCACCGTTCAGCCAATCGCCCAGAAGTGGGCCAGTGCCTACCACAAGTTGCACTCGAGCGTTAGCCTCGTCGTCGCCGGTGGCGGCTCGGGCGCGGGATTCACCAACGTCGATAAGGGCATGGTGGACATCGGAATGTCCTCGCGCGACCCCAAGCCGGCGCCGAGCTCCGAGGCGAACTTGAAGACCTACGTCGTCGCCCGCGACGCCGTCGCCGTCATCGTCAACCCGAACAACAAGGTTCGCAAGCTCACTCCTGTCCAGGTCAACGACATCTACACGGGCAAGATCACAAACTGGAAGCAGGTAGGTGGCGCCAACAAGGCCATCGTCCTGTGCGGTCGCACAGGCGCATCCGGGACGTACGAATTCTTCAAGGAGCGGTTCCTGAACAACAAGCGGCAGTCCTCGAGGACGAAGGCATACGCTTCGAACGGCATGGTCCGATCGGCAGTGGCGCGCAATAAGTACGCCGTCGGGTATGTCTCTCTCGCCTACATCAACAAGTCGGTCCGCGGTGTCAGCATCAACGGCGTGGCTCCCACCAAGGCAAACGCCGCCGCCGGGAAGTATCCCTATGTCCGCCCCCTCTATTTTCTTACCAAAGGCGCGGCCACCGGCGAGACGAAGAAGTTCATCGACTGGTGCATGAGCTCGGCCGGTCAGAAGATCGCGACCACGGAGTTCCTGCACCGTTAGCCCGCCTGTGACGCTGGGCGTGGCCGCACCATGCGGCTGCGCCCTGCGTCCGCGCATCATCTGGAGTAGTGCATGACGACAGAAGAGACGGCTCCTGCCCTACAGGCACCCCAACCCGCATTCGTGACCCAGTCGTTCGCCCGAGGCCGCAGGTCTAGGACGGGCGACAGGATTGCCGAGACGCTCATCGCCTCGGCAGCCGTGCTGTCGGGTAGTTTCGTGCTCCTGGTAATAGCATTCGTGTTTTGGTACGCGGCACCTCTCTTCGCGGACCAGGGGTGGCCGTTCGTGAGCACCGGCGGGTGGGATGGGCAGATAGAAGAGGCTTGGGAGATGGTGCGTGTCACGTTCGGGGCGCTTCCGCTCCTCGCAGGCACTCTGCTCTCCACCACGGGGGCGCTGATCGTAAGCACCGTGATAGGGCTAGGATGCGCCATCTTCATCGCCGAGCTCTCGCCGAAGTCGCTCCGCCGGCCGTTCGAAACGCTGATCCAGCTGCTCGCCGGCATCCCATCGGTCGTGTTCGGGCTGGTCGGTCTCGTTGCGGTCGTGCCATTCCTGACCCGCTTCGTCCCCGCAGACTCGTTCGAAGCCGTCGCCGACGTACCGCTCGATGGCGCGTCGCTGCTCGCAGCGGTCATTGTGCTGAGCTTCATGATCCTGCCGTTCTTCGTCACAGTCGCAGTCGACTCGCTACGGGCGGTGCCCCGCTCCTACATGGCGGGGGGCATGGCCCTTGGCATGCGTCGCTGGCGTGCCATCGTCAGGCTTCAAGTACCGGCAGCGATTCCCGGCCTGCTCGCCGGCATCGTCTTGGCATCGGCACGAGCTGTCGGGGAGGCCATCGCCCTGTCAATGGTCGCCGGTTCCATCGCGTACGTCCCCACGCTCGAGTACGGGCTGAAATACTTCCCCTTCATGCCCATCCGCACGCTGGCGAGTGCCATCGTGGAGACGGGAGGCGAAGCGATCAGTATCCCGGCGATCCAGGCCGCTCTGTTCGGCCTCGCGGCCCTGCTGCTCCTGTTCAGTCTCGCCCTCAGCGTGAGCGCCCGAGTGATGGTCGCGTGGCTGAGCAAACGCATGCGCCTCGACACGGGGAGGTCCTTGTGAGTTCTGGTACGGCAAGAGAGCCCAAGCTCGAGCTGCACCAGAGGGTTCGAGTCGGTGATCTCTTGGGCCCGGCATTCGCGTGGGTGACAGCGGCGATCGTGGCGGCCGCTTGCCTGTTCATCGTCGGGTTCTTGGTCGTCAAGGGATACCAAGCGGTCACGTGGGCGTTCCTGTCGACCGACCCGCAGCCCAGTCTAGTGGAGGAAAGTGCCGGCGGTGTGAGGATCCCCATCGCCGGCACTTTCCTACTCATCGTCCTCAGCACCCTCGTCACTCTCCCGCTGTCGCTCGGCACCGCCATCTACCTGGCAGAGTACATGGATGAGGAGTCGCGGTTGTCGAAGACGATCCGCCTCGGACTTGAGGTGCTCGCAGGCGTGCCGAGCGTGGTGTTCGGCATGTTCGGACTCGCGCTTTTCTCGTTGCCGATCTTCACGTTCATGTCGAGCAGCGGGGCCGAGGGTGCCTCGGCGGCGTTCGGCCGCTCGTTCCTCGTCTCATCAGTCGTCATGGCCATACACATCCTTCCTTTCGTGATCAAGGTGATGGAAGAGGCGATCCGCGCTGTGCCGGACAGCTACCGTCTTGGCAGCACCGCGCTGGGAGTGACCAAGTGGCGCACGATCGTTCGCGTCGTGCTTCCCGCCGCCTCACCCGGTCTGGCGACCGCGGTGATTCTCGGGATGGGCCTCGCCGCGGGAGATACGGCGATCGTATGGCTCACCTTGGGAGGCACGATGACCATGGCGGTGGACCAGTGGTGGGAGGTGCAGAACTACGTGGAGGTCCTCCGAGGATCGGGGTCCACGCTCACCACATTCATCTACTTCTCGTCACCCGCGGGTGAAGGCAACGCGCCCAATCTCGCCTACGGTGGCGCATTTGTGCTCATGGCGATCGTGGGGGGGCTCAACACGCTGGCCGTTCTCGTTGGCAGGCGTTCGTCATCTGACCGGAACTCGGAAATCTAGGAGGAGCTCGATGGCCGACAGCGCCGTGCTCGACATCCCCGAATCACTACTGATCCCGCTGGTGACATGCCAGCCGCGCCACACCCAGCTCATCGGCGCGCCCATCGCCGTCGAGGCGCGTGACCTCGCCGTCTCGTACGCCGGCAAGGAGGTCCTGCACGATATCACAATGAGCCTGCCCGAGCGCAAGATCACGGCCTTCATCGGACCCTCCGGATGCGGCAAATCGACGGCACTGCGTTGCTTCAACCGCATGAACGACCTCATCACCGGGTTCTCGATGGGTGGCACCGTCCGAGTCCACGGGCACGATGTCTATGACCGTGCCGTGGACGTTACCGTCCTTCGCCGACTCGTCGGCATGGTGTTCCAGCAGCCGAACCCCTTTCCAATGTCCATCTACGAGAACATCGCACTGGCGGTTCGTGAGCATCGAGGGCGCGTTTTGAAGGAGGAGATGGACGAGATCGTTGCAGAAGCCCTCAAGCACGCGAACCTGTGGAATGAGGTCAAGGACGACCTCGGGCGCGTGGCTACGTCGTTATCGGGAGGCCAACAGCAGAGACTGTGTATCGCCAGGGCGCTCGCCGTGAAGCCATCGGTGCTGATGCTCGATGAACCGTGTGCGTCTTTGGACCCGATCTCGACCGCTCGCATTGAGGAGCTCCTACTCCGGTTGGCCTCCGAGTACACAATCGTAATCGTCACCCACAACATGGCGCAGGCACGGCGAATCTCAGATGATGTTGCCTTCTTTTTGATGGGTGATTTGGTGGAGTTCGGTCCCTCAGAGCAGCTGTTCTCGTGTCCGCAACGTCGCGAGACCGCATCCTACGTCCGCGGTGCGTTCGGGTAGCGACTATTCGGACCCCCGGCTGACGCGAATCAGGCCGTTGCGCGCATGGCCCTCAGGGTACGCAGAAGGGCCGCCCGCAGGCGGCCCTTCCTCATCGCTGTGTGACAGCGACATTCATCCTTTGCAGGAATGGTGCGTGGCCACGGGGGTACTGCCCCCGCAACGCCGCCGTCGTCAGTCGGAACCTACCTCCGCACGACTCGCCTCGGTCAGGTCCAGCACAGCGATGTGACTACTTCGCACTACTGGATCACCTCCTCCCGCGTCAGCGGAACGCGCCACTCGCGTCCTGGGGCTTCGCCCTTGTCGGCAACGCAAGCGAGCAGCGTGCCGAGGGGTACAGTATCCCTGTACTTCTTCGGCGAAAGGACTCCCGTGCCACAGCTGCCTACAGGTGCCGAGAAGATCGGCGGCGACACCTACTACGTGCCAGGGCTGACCAACTCCGGCTTCGTGGACGGTCTGGTTATCGATACGGGCCCGGATTGCGATGTCTACGACGGCGCCCACATCGACACACTGGTAATCACCCACGGGCACGCCGATCACTTCGCAGCCGGCGCCGAGATCCAGCGACGCACCGGAGCGCGTGTGCTCGCAGGCCGAGATGATGCGCGCCTGGTCGAGAACCCCGAGGTCAACATCCGCGGCATGTTCAGCTGGGCGCGCCCGAGCGACCTGCTGGTCAGCAAGCTGTTCATGGGCGCTCCGTGCCCGGTGGACGGCCTTATCGAGTACTGGGAGGACCGCCGCGCACGGCCGCTTCCGCTGCCCGGGCACACGCTGGGGCACACCGGCTTCCTCACCACCGACAAGGTCCTGTTCACAGGCGATGCGCTGTACCAGACCCAGATCTGGGAGCGTCACCGGCTGCCCTACGCAATCGACCCGGGGATGGTGACCGAATCGCTCAAGCACATACGCGAAGTCGATTTCGAGTGGCTCGTTCCTGGCCATGGCGTGGTCTGCGACCGCGAAACCGCCGAGCGCCACATCGCATTCCACTGCGAGCAGATTGCTGCCATCGAGACGTTCGTGCTCGAATCGCTCGCCACCGAGCACACCACCGAGGAGGTCATCGCGCTTGTCTCGGCAGAGCGAGGGCTCTCCGACGATCCTGCCCAGTACTGGCTCGCTGTGACCACGGTGAAGGGGTTTCTCGGTGACCTGCTGAGCAAAGGGCAACTCGAGTTCTTTGTGCGCGAGCACGCCGGATGGTGGCGGACAGCGCGCTAGCGTCGGTTGCCCGCGCGCGACACGGGCCACAGGGACCCTACTTTCCGGGCGTGCTCTCGTCGCGGAACTCCGCCTTGATGTGAGAGCCGTCGCACAGCGGCTTGTTCGACGAGTGGCCGCATCGGCACAACGTCATCCGATTGCGCACCTCATAGGGAGCTCCCTGTGCCGAAAAGACCGGGATGCCGCCGCGCACGAACAGCGGGCCGCTCGCCCGCAGTGAGGGGTCCTCGACCATCACTATGGACGCCTCGAGCTCAGGCTCACGGGCGCGGCCCGACTCCTCGTCGAAAAAGACATAGCGCCCCGAGGGACAGAGCATCGCCTCTTCCTCGGCGAGCTTACGTGTCTCCGGATCGTCACACGTGTTCACGAGATTCCATAGTCCGCCGGCTCGATCGCAGAAGCGCGCCTCAGCACAGAGTGCTCGGACGTCGTGCAGCTTGACGCCGGGTCCGTCGATGTCGACGGCCTGGGCGAAGTACTCGTCATTGCCGGCGGTCTCAGTGCCGTCGAAGCCGACCTGTTCGTGAGTGCCGTCGCAAAACGGCTTGGTCGTGGAGTTGCCGCAGCGGCAGAGTTGGTAGCGATACGGGGTGGGAATGCGTTGCGTCTCTCGCCAGCCCACACTCTCGCCCGCTTCGTTCACCACGATCTCGGCTCGAACGAGCGGTACGTTTCCAGAGACCAGATACGGCCCGTTCTCACCTACCGTGATTCGCATACGCGCTGCATGCTCATCCATGAGATCGTCCCTCCGGTTCTGCCAGCAGGTGTGCACCGAATTGCATGGCGCGCGAGTCGCGAGCTACTCGACGTCCAAGACCGCGGGCTCGGACTTGCCTTGCTCGGTCATGGGCAGGAACCTCAGTTGGAACGGGCCGTCGCCCTTGTCGACCGAGTAGAGCAGGAAGACCTCACGTCTCTCCCCGGCTACAACGGGCTCGGGCATCGTATTGATGAACGCAGGGTCGTCGGACTCGACCACCGTGTGCTCCGCGCCATCAGGACCGACCAGCACGAAGTAGCTGGGGTGCGTGTCCTCATCAAGGGCACCACCGTTGGTCAGATCTGCCGTGATCACCAGCATCTCCTTGCCATCCTTGGCCTTCACGCCTCCGGCCTCCGCCGTTCGCTCTTCCTTGTTGGCGATGAGGAGCCATGTACCTACGCTGGCTGGCTGGCCCATCTTGGACGGAGCCACCTTGCCAGCCGGTTGTCCCGTGTCCGTCGCTGCAGAGCTACTCTCAGGCGGAGGAGCGGGCAGGTCCTTGAGGTTGTACGGGTCGGAGTCTGCGCAACCGGCAGCCAGTGAAGCTGCCGCCAGAACGCACACCACGAGCAGGAGTCTTGTCTTCATCAACGCCCCCATCCGATCACCGGCCGCACGCCGGTCGTGTTGTGTTCAGCCGAGGTGAATTGTACCTGTGATTGCGCCATCGGTGTCCAGCTCGAATGCGGATGCACACGACAAGCCCACGGAATCCCGTGCTGCGACCGCCCTGCCCAGGAGCCATCCATCCATCGGTGTGGTAGAACTGAAGGATGAAGACCCCCTGGATCTACCTCAACGGACGCATCGTCCCGGCCAACGAGGCCGCGCTCTCGCCGTTCGACATCGGCCTGCTTCGCGGCTATGCGGTGTTCGACCTTCTTCGGACGGCAGGCGGGCGGCCCTTCTTGCTCGACGACCACCTGAGGCGATTGCACTCCTCGGCGGAGCAGCTGGGCCTGACGGTTCCCGTGACCGACACGGAGGTCCGCGATGCGATCGCGGAACTGCTACGGCTCAACGAGCATCACGAGGCGACGGTACGACTCGTGCTCACCGGCGGCGTGTCTCCAGACGGCATGAGCTACGACCCGGCGTCTCCCACGTTCCTGATCCTGACCCACGAGCTGCACGAGCCTCCTGAGGCCCTCTACGAGCACGGCGGAGCGCTCCTGTTGCACGAGCACCGTCGCGAGATTCCCACGGCCAAGACGACCGCGTATCTGACAATGCTGAAGAACCGCCCCCGGGTGCTCGAAGGCGACGCAGTCGACCTGCTGTACTACGACGGGGAACGCGTGCTCGAAGCCGCGAGTGCGAGTGTCTACTTCGTAAAGGACGGCACCATACTCGCGCCGGACCGTGACGTGCTCCGGGGAACGGTCGGGTCGCTGGTTCTCAGGCTGGCGGGCGACAGGTACAGCACGCGCCTTGCCGCAGTCACGGTGGATGAAGCGCTGGGCGCCGACGAGGTCTTTCTGACCTCCACTACACGCGGCGTGGTCCCCATTGTGCGGATTGACGAGAACGTCATTGGCGATGGTGCGCCCGGCCTCGTGACGCGCGACCTGATGGGGCGCTACCGTGCACTACTCACTGCAGACCCGCGACTGCGCCCTCAGGAGTAGCTGGGCGGCTGCTCCACACGCACCGCACCGTCGGCGCCGGAAGTCCGGAACGTATTACCGCCCTGGCTCTTGGCGGCGTACATCGCCTGGTCCGCACGGTCGAGCAGCTCCTCGGCAGTGGCCTCCCCACCCGCGAAGAGCGTGATGCCGATCGATGCGGTGATGGGCAGGTCGCGGCCGCCGATCACGAACGGCGCGCGCAGGTGCTCGATGATACGCGCCGCCGTGCGCCCGACATCCTCGCCACTCTCGACGCTGGGAAGAAGCAGCACGAACTCATCGCCGCTGACGCGTGCGAGGGTCTCGTCCTGTCGTACGATGCCCCTCAGCCGCTCCGCGAATCCGGTTAGCAGGGCATCGCCAGCCGCATGGCCCATCGTATCGTTGACGCGTTTGAACCCGTCGATGTCCATGAACAGCACCGCCATCAGCTGTCCGTGGCGTTTCGCGCCGGCGAGTGCGATGTCGAGCCGGTCACGCAGCAGGAGCCGGTTGGGAAGTGACGTCAGCTCGTCGAGCTTGAGCGCAGACACGTCAGACGCGATCTCGACAACCGACTCGACCTCGCCATCCGCACCGGGGATTGCATACCAGACCTGTGCGAGCCAGTTCTCGCGCCCTCCCAGCGTGACCTCATGTTTGATGCGCGAGTGCGGCTTCCCGGTCTCGAAGACCTGCTCGACCAAACACCCTTCACAGGGCTGGTCGATGCCCATGATGGCCTTGTGGCACACCTGGCCACGGACAGACTCCGCAGGAAGACCGACTGCCTCAACCGCACGGTCGTTGAGGAACGTGACCTGCAGTTCCCGGTCCAGCGCGACGATGGGCGAGGGATGCTTCTCGTAGAGGCTCCGCAGCCGCACCTGCTCCGCCCGCAGCTCGCGTGACGTGCGCTGATATCGCGTCAGGGCTATCTCGCCGAGAATCGCCAGCACCGCCACCAGCACCACGGCGCCGATGCGAAGCAGCCTATCCTGGGGCGGTGGTGAGAACAGCGCATCGCTGGCGCTGACACCCGTGGCGATCATCAGAGCCAGCGCATCGGCCGCGACGCAGAACAGCGCCACTGCTGCGAAGATCGCCACCGTTCGACCCGGACGCTCGATGTCTCGCCACGGCGCGCGCGAGAGAAGACCCCGTATTCGCTTGGGTTCAGCGACATCCATCAGATTCATCCCAGTGTCATAGTGCCCGCTGCGGCGACGCGTCCTCGACCGGGCACCGGGCTGTCCTGTTACGGTCCTATCGGCATGTCATCGCTGCTGCTTGATGCAGCCGGAGCGCTGCCCCACCGTGCGATGACCGCGTGAAGGAATCGGGCGGCGTCCTCGATCAGACACGTGTCGACCAGCTCGAGCGTGTCCCGCTCCGAGTGCGCGTAGCGCGCCATGAACCCCTCGATGTCGCTTGAGGCCAGGGCGAGTGCAGGCCTGCCCTTCATCGAGAAGATGGCGTGATCGCTCTGGAACCACTGAGGGCCCTCGAGCGTCGTGGGGTGCTCTGCCATCACGCCCCGCACGAGCGTTTCCACTGCGGGTGGACACCCGTAGAACGATACATGGTTGCTGGTCCCGCGCATGCCCAGGTCGTCGATGTTGATAGCCAGCTCGATGTCGTCGAAACGATTTTCGTTCTCGGCCACCCAGATCATCTCGCCGGGATTAGCATAGTTGTCCTCGCCGTTGAACGGCACGAACTCGAGTGTGGGCCCCTGCCACACCTCGCCCTCGCTCAACAACGCCGCCAGCTCCAAAAGCACGGCAACCCCGCTTGCGTTGTCGAGCGCGCCCGGCGAGCCTTTGCGGCTGTCGATGTGCGCCGAGAGCACGATGCGCCCGGGTCTGGTCCCCGGTAGCCGCGCGACGACGTGCTCGGCGGTGGTCGAAATGCGCGTCGAGTCGATACGAAGGCGTGCTTCTCGGCCGGCGAAACCGCGAAGACGCTCCCCGAGGACATCTTTGAGGTACGCGTTCGCGCGGCCGAGATCACCATCCTCGAACAGCGGGAACGGGTACTGGCTGCCCACCATCTGAGGGTCGGTGCCGGTCGCGGCGATCACGGCCACAGGCGCGAACCGGTCGAGCGCGCGGATCACCCGGCGATGGCTCTCCGGGTTGTAGAAGGTGAAGTTGCGGGGCATGATCTGCGCCTGCGCCAGCTCACCATGGAGCAGGACTATCGTGCCGCGAATCGATTCGTCCTCGAGCTGCTCGACGGTGGCCGCCTGGGTGAGCAGCGCGCGTCCGTCGAACGGCTCCGAGTACGGTCCCACCAGCGCTTGGAAAACCTCACCGCCCACCTCGACGCTCGCTTCGCCGAACTCCCACTCGACACAGTCGAACGGCCGGCGGCTCACGTCGAGGCCAAGCGAGTCGATCGTGGTCGCGAAGAACTCCGTGGCATCGCGGTTCCCGGTCCCGCCCACGTGGCGATCCGGGTGTGAGACCAGCCGCTGAATATATGCGTCGATTCGGGTCAGCACGAGACTCCCTCCAAGTCGCACGGCACCGGTCGCACGGCACAGGTCGCACGGCACCCGTCGCACGCTGCCGGGTTTGTACCCGCTGCACGGTGCAAAGACACTCGGTCCGAAGCCCAAGGTGCAGGCCCCCCCCTCGTCTGCCACGATGCGTTGACGCTCCGCCGCTCCGTCGGTACAGTCCAGACTCGCGAAAAGGGAGACGATGCTCGTGGCGTACCTCTATACCTTGGCCGGATTCGTGTTGCTCTTTGGTGGCGGCGAGCTGCTGGTGCGCGGCGCTGTCGCCGTGTCCAAGCGCTTCGGTGTCTCGCCGCTGCTCATCGGCATGACGGTGGTCGCATTGTGTACCTCGGCACCGGAACTGGTGGTGAGCGTGAGCGCCGCGCTCAACGGACAGCCGGACATCTCGGTCGGCAACGTCGTGGGCAGCAACATCTTCAACGTTCTGGGTGTTATGGGAGCTGCTGCCCTGCTGTCGCCGATTACCGTGAAGCCCAGCGAGCTGCGGCGTGACAGCGCGGTCATGATCGCGTCGGCGGTGACCCTGGCCGTGCTGGGACTCACCGGGCAGATCGGACGACCGGCGGGCGCCTTGTTCCTTCTCGGCATCATCACGTATGTGTGGTACTCGTACCGCGCCGAGCGACTGCAGCCGGATTCACCGGAGGCCGAACTGCATACCCACGAGGCCGAGGAGATCGAAGGGCCGCACTCGACGTGGGCGGGGGTCGCGTACTTGGCGGGCGGACTCACCGCCCTGGTCATCGGCTCGCGGTTCCTCATCCTGGGGGCAACCGAGATCGCGCGTACGTTTGGAATCTCCGAGGCGGTCATCGGCCTGACAGTCGTGGCCATCGGCACCTCACTGCCTGAGCTTGCCACCAGCGCCATCGCGGCTATGCGCAAGCACTCTGACGTCGCCGTGGGCAACGTCGTGGGCAGCAACATCTTCAACATCCTGAGCATCCTGGGCATCACGGCGCTCATCAGCCCCATCTCGATCGCCGAGCAGATCGCGCGCGTCGACAACTGGGTGATGGTGGCCGTTTCGCTGTTGGCTGCTTTCTTCCTGCTGACGAGAGGCCACATCGGGCGCATCGCAGGGGCAGGGTTCCTTGGAGTGTACGTGGCTTACGTCGTCTACCTCTACACCACGACGCCGACGACGTAGCGCGGGAACACGTGCCTCCTCGCACCCGCGACAGTGGCTCGACCCTTGCTCCGTGTGGCACTCTGTAAGGGTCGAGAGCCATCGAACGGGGTGTTTGCGTGAACGTCGCAGTGCGGACAGCGCGACCGCAAGGCCCGGTGGGGCGTGCGCATCCGCCGCTGGCCGTGCGCTGCGCTACTGCCGGCCTCGTCGCGCTCAGCCTGCTCCTTGCCCCCTCTCCGGCCCTCGCACAATGCCTTGACGCCGATGAGATCGCAGGTCGGCCGCTCGCCGCGTGTGATCCCTCACACACCGTGGCGCCGGACATCAGCGCCTTCTCGGGCGCGCTCTACGCCGGAGACGGACGCGCCCTGTGGTCGCGGCGCATCGACCGGCCGCACGCGATGGCCAGCACGACGAAGATCATGACGGCGTTGATCGCGCTTGAGCGTGCCAATCTCGATGATGTGGTCACCATCTCGGAGCACGCGAGCAAGGTGCCCTACGCGCTCGGCCTGCAGCCCGGTGAGCGACTGACCGTGCGCCAGCTGGTCGAACTTGCGCTGGTGGCCTCATCCAACGACGCTGCGATCGCCTTGGGCGAGCTGGTGAACGGAAGCGAGTCCGGGTTCGTCGCCACGATGAACGAGCGAGCGGCCGAGCTTGGACTGGACGACACCCACTTCGCCAACCCGCACGGGCTCGACCAGCCCGGCCACTATACGTCGGCAGCCGATCTCGCCTCCTTGACCCGCACGGCAATGAAGCTGCCGGAGTTCCAGCGGGTCGTCTCGATCAGGAAGCTGAAGCTCGCCGAGCGCAAGGACCGGCCCGCGCGCACCCTCAAGAGCACCAACCAGCTGCTGCGAACCTACCCCGGGATCGTGGGGGGCAAGACCGGATTCACCGACGACGCCAAGTACGCACTCGTCGCCACAGCCCAGCGCGATGACGTGAAGTTGACCGCCGTGATCCTGGGGGCACCTAACAGCGGCAAGCGGTTCAAGACCTCGGCGCGTCTGCTGGACTGGGGGTTCAAGCACCTACGCCCCCAAACACTCACCACTCCCACCGAGACGGTCGGGGCCGTGGCTCTCTCGGCCAACCCCTCGCGAAGTGTACCCGCGCGATTCGCCGAGGAGACTTCGATGACGCTGTTCGACCTCGACGGTCCCGTCACCCGCAAGCTGCAGCTTGCGGCGCAGCTGCCTCTTCCGATCTTCGAGGGACAGCCTGTGGGCACCGTGCGGCTGATGCAGGGTGAGCGGGTGCTCGCGACCGCGACAGCAGTGGCCGCACTTGACGTCGCTTCGGTGGGCGAGACGGTTGGTGCGGTGCCTGTGGCCGACTACATCGATAGAGTGGTCACGGTGCGCGCCGCCGAGACCTCATCGGCAGTTCAGGAATTCACCCCGGATGTGCCCCTGCGGCGAGTGGTCGACCTCGACCCTTCTGTCGCAGCGCCGGTCACGGAGGGGACAACAGTCGGCGAGATCGTGTACCTCCAGGGCGAGCAGGTCGTCTCTCGAGTTCCGGTTGTCACCGCTACCGCCGTGGAAGCGCCCGGGCGAGCAGAGAAGCTGGGTATCTGGCTGATGCGCGGCGTCCGGGGGCTCTTCGGGGCGCCACGGATGGCAGACGCGGTGGTCACGGCTCAGTAGGCGCAACCCTGGCGCGGCTGCGAGATGTGGGCTCGCGCGTGAGCCACTCCCCCCGGCAGCGCGAGAGGGGCGGACCTTGTCGGCCCGCCCCTCTCGAGAGACTCAAACTAACTGCGGTACGGCTACTGGATGAGGTTCAACAGGCTCATCCTTGTCGATTCGGCCACCGATGAGGTGGGTCCGAACACGTAGCCCTTCAGAATCCTGGTCTTGTTGTTCGTCAAGTACCACGCGGTACCGGCAGGCACATACGTCCTGCTCACGAACAGAAGCGGACCTCCGCGCATGGCCAGGTACGGACCTGCCCAGTTGCCCTCGGCAGCTGTGGCCACTGCCCCGAAGTGGGAGCCTGGCAGCCAGCCCTGGGTCAGCGCCATCTGTCCGAAGAGCGCAGCGGTATCGGCCCCGGTGGCACCTGAGATGCGATTGCCGGAGGGCACCCCTACCGCAGAGCGCACGGTCTCGGAGATGGTGGATGTGCCACCCAGCGCGTAGCGAGTGCTCAGTCCAAGATCGAAGAGTGCGGCTTGGGTCACGAGCGGGACAGATGACTTCTTCACATACAGAATCGGGTAGCCCAGCCTCGCCGAGACGACCGAGGCCACAACGGAGTCAGCCAGCTTGTTGCTCGATTCCGCAGAGGTAATCAGAACGGTGGTCGGGAACGCCGGCCCCATGATCGCCTTCATCCTGGTCGCAACGGCTACTGCTGTGGCATAGCGGTCGGATCCATAGATACGGTCGGCCCAGCTCACTCCCGGAGTCGCCCTGATGGCGTTGAGCACCGAGTTGGACACACCGCCCGTACCACCAACGACGTGCACGCGGATGCCGTCAGGCATGGCGATCAGCGTGTTGCGAATACTGGTGCTGAGCGAGGTGGGGCTCACCAAGAGCAGCGGGCAGCCATACCCTCCCGCAAGACCCGCAGCGGTCGCCGCCTCGAACATGGCGTCGGTGGACGTGCCGCCGCTTGCTATCACGACGTCTTTCACACCGACCCAGCTGGGAAACATGTAGCCTGCCGCGTACATCGCGTTGGTGATGGCGCTGCCCGACTGGCGAGAGACGTCCTTCAGGATGAACGTGGCGGCTATCGTGTGGTTCGCCCTCACGTTTGTGAAGGTGTACGCCGTGATCGGGCCCATCGACACACCATCAACCACTACATCAGAGAGGTAGTAGCCCGGTGCCGGGACGATGTTGAACAGCGGGCTGTTCAGCCCGTCGGACACCGACTGCTGCGTCGAAGGCGTGATGGTGCCACCCAGAGTGGCGGTCGGAGTGATGGTGTAGATCGGAATCGGGATGAACGTCGCCGCGATGGTGTGGTTGGCCTTCACATTGGTGAAGGAGTACTGGGCCGGCGTGCCTACCGACACGCCATCGACCACGAGGTCCGTGTACTTGTAGCCCGCGTTGGGCGCGATGCTGAAGACGGCGCTGTTGGCGCCGTGCGTGACCATCTGCACAGTGGAAGGCGTGATCGTACCGCCGGTGGTGGCAGTCGGCGTGATCGTGTAGACGTTGATCTCGAAGACGACTCGGATGGTGTGATCCATCTGCACGTTCGTGAACGCGTAGGGGGGCACCACGCCGACTGAGACGCCATCGACCAGTACGTCGGCAACGTGGTAGCCCACGTTGGGCGAGAACGTGAACGTGGGACTGTCAGTTCCGCGATCCACCACTTGGTCCCAGTTGGGCGAGATGTTGCCGTGAGCACCAGCGGATGGCGCGATGATGAATGTGTCCTTGGCGAACACGGCCTGCAGAATGTGATCCGCATCGAGGTTGAAGAACTGGTGCGTGGTTGCGGTCCCGACCGACACACCATCGATCGTCACGTCTACAAGCGAGAATCCGGGTTCCGGCGTAATCGTGAATACCGGGCTGTCAGCCCCCGGGGCGACTGTCTGCACGGTGCTCGGCGAGATGGTACCGCCCACGCCAGCGATAGGCGTGACCGTGAAGAAGTCGACGAACGCCACCGGACTGATGGTCCAGGGATTCGACGCGACCCCTGCTGTGGCCGCGTTGAACGCATACACGTAGTAGCGGTACGCGCGTCCGGCGACCGTCGTGGTGTCCTGATACGTGGTCTGGTTGGCCATGACCGTCGCGAGAACCGTGTAGGTGCTCTCAACACCAGCCTGCGACACCGTGGCGCGCTCGATTCTGAACCCGACCTCGTTGGCGGGGTTGCCCACGGAAGCGGGATCACCGGCAGGCGTTCCATCGGTCCAGTTCAGGACGATCGTCCCGCCAAGATCCGCCTCATTACTGGGCGAAGAGAGCACGGGTGTTTCAGGCTCGCTGCGGGCGACAGCCAGAGACATCGGCCGCATCATGTCCATCTCTTCGTGGCTCAGGATGTGGCAATGCCACACGTACTCCCAGCCAAAGTTGGTCGGCACGTTGGTGATCTCTGAGCCTACAGGGTAGTTCTGCCCCGTGAGAGGATCGATGTTGGAAAAGCCCATGCTCGACCCCTCGGGCAGGGTCGGATTCAGGAGCCGGACGCTGTCCGGAATGCCGAAGTTCATCTTGGGCGCAACCGGCTTGAGGGCGACGATGGTGTCCTCAAGCGGGCTGATGCGGACGGTGTCCTTCCAGCCCAGCTCGTTGTCATCAGGAGGCCTGATGGCGTTGTCCCAACCGACACGGTTGATGAGCTGAACATCGAAGAGGTGGAAGTGAATCGGGTGCGTGTCGACCCCGTTGTGCGTGATCTTCCAGATCTGAGTTCCGTCCGCGCCGATAGGCGAGAGTGGCGTCATCGAGTCCTGAAGATACTCGACAACGGGATCTGAGTAGCCGTACAGAACGAAGTTGGCGTTGGTCGCGTTGGTGAAGGGCATCTCGACGCCGATCTTGCCGCTCATGCGGCCGTACTCGTAGTCCCACACCTCGCTCGTCTCGTCCTGGATTGCCTTGGGCCCGAGCGGCATGACGACGGTGCTGTCCTCGAGCGACTGGAAGGTCATTTCGTTCTGGTAGATGCGGACGTACGGGTCCGCGGTGAAGGTGTCGTTGTACGCAGAGTTGTAGCGAGAGTCCGGCACATGAATCGGGTTCTGCCCGGACTCGAACACGCCTGGGCGCACGTTGTCTGAGGCGAACGCTGCCTCAAGTGCGGCCAGGTCAAACGGTTGCGCAGGAGGTGCCGCAGCGACCTTGATCTGCATGACCGTACGGGTGTTAGACCCAAAGCCTGCGTCGGTACCCGCGGGACCACCTGTGTCTGTCATGTCGGGCATGCCCGTGAAGTAGTCAGTACGAGCGTCGAGTGCGGGGAAAGCAGTCGGCGCGTCGTTGTAGAGAATCAGCGTCTTGCCGGCATAGGCCGAGAAGTCCACGATGACGTCGGCGCGCTCCGCCGGAGCCACCATCAGACTGTGGTCCTGCACGTTGCCCATGTTGAACGTGGTGGGGTCCGCGTTCCACGTGACGGGCTGCTGAGGAATGATCGCCGGCTTGGGCAGGAAACCGCTCTCTGTGGCGATCTGAATCCATTCGGGACCAGCGGTGAGCGGGTCAGGGGCGCCTCCCTCACGGCTGTCGGTCGGCCAGAGTTCGGGGTAGCCCGCAGTCAGCACAGCCGGGACCATCTTCACTTCGGTGTTCTTGCGACCGTCTGATGTTGTGACAGCGGGATCCGCGACATACATCTGCAGGTTGAAGAAGCGGTCATCTGCCGCGTTCAGAATGCGCAAACGGTATGACTTCGGATCGACCTCGAGAACCGGATAGGCGGTTCCGTTGACCAGCAGCGTGTCATGATACGCTTCCATGCCCATCGAGGGGTTGGGAGTCGCGGGCCTCAGGGGGGGCTCCCACGGTGCATTGATGGGGTCGTAGTACTCATTGGCGATTGGCGGGTGCGCGAGCGCGCTCGCGGGGATGGGCGGCCAGAACCAGGGACCGTAGTGCCAACGGCCGGTCGCGTTCATGCCGCCGATATCGGCAGGGTTCTGAGCAGGAACGTAGACGTGAGGAACCCACAAGTCGCCGGTCTTGGGCGGCCTGATTCCGTTCGCGTCAGCAGCGCCCGTACCCCAGTTCCACGTGGGGTCAGTTGTCAGGATGGTGTTCTCATCGACGAACGTCTTGTCCTGGACGACCACCGGGATCTGATCGGCCGGTATGGTCCCATTGGCGATCAGCGCCTGCTCGGTGGGGTCCGTGATCGCGTAGCCGGCAGCCTCGCCCGCATACACGTTCAGTCGGGTGATGCCGAAGCTGTGATCGTGATAGAACATCAGGCGCGCGCTCTGCTGGTTAGAATAGAAGAACGTCATCGAACCCGGGCCGGGATCGGGCATGTCCGGCACGTTCTTGACGCTTACACCCTTGGGATACGGGGTGTTCTCGCCCGCAGGCGTGATCCATTGGTGCGGCGTACCGTCACTGATCCACGGGGTGATTCCGCCGTGAAGGTGAAGAAGGCCGCGGTTCTGGGTGTACATCTCTCCAGGGATGGGACCTTCGCCAGCACCCATGACACTTGTGTCAACCGGAATGAACAGGTCGCCCCGCTCGCCAGTGGGCAACTTGTTGGTGAACTTGATGCGGACAGGCTTATCCTTGTCGGCCGTGATGAACGGTCCAAGGTAGTGAATCGGGTCCGGCACCAGCGTATTGTTGCCAGCGCTATCGGTACCCTTGTTCACTTGGACGTAACCGCGCAACGTTGTTGGCGGCATGTCCGAGTGCATCTGCTCGGTGAACTGCCTCAGCTCGATCTCATAGTAGTCAGAACCCGGATACGTGGTGGTATCGGGCTTGGCAACCGAGATGTACTGACCCAGGTTGTTGGCGTTCGAGGCTCCAAGACCTGGCATCGTGTCGACGAACTTGCGAAGTGGAGGGCTCCAAGCCCAGTTGGGCGTTGACCCGAAGTAGTCCGGGATGCCTCCCTGCGAGGGTACGAGCGACGCCAGGGGGGCGACGAGTGCCTGCCCGCTCACTCCCGCTGAGAGTCGAGCCATGCCCTTCTGCAGCTTCATGCGCGCCGCAGCGGATTCTCTCTGCTCCTGGGTTATTCGTGACCCCTGGACGCGATCGATCTTCTGCTGGACGGCCGTATCCGGCTTCGACGGCACGTCGCCTGGAGCAGCGGCGGAGGCAGCAACCACCACCCCACACACCATTAGTAAGGTTACCAACGTCAGTCGCACTGATGTGCGCCAGTCCCATCCTCGCATCTAACCCACCTCTATCCGTCAACCTCGTTCGGCCTACCCCTGTCGAGACCGGCTTCGAGGGCCGTACGTGACACACGGAAAGCACGTTCTGTTCATTCTGTAGGAATTGAATGCTTTTCTGATACCCAAAGCGTACTGCACGTATCGCGCCATTTGAGGGGAAAGATGCGAAAGGTAGAATTCGGGCCCCGAACGGTCAGTCCGTCCCTTGGACGCGGAGTCCTCACTTAACGCTGATTCTGCCCGACACAACAACGTTGGCCGACCGATAGGGTTGGTCGCTCGAGCCCAGCGGGTCGGTGACCTCGTATTCGAAGCTTCCCGGTACGCCCCGGTCCGCGTGCACGGTCACGACGAGTTCCCCGGATTCCGGCCGCCCCTCGAGCGGTATACGAACCTGCTGTACTTCGCCGGCACCGGTCTTCTTGAGCCCAATGCGTCGGCCGGGAAGGCCGCCCGCAACCTCGTTCACCGAGATCCACGACGGACCGGGAGTGATGAAGTAGGACACCAGCAGTTCGTCGTTGGCTATCTTCTGGTCCTCCACCAGGATCAGGACGCTGTTGGCCTCGACGTTCACTCCGTAGCCGTCCAAGGAGAGCGGCAGCTCCACCGGGCTGCGTCCGGCGTACACCGGACCATCCATGTTGCGCCCAACGCGCTGCGGATCAAACTCGAACCCCCCCAAGGCGCCGCGATCGACGTGTAGCGCCAGCCGGGCTTGCGCCCCGTCGGCAGCTGCTAACGGGACCACCACGCCTTCGTTCGCGCCCTTCCGGACGAGCGTCTTTCCCAGCACCACCCCGGGAGGCGTGGCCGAACGCACCACTACCCACCCGTCCCTCGGTGCGACAACACGATCCACCACGACGCCAGCCTGAGACGTTGCGTCGGGTCCGAGCGTCATGGTGGCGTCTCGGGCATCGGCTACCACAGCCGCAGCCATGACCCCTCCGTCCCCACCACCCGCGCCCATACCCATCGAGCTGCTTTGCGTGGGGGGGGCAGTCTGCTCCTCGGCAGTGAGGGACGCGCAGCCGGAAAGAAGGCCGACCGCCAGCGCCAAGAGCGCCGCGAGAGCTGATGCGGGTATGAGCTTGAACTGCGTCACGCTGCCAGCCTCTCGTGCGGATGAATGCTTTCGCTGTGGTGCTTCTTACCCCAAGTCCTCCCTGTTCCGCAAACGCGGCGGCCCCTCTCCCCGCATTCGGGAAGAGGGGCCGCCGTCAGATCTCTCAATCTGTCCGAGTTGCTCGGTGCTAGTTGACCGTCACATATCGGTAGCTGCTGTAGGTGGTCGCGTTCTTGGAATCAGCAGCGTGATACGTCCGCACGCGCCACTTGCCCTTGTACGGAAGTGACATGCGCTTGGAGTACTTTGTGTAGCTCGAGTAGTTCGAGGCCTTCGCCGATACGGTCTTGCGCAGGACCCATGTGCCCGACTGATAGCGGTAGGCCTTGATCTTGACCGGATAGGTCCCCGACGTATGACGCGGCTTCAGGTAACCGTACGAAGTGAACGCCTTGCCCTTGCGAATGCGAGTAGGCGCCGTTGGCTTCGTGAGATACACCCGGGGCGACACGGCGATCGCCGCGCTCATCGCGGGCGCGAGGTCGGACTGACCGATATAGTTGACGCGATAGTAGGTCTTGGACTTCGAAGTGATGCTCAGGGTGTACGCACCCAAGGCGTCCGAGACCGCCACGGCCGACGTGTTCGCCCACGTCGTCTTGTTGGTCGATGACTGCAGCACAACCTGCTTGCCCGCGAGCCCGGAGGCCGATGCGAGCGTCCCCCTGAACGTGGTCCTTCCGCCGTATGCAACCGTGGTGGCGTTAGCCACAGCGGTGACCGACGTAGGCAGGGCGAGTCCTACCGTGAATGTCGCCATCCGGTGCGGCGCTTCGGCATTGCCGGCACCGTCGACCGACCAGTACTCAAGGGTGTGGGTGCCTGTCGCGGCCACGACAACCGAAGTCCCCTCAGCCTGAGCCCCACCGTCGAGCACGTAGTACGTGTGGGCCACGCCCGATCCGCCGGCATCCGTCGCAGTGAGCTGCACGGTCGCGGCGCTCACGTAGGAGACTTCCGCATTCGACATCGTGACCGGTGCGTTCGTGTCCACCGGAGCTGCAGGCGTGACGCTCTTGACGCCGATCCCGCTCGATGTCGAGGGACCCTTGACCGCGTACACGGTGTAGGTCTTGCCCACAGTCGCCGAGAAGGTCCCGCTGGCTCCGTTGAGTCTCGCCACCTTCGTCGACCCGGTGAAGACCCCCATAGCACCCGCGCTTGGAGCGCTCACCTTGTACGTCGCTGTCGTCCCGTCGTTCGACGTCTGTGTGAGCGTCACCGCCAGACTCGCGCCGTCATGACAGTCACTGCAGGGCGACGTCTTGCCTGGGGTTGCCAGCGCCGATACGGCGCCTGCGAATACGAGTCCCGTCGCCACAGCGACGAGCAGACCACCACGCAGCAGATTCTTGGTTCTCAACCAAACCACCTCCGAGACTGCGCTCAACGAAACGGATTCACGCTGATTGCGCACAGGGGCAGTCAAGCAGTGTGTGTGCCACGCCAGCTAACATGAGAAGACCCTAAGGCGAGGGCTGTTCGCCCGCGAAGGTCGTCTTCTTCTTCGCACGCCCGGCAACGACCAGCGCCACCGCGATCCCCACAACCGCCAAGGTGATACCCGGAACAACGCCAGGCAGGGTCAGCAGATTGGGACCTTCAAGCTCCACCGCATCGGCGCGCAACGCCTTCCACTCGGCCTTCAGGGCCTCTGTGTCAGCATCCTTGGGCGCGCCCAGACCACCGCTGGTCGCCGTCACCCTCTGGCCCGGTGCAAGCTGGGCGACCTCGGGGCTTCCCGGCACCGAGAATCTCGCGCTGCCTGAAAGCAGCGTGACGCTGCTTGAGTCCACAGCCTCCTCTAAGACCCACTCCCCCCCATCGCCGCCCACGACTCCGAAGTTCATCGCGGTGCGCAACTGGGCCTCGGTGCCCGCGTCGGGATGCCACACCAGCGCCCGGCCCCGCTTAAGCCGCGCACTGTACGCCTCGCGCCCAACGAGCTCCATCGACGACTGCGGTCCCAGGACGTAGCGAGCGCCGTTGTCGAACTCCATCTCCAGAAAGCTCTCCTTACCGGTGAGAACTGTCGTTCCTATCGGCATCCGATTGCGAGGCTTCTCGGGAGAAGCAGACTGACCCTCACTGAGCACCACGCGCTGGCTGTCCGGATACACGAACGTGACGTGCCCGCCGTACGACACCAGCCGGACGGCAGTAGAGGTGTCGTCCTCGGATTGCAGCGCCCCAATCCCCAGAGGCTCCTCCCCTGGCCAACCGAGGAATGCTCCCGGTTCGTCAATCGTCGCGCGCACGTAGAGCGGGCGAAGCTCGATGTAGTGCTGCCCATCAAGTTCGTCTCGGACTATCTGCGCGGAAAGGGGGCCGTTGGGGTTGATGCTCCCACCGGTCTGGGTGAACGTGCCGTTGGGGCCACCGGTAAAGCGCATGAAGTACAGCGGTTCCGAGTAGGGCGCAAGCACGTCTTTGGCGGGTACGTTCTGGCTCTGCGCTCCAGCGTTGGGAACCGGCTTTCCGATCTCCTTGGGTCGCGCTTTGGGCACTTCGAGGCCGGGTGTCAGGTACTCGCGTACGTAGTCGATGCGCGCCTCGGCATACTGCTCTCCGGCCTGCGCTCCCACGTTGAAGAAGCTCAGCCGCAGCCCGTCACGGTACTCGACCTCAAGCCGATCGCCGGGTTTGGGTGTGTAGGCCCCCGCCGCATCCACAGCGGTTCCCCCGTCGGCGCGGAAGGTTCCACCCTGCTTGGGCAGCTCCCACACATGGGCGGTGACCTCCGCGGGCTCCACCCCGGGCGGCACGGCGCCCCATGCCCCGTGAGGAACCACGAGCATGACCGCTACCACGAACGCTGTGATGGATAGACTGCGACGCACGATCCCGCCCTTAGCGACTTGAGCAGACCCCCTGCTCAGCTCCTAGTGTAGAGCACGCGACAGCGAACGTACCCGATGAGGCACGGCCTCAGTCGGACTCGCGGAACGTGAACCCCTCCGAGAACAGCTCGAGACAGCAGTCGACGACATCGCGGTCGTAGACGCTGCCGCGACCGCACTTGATCTCATCGAGCGCCGCCGAGAGCCCCACAGACGCGCGATACGGTCGGTGCGACGCCATAGCCTCGACCACATCCGCCACACAGATGATGCGTGCCCCCATGAGGATCTCGTCTCCCTGAAGGCCGCGCGGATACCCGGAGCCGTCCATGCGCTCGTGATGCTGGCGGACCGTCTCGGCCACAGTGGCGCCCAGGTTCGCGGACTCGAGTATCTGAAATGCCGTCTCGGAATGCTCCTGGACCAACAAGTACTCCGTCTTCGTGAGTGCCGCGGGTTTCGAGAGGATGTCTGCGGGGATGGACACCTTCCCGATGTCGTGGAGCTGCGCGGCGATCGCGATGTCGGCGGAGTCTTCGTCGCACAGGTCGAGCCGGGCGCAGACCGCGCGCACCAACTGAGCGACCCGGCGCTGGTGACCGGCAGTGTACGGGTCACGAGCCTCGACCAGCCGCACAGCGATGCCCGTGACGGCATCACGCTCAGCACTCGCCTTGGCAAGCTCGCGCGTACGCTCCTCGACCATCTGTTCGAGCTGTGTCCGGTATTGCGCGAGCTCCTCCTCCTGCTGGCGCCGCCTCGTGATGTCCTCGAACATCACCGCGACGGAGTTGGGCTCGGTCTGAAACGCATAGACCTCGAAGTATCCCGAGAAGTGACCGTCCTGGTAGGCATACTGCTCGGTGTGCCAGTGCCCGCCCGCTATAGCGACTCCGCGCAGCTTGTCCGGCAGAGACGTCCCCACACAGCCGGGAAACGCCTCCTCGATGGTAAGTCCGATGCGAGACTGGTGGGAGAATCCCCAGAGCCTGTCGGCCGCAGAGTTGGCCGCTCTGAGGAGCAGCCGCCCGTCGTCTTCAAGGTGATACAGACGGATGCCAAAGGGGGTCGAATCGAAGATCGCGCTGAATCGGCTCTCTGAACGGGCAGCATCTGCGATGCTTTGGCGCAGAAGATCCTCGGGACTCTGGGGGGTTGATGCTAACGCGCCTAGGGACCGTGACGCACCGACCGAACTGTTGCTCGCGCCCTTCTCCATCTGGCATCCACCCCAACGTCACACGATGACACCCAGAACGAACCCGCGTCCGTCGCCCCTGGGCCGCCCCACGGGCGTTCCCTCCTTGTATCGGTCAACGAAGCGCATAGCTACAGAGGCTTTATGCGGTGTGCCGGCGACAGGCGTGCGCCCGATATGCCCGCCGGGCAGAGGTTGAGGGCCACCGCGGGACACGCGCACCACCGCTGGGTACAGTACGCATGGCGCCTGGTACAACAAAAGGGGATACCGTGAAGGCACTCTGGCTCAAGGACCGCGCTCTGTCTGTTCGGGATGATGCGCCCATGCCCGCAACTCCGGGTGAAGCGCTCCTACGCGTTCGCCTCTCAGGCATCTGCGGCACGGACCTCGAGCTCGCCCGCGGCTACTACCCGTTCACCGGGATCATCGGCCACGAGTTCGTGGGTGAAGTCGTGGACGCGCCGGATGCAGAGTGGATCGGGCAGCGGGTGGTGGGCGATATCAACGTCTCGTGCGGGCGCTGCGAACCATGCACGCACGGCCGCGCCACGCACTGCGAGACACGCACCGTACTGGGCATCGTCGGCCGACAGGGCGTGCACGCACAGTACACGTCGCTACCTCTGGCCAACCTGCACCGCGTCCCGGACTCGGTGCCCGACGACGCAGCCGTGTTTGTGGAGCCCCTGGCAGCGGCGCTCGAGATCCTCGAGCAGGTGCCGCTACGGCCGTCCCACCGCGTGCTGCTGGTAGGCGCTGGTCGCCTGGGGCAGCTCATCGCGCAGGTGCTGGTTCTCACCGGAGCTCAGGTGGCGGTCGTCGCTCGGCACACAGCGCAGCGGACACTACTTGCAGCGCGAGGAATCACCGTACTGGCCGCGAAGGACGTCGACCCTCACGCCTGGGATGTCGTCGTGGAGGCAACCGGGTCGCCTTCAGGATTCGGCATCGCGCGCAGCGCACTACGTCCGCGAGGTACGCTCGTACTGAAGTCCACCTACCGCGGCGAGCTGACGCTCGACATGTCGTCACTGGTGGTCGATGAGATCACCCTCGTGGGTTCGCGGTGCGGGCCGTTCGCGCCCGCGTTGCGCCTGCTCGAGCGCGGCACCGTGGACCCCACCCCGCTCATCGCTCGCCGCTTGCCGCTCGCACAAGGCGTTGAGGCCATGGATATCGCCGGGCGCCCGGGCGTCATGAAGGTGCTGCTCGAGCCGTAGTCTGTCGTGACAACAGACGCCACCGATGAGCCCGTAACCTCAGGGCAGCAGCGACTCGTCTATCACCTCACGCGTCACGGTGGTCGATCGCCGGGGATAGACCGAGATGCGATCGACCGCGATGAGGCGGTGTGGCTTGTCGGCAGTGAAGTAGAGCACTGAGGCGCTGTACGGCAGCGGCTTGCGGCCGGTCGACGCAGGGTCATACGGCATGCCCCCCAGAGTCCCCGAGTTCAAGCGAACCGTGCCGCGCGACACGTAGAGTCGGGCGGCATGCGTGTGCCCGGAGATGATCAGCGGCACGTGGCCCACAAACGGCTTCTCCATGAGCGGGTTGTGGATTGCGACAACATCGGGGGTTGGTTCACCGGAGCGCAACGATACTTGGAGACCCGCGAACGCACGTTCCGCCGCGGCCCCGATCAGCGCTGGATCAGCCTCGACCCCGAAATCGCGGGCTATGGGATCCGGCACGCCCAGGATCCGCAACCCGTCGATCTCGACCGTGCCCGAGGTGAGCACCGTGACCCCCATCTGCGCGAGTGTCGCCACGGAAGCGGGCGAGTCGTGGTTGCCGGGGATGTAGACGCGCGCGACGGTCGTGTCGATGAGTGACTCGAACATGCCCGCCTCGGCCTGAACACCCAAGATGGGAAGGTCACCGGTGTCGATCACAAGGGAGGTCTCGTAGGACCGGGCAATGGAACGAGCCAGCTCAGCGCCAACAAGATCGAGGTGCTGATCGGTCACGTGCAGCACCCGGTACGTGCCGGGAAGCGCACCTCCCGAGACGAGCGAACGCTCGTCAGAATAGTAGGCAGCGAGATTGCGAGCGACCTTGCTCGCCTCGTCCCTCAGCCGATGGATGCTCGCGACTCTCGTCGAGAAGATGTCAGCCAACTGCGGTGCATAGGCGAGGTTCCCGCGAAGAGTGGGACCCCGGAAGGCGGAGATGTCCCACGTGAGAGCGGCAACACCCATCACCGCGCCCGGGATGAGCACCGAGAGCGCCACAGCAATGGCGATCACCGCGCGTGACCGGCGGAATGCGAGAGCGACCAACAGTCCGACGAGTGCCGCAGCAGCCAGTCCGCCGCCGATGACCCGCCACAACAACGTCGCGAGCCCCGACACCGGCAGCTGCCCGATGGCCTCGGGCCCGGCGGCCTGAGGAACTGCGAGTGTGCCCTGCTCAACCATGCGCGCAGCGCTCACGAAGTCGACTTCCTGTACGCGCACGCTGAGCCGAAGCAGGCCCTCATGGGTGGGGGCTGACACCGTGCCGAACGGCGGTATCTCGACTACCGTACGCGCACGGCTCGCCGGCGCGGCGGAGATCACCAGATGCGCGGGCCCCACAGTGAGCGGACCCTGGGCAGCTGCCGAGAAGGCGAGTATCCCGGCAACGACGGCGACAACGACCGCCACCGTGTCCAACGCTGCACGGCGGACCTTCGGCTTCCTGAGCATTTCCCGGAGCGGCTCCACGACACAAGCATACACGCGACCAGACGGCTGCCCGCCGTGAGCAATCACGCTCCCGCGATCTCGCCCAGAAACGCGTCGCCGTAGCGCTCGAGCTTGGCCGCCCCCACCCCGTGGCAGTCGAGGAACTCCTCGCGCGTCACCGGCCGGCGCGCCGCCATGTCGGCGAGCGAGCGGTCGCCGAACACCACGTACGCCGGCACCTGTTGCTCGGCGGCGAGCGTGCGCCGCAGCTCGCGCAGCCTCTCGAACAGGTCCTCGTCGACGGGCAGGCCATCTGCAGCAGCGTCGAGAGCTGCAGATCGCTTGGCGCGCTTCTCGGCCTTCGCCGTCTTCACGCGCGGACGCGCGAACAGGAGCTGCACCTCGCCTCGCAGCACCTCGCGTGCACTGGGTTGCAGCTTCAGCGCCGAGTAGGCGGCGATGTCTTGACGCAGGTACCCCTGGTGGATCAGTTGGCGCAAGACGCTCGTCCACTCGTCGCGCGAGAGTTCGGGCCCGATGCCGTAGACGCTCAGCTGCTCGTGACCCCACTGGAGGACCTTCTCGGTGTCGTGGCCGCGCAGCACGTCGATGACGTGCCCGATCCCGAAACGCTCGCCCGTGCGCACGACAGTCGAGAGTGCCTTTTGCGCGTCGACGGTCGCGTCGTAGAGCTGAGGGGGGTCGAGACAGACATCGCAATTCCCGCAGTCCTCATCGAGCTGCTCGCCGAAGTAGCCCAGGAGCACGCGGCGCCGGCACGTGGTCGCCTCGGCGAACGCGATCATCGCCGAGAGCTTGTGCAGCTCTACGCGCACCTGCTCGGCATTGTCACTGCTCTCGATGAGCATGCGGGCCGTCATCGCGTCTTGCAGACCGAACAGGCACAGCGCCTCCGCGGGCAGCCCGTCTCGGCCGGCTCGGCCCGTCTCCTGATAGTAGCCCTCGATGTTCTTGGGCACGTCGTAGTGCACCACGAAACGGACGTCGGGCTTGTCGATACCCATGCCGAAGGCGACCGTCGCCACCACCACGTGGATGTCATCGCGCAGGAAGCCGTCTTGGACTCGCGTGCGCTCGGCAGCGGGCAGCCCCGCGTGATAGGCGGCGGCCGTGACTCCGGCTCCGCGCAGGCGCGCCGCGACCTGCTCCACCCTCTTGCGCGAAAGGCAGTACACGATGCCGGACTCCTCGGGCCTCTGGGCGACGAAGCGTTCGAGCTGCGCCGGTCCCGAGCGCTTCTCGGCGACGGTGTAGCGGATGTTGGGACGGTCGAAGCCCGCCGAGAAGACCGGCGCGCCCGTGAGGTCCAGCCGCTCGCGGACATCCTCGCGGGTCTGGTCGTCGGCAGTCGCGGTGAGCGCGATGAGCGGCACGCCGGGGAACCGCTCGCGCAACTCGCCCAACTGCACGTACTCAGGGCGGAAGTCGTGTCCCCACTGGCTGACGCAGTGCGCCTCATCGATGGCGAACAGGGACAGCGGCAGCGTGCGCAGTAGCTCGAGGAACCCGTCTAGCATGAGGCGCTCGGGTGCGACGTAGAGCAGGTCGAGCGCGCCTGCACGCAGATCGCGCATGACCTGACTGGCGTCCTCGGCAGACAGCGAGGAGTTCAGGCCCGCAGCGGCAACGCCGTTGGCGCGCAATGCGTCCACCTGGTCCTTCATCAGCGAGATCAGAGGCGAGACGACAATGGCGGTGCCGGCCCGATGCAGCGCCGGGATCTGGAAGCACAGTGACTTGCCGCCGCCGGTGGGCATGAGCACGAACGCATCGCCTCCCGCGACGATGTGCTCGACGATCTCGCGCTGGTGGGGTCGATACTCGTGGTAGCCGAACACCTCTGCGAGTGTGGTGTCTATCGAGCTTGTGCGTAGCGGCATCCGAAAACAGCGCCTCTCGGTTCGGGGCAAGGGGGACCCGCCATCAGGTTCGTCCGCGCAGCGTAGCGCGTGGGGCTGACATCAGGAAGGGCACGCCGCACCGGCGCGCCCGCGCCGTGGCCGCCACGACGAGCTACAACCGGAGCTCCTGCAGGCGCTCGTCGATCTGCGGGCGTGCCGTCGGGTGCTCGATGGTGTAGCGCTCGGCGTCGACCAGCGCGTTGTATTCGGCGACCGCGGCGTTGGCCCGGGCCACCAGATCATTGAACGCGCTGACCCGGCTGTTGTAGCGCGCAATGGCCGCCGCCGACGACGCGGGGTCTTGCGCGGCCTCTGCTGCCTGTCGCGCAGACTCGACCGCCGCCCGCCCATCGTCCAGCTCCCTGGTGTTGGCGGCGATCTGTGCACTCATGCGCTTCTCGGCGGCCCGAACTTCTTTCAGCCTGCTCTGGATCGCGACGATGCGCTCGGCTGCCTCATAGGCCTTCTCGCCTGAACCGATCTTGACGACAACAGGCTTCGATTCCAACGTGACGCCTCCTGAGAGCTCCGCAGGAACCACGCCCACCAGCGACGGGTCGGTCATCTCGACGTAGGCATAGCCCGTGCCCTCGTAGTCGAGGCCCGGCGCCTTGATGCCCAGCGCCACATGCTTCTCGTCCTCGAAGAACAGGATCGCAATGTCATAGCCCGCGCGAGACAGCAGCGCGGCCGCGAGGAGCGTCTTGTCGTCGCAGTCGCCGTAACCGTCCGCGAAGGTCTCGATCGGGAATTTCGGAGCCAGGCTGACAGGGTCGACCCGGTATTCCATGGTCTGCACCAGAGCCGTGATCAGCTCGACGTAGCGAGACGAATCCAGGCCCCTTTGCGCGCGGACTTGCTCCAGAGCCTGGGCAAGTGAGCCGTACAGCGGCTCTTGATGTTTCTCGTCAACGAAACTGCGGTAGTGACCGTCGATCCAGTTGGATGGCCGTGAGCGGCCAATGAACACGGTGCTCTTCTCGGCGTTCACGGCGCCCGAATAGACAGCCTGGTCGACAGGGACTCTCAGCTGGACGCGATTTTCCTCGAAGTCGAAATCGCGCTCGGTTGTCACGAAGCCCTGCTGCGCCGAGGAGGGCACGATCCGTGGCTCGATCACGCCCGAGAACGCGCCGGGCAGCGTCATGCGCGAGCAGCCGGTCGCCCCGGGGGCCAACGCCAGGGCGGCAATCAGGACCGCGATCACGGATGCTATGGGGGCGTGTCGGCGCATATCTGCACTATAGCCGCCGCCGCTCCCGGGCGCGCCCTCTACGCTCGAGCATCCGGGCCCGAACTGCAACTTCGCTGGACAAACATTCTTTCGCACACTAATCTTTCGTATATGAACTATCTTCGGTGCGACAATCGCACCACACCCTCCCTGCCGAGAGGACCTCTGCGTCGTGAATTCCCAAGACGAACCGTGCATCCACCCACTGCCCGACGGCAGCGACCCGCTGTCTGCGGCCGTGCTCATGGGCCTGCGCCGCATCATGCGCCTCAACCGCCAGCTCCTGATGCGGACTACCTCCGATATCGGCGGGCATCCGGCGCAAGCGGGCTGCCTGAGGGTGCTGCGCGGACACGAGGACATGACCCAGCGCGATCTGGGCGAACTTCTGTTCGTCTCCCCCGCCGCTCTGACCACGATGCTCCAGCGCATGGAGCGGCAGGGCCTGATCGTGCGCCGGCCCGACGAGACCGACCAGCGACTCGTGCGCATCCGTCTGACCGACGCAGGACGTGAGCTGAGCGACCAGATGATGGCCGCGTTCAACACGTATGTCGACACCACGATCGGCCCGCTCTCTGAGGCGGACCGCACCGAACTCGCGCGCCTCCTCGGTCTTCTGGGCGACAACCTCGCCACCGCACTCGAATCCGGCCAGCAGCCTACCGATGCGGACGCCTGAGAGATGCTGAGGATCCTGCGATTTCTGAAGCCGTATTCGCGCCAGCTGACGCTGGTGATGGTATTGCTGCTGGTGCAGGCGATAACGACTCTGTACCTCCCGGAGCTTAACGCCGACATCATCAACAACGGCGTTGCCAAGGGGGACATCGACTACATCCTGCGCGCCGGTGGACTGATGCTGGGAGTCACCCTCGTGTTGGGTGTCGTGTCGATCATCTCGGTGTACTGGGGCTCAAAAACGGCGATGGCGTTCGGGCGCGACGTTCGGCACACGCTGTTCCGGCGGGTGCAGAGTTTCTCGCTCGCGGAGCTCAATAGATTCGGTGCGCCGTCGCTCATCACCCGCACGACCAACGACATCCAACAGGTCCAGATGGTCGTCTTGATGGGGCTCAACGTCATGGTCCTTGCACCGTTCATGGCAATCGGCGGCGTCATCATGGCCCTGCGACAAGACGTGCCTCTCACGGCGCTGCTCATTGTCATCATCCCTCTGATGGGGTTGATCATCGGGCTGATGCTGCGGCGCGCAATGCCTCTGTTCAAGGCGATGCAGATCAAGGTCGACCGCGTGAACCAGGTCATGCGTGACAAGCTCTCAGGCATCCGCGTGATCCGTGCGTTCGTACGCAGTGGCTACGAAGAGAAGCGTTTCGACGTGGCAAACCAAGACCTGACTTCGACCGCACTGAGCGTCAACCAGCTGTTCGCGGCCATGATGCCGATGCTGATGGCCGTCTTCAACCTGGCGCTCGTTGCCACGATGTGGTTTGGCGCGATTCGCGTCGACAGTGGTGCGATGCCCATCGGCAACCTCACGGCATTCATCGCCTACACCATGCAGATACTCATGTCGGTGATGATGGCGACCATCATGTTCGTTATGGTGCCGCGCGCCGCCGCCTCGTGGACGCGCATCAAGGCAGTC
>JBBREQ010000018.1:0-32780 GCA_038202795.1 Coriobacteriia bacterium | reverse complement strand
CCAGAGGAGCACGAACTGGCGCGTGCGGACCATCTCGGTCCACTCGTAGTCAGTGCGCACGGCGGCCGGAGCGTCAGGCGAGTCGGCGGTTGCTGCGTTCTGCTCGGCTGGGGTGTATCCAACGGGCGGGTTGCGCAGGAGCTGCGCGAGGCCCACCGTCACCACCAAAAATGCGGCCCCCAGAATGCGGAAGGTGCCAGGCACCAGTTGCGTGTGCAGAAGCCAGGTGGTGAGCGGCGCGATGTAGACGCTCGCGAGCCCGAAGCCCGCAACCACGAGCCCGGTGATAAGCCCCTTGCGGCTGGGCGGGAACCACTTCACCGCAGCCGGGGTGGCGGCCGCATAGCCCAAGCCGATGCCGATACCCGTGAGCACACCGAATCCAGCAGTGATGGGGAGCGCGTTGTCCGGGGCGGCGAAGCTCGAGACAATCATCCCGATACCACACAGGGCTCCACCAATAGTCGCGACGATGCGCGGACCGAAGCGGTCCTGGGCGCGACCGGCAAACACCATTGCGATAGCAAACACGCCCACCGCAATCGCATACGGCAGTGATGCCTGTCCGGTACTCCAGCCCCAGCCGCCCTCGGCAAGCGGCTTGGTCAGCGTCTTGGCGATGACGCTCCACGAGTAGAGAACGCCGAGCGCCAAGTTGATTCCCAGACCGGCCAGCGTGACAGTCCACGCGCGCGCCTTGATGGAACGTGCCACGGCACGCACCTCCGATTCGATTCGTAACCCACCCTTACGATGCGACGGAAGCGCACTCCAGCCGAGAAAGCCGACGCCACGGCACCGCACCACTACAGCCGAGGATTATCCGTGCTTCCGGCTGAGCGCGATACCGTGGCGTCGGTGAACGGCACGGTACAAGAACGTGAGCGGTACTCGTAATGGCCCCGCTCGACGAAGCGGGGTGCAGCAGCGCAGCGATGCTAGACTGAATACAACGCTCCGCCTGCGGCCCGCACTCGCGCAGAGGTACACACCATGGATTCCTTCCCCGGACCACAGCAGGACCCCGGCTTGGCCAGCCTGCTGGTCAAGGGAGTACTGCGAGGTCTCGCCCTTGGCGCTCTGATCTACCTTGTTTGGGTTGTGGGCCACCTGCTGGTGCTGACGATTCTGGAGTAGTTGCCCCGCAGGCATTCGAGCGCTACGTCGCGTTTGTGGTCTTGAGTTCCCACTCGGCCAGCGCGAGACCCTCTTGGCGCGCCGCTTCGGCCAACCACTTGATCTTGAGGCGGTGTGCCTCGATCGAGTTGACGTCGGTCCACTTCGAGTTGAGCTCGCCCGCCCGAGCAGCGATCAGGACGGTGCGATCGACGGGACACTGCGGAGGCATCGCCACGAGGTTCAAACACCAGTAGTGCTTGAGAACCAGAGACAGGCTCTTCTGCGCGTGCGAGATCCGAAAGCCCGCCTCGTAGCCGAACTTGGGATGGCGGGTCTGGCGGAAGTGCTCGCCGAAGGTCCGGTTCATCTCGGCGCTCAGGCGAACCAAGTCCGCCTCGTACTTCTCGGACGACGCAGGATCGGTGTATTCGGATGCGATTGAATCGAGCAGCTGCTTCCACCCGGTATCGACTTCGTACCTGTCGCCGGTCGTCGCCTTGGGGGCGTAGAGCGCGTTTTTGGTCACCGCCGAACCCACGGCATCCCGAAGCGCCACGGCGCGGGCAGCGGGCATATCGCGCGCAGTGCCGAACCGTTTCAGGAACCGGCTCTTCTGTCGCGCAAGATCCTCAAGCGGCATGGGAACTCCTCTGTGGGGGGCCTTACTACGACCCCAGCACGTTGTTGCCATTCAATGTAGCTCGCGTCCTCTTCGAAGACCTCGATCTCTTCGCCATGCGTGAGGCAGTTCTTGAGCAGGAAGGCGCTGCCATTCTTGATGATGATCTTGGCGTCACACAGCTCGTGGCACTTGCTGCAGAAGCTGCGGGTGAAGTCATGGAAGACGTAGTCTCTGATCACGGAGCTCCCCGGGAGTCGATGGCGGAAGCGCGAGCCCAACGATAGGGATTGACCTGCCGGCGGTAAAGCGGCAGTACCTGCGCTCGCGGACATGACGAGGCCCGAGCATCTGAGCCCGGGCCCACAGCGTCAGGGACACTGGCAGGTAAGGTTCCCGCCAGCGCTGGGAAAGGCCTCGCAGCCAGACTCGCCGCGAGGAGGTGAAAGAACCGATGCTAGACTGGTCGCACGGCTCGGACGCAATGACTGGCGAACACGAATCCAGCCGGATTCGCCTTTGGAGGCAGTGCCCCATGAAGATTCAGTTCACGGCGGTGTTCGAACAGGTGCCGGAAGGCTACATCGGCTATGTCGAGGAGCTTCCCGGCGCCAACACGCAGGCAAGCACGCTCGATGAGGCACGCGCGGGCTTGGCCGAGGCCGTTGAGCTCGTACTGGAAGCCAACCGAACGCTCGCTGAAGAGCGCCTCGGCGACAAGCCCGTCATCAAGGAGCCCCTGCTCTTCACGGCGTGAAACGCGCCGAATTGATTCGGCACCTCAAGGCGCACGGCTGCGAGCTTCAACGCGAAGGCGGCAGCCACTCGGTCTTCGTGAACCGCGCCGCGGGCACCGCGACCGCCGTGCCGAGGCATCGCGAAATCAACGGCTTCCTGGCTCGCAAGATCTGCCGTGACCTAGAGATTGCCGGGCCATAACGTGAGCAAGCAGCGTCCTACTCCACCACGTACCCGCTCGCCCCGAACCCGATCGTCACCGCACCACCCTCGTGCAGCCGGCCCTCAATGAGCTCCTTCGCGACGCGGTCCACCACCTCGCGCTGAATCAGCCGCTTGAGCGGCCGGGCCCCAAACACGGGATCGAATCCGTCGAGAGCCAAGCGCTCCACCGCCGCAGACGTGAGTTCGAGCCCGATCTTCCGCTCGGCCAGGCGCTTGCGCACGCCTTCAAGCTGCAACCCAACGATCTTCTCCAACTCACCCATCGTCAGCGCGTGGAAGATCACCGTGTCGTCGACGCGGTTGAGGAACTCCGGCCGGAAGGTCGTGCGCAGCGCTTCCTCGAGCATCCGCTTCATCGTCTCCTCGTCGGCACCGCCCTCGGCAAACGCCTGGATGTGCTGCGAGCCGACGTTGCTCGTCATGACCACGATCGCATTCTTGAAACTCACCACGCGCCCCTGGCCGTCGGTCAGACGCCCGTCGTCGAGCACCTGCAACAGCACGTTGAACACATCCGGATGCGCCTTCTCGATCTCATCGAGCAGAATCACCGAGTAGGGCCTGCGCCGCACCGCCTCGGTGAGCTGGCCGCCCTCTTCGTAGCCCACGTATCCCGGAGGCGCTCCGATGAGCCGCTGGACGCTGAACTTCTCCATGTACTCCGACATGTCGATGCGCACCATCGCGCGCTCGTTGTCGAACAGATAGTTGGCGAGTGTCTTGGCGAGCTCGGTCTTGCCCACGCCCGTGGGGCCTAAGAACAGGAACGACCCGATAGGCTTGTCCGGGTCGCTCAGCCCGGCACGCGAGCGTCTGATCGCGCCCGCAACCGCGGCCACGGCCTCATCTTGCCCGATGACGCGCTCGTGCAGATGCTCCTCGAGGTTAGCGAGCTTCGCCATCTCACCCTGCATGAGTCGCGCTACCGGAATGCCGGTCCACGCGCCCACGACCGCGGCGATCTCCTCCTCGGTGACCTCTTCTTTGAGCATCGCGCCGTCGGCTTGTAGAGCCCCCAAGCGCTCAGTGCTCTCCACGAGCTGTCTGTCGAGCTCCGGGATGCGTCCGTAGCGGATCTCCGCCGCCCGTTGCAGGTCGCCCTCGCGCGTCGCTCGCTCCTCGTCGGTGCGGGCCTGCTCGAGTTCGGCCTTCAGCTGCTGCGAACCTTCGATGACGTCCTTCTCGGAATGCCACGTGGCCTTCAGTCCCGAGAGCTGCTCGGTGATGCCCGCCATCTCGGAGCGTAGCGTCTCGAGTCGCTCGATGCTCGCAGCATCCTCCTCGCGCAGGAGCGCCTGCTCCTCGATCTGCATCTGGGTCAGGCGCCGTTCCACCTGATCGATCTCGGTGGGCATCGAGTCGATCTCGATACGCAGGCGGGATGCGGCCTCGTCAATCAGGTCGATCGCCTTGTCAGGCAGGAACCTATCGGCGATGTAGCGGTTCGAGAGCTCGGCGGCACTGACGATCGCGCCATCCGTGATGCGGACACCGTGGTGCACCTCGTACTTCTCTTTCAACCCGCGCAGAATCGCGATCGTATCCTCGACACTGGGTTCGCCCACCACAATGGGCTGGAACCGTCGCTCGAGCGCGGCGTCCTTCTCGATGTGCTTGCGGTACTCATCCAGCGTTGTCGCACCGATGGCGTGCAGCTGCCCGCGCGCCAGTGCGGGCTTGAGCATGTTGCCCGCATCCAGGGCGCCCTCGGCGGCGCCCGCGCCCACGATGGTGTGCATCTCGTCAATGAACAGGATGATGCGACCCTCCGCCGCCTCGATCTCGCGCAACACGGCCTTGAGCCGGTCTTCGAACTCGCCGCGGTACTTCGCACCGGCGACCATCGCGCTCAAGTCCAGCGACACGACGTCCTTGTCCCGCAGCGACGACGGCACATCCCCGGCCACGATGCGCTGGGCCAGCCCCTCGACGATTGCGGTCTTGCCCGTTCCCGGCTCGCCGATAAGCACCGGGTTGTTCTTCGTGCGCCGCGAGAGCACCTGAATCGCGCGTCGGATCTCCTCATTGCGACCGATGACCGGGTCGAGCTTGCCCTCGCGCGCCATCTCGGTGAGGTTGCGCCCGTAGCGCTCGAGCGCCTGCATCTGGCCCTCGGGGTTCTGGTCGGTGACCTTGGAGCCCGCCCGCAACTCATCGATCGCCTTGCCCAGCCGGTCTGCCGAGACACCCTGGCGCTCGAGCACGCGGCCGGCCTCGCCCTTGTCGGCAGCAAGGGCGAGCAGCAGATGCTCGGTCGAGACATACGCGTCCTTGAGCTTCTCGGCGACTTTGAAGCCATCCGAGAGGACCGTGTTCAGCCGAGGAGAGACCTGGAACTGCGCGGCGGCACCGCTCACGCGCGGCATGCCGGCCAACACGTCGGCAAGCGCCGCATCGAGTGCACTCACGTCGGCGCCGACTTTGCCCAGCACGGGCCGGACGATACCGTCAGCCTGGTCGAGCAGCGCCTTGAGCAGGTGCTCGGGCTCGACCTGCGGTGAGCCGCCCTCATCGGCGATGCCCTGCGAGGCTTCAAGCGCCTCTTGGGCCTTGATAGTCAGTTTGTCGAGTCTCATCTCAGTTACCTCACTTACGCGCTCGTCCGAGCGCTACCGCTTCGCACTTCAAGCCGGCGCTGTCCGACCCCGGAGTAGGCGTGACCACACCCATGCGACGAACGCTCAAGGGGGTCCGCCCCACACCTCACCGTTGTGGACGCCCTCCATCCAGCGGACAGCCGCAGTCCGTTTGTCGCCGTCCGCGGGCGTGGGGCGGCCCTGCTCTCCACTCGCACTGCTCACCCCTGCCTCCGCACAACGGCACCGCTGCGCACATGCACGAGGGCCGTCCGCACGTGTGCCACCCGCGCGCTTTCATGCGTGGCGCGCTCTGCGCGGGCCAGCATGCGGCGGGCCGCGTCCAGCTCTTCACGCGCCCGGTCCAGTTCACGCTGCAGCTCGATGATCCGCATGACGCCAGCTAGGTTGATGCCCTCGATCTGGGTCAGCTCCTGAATCAGCCGCAGACGCTCGATGTCGGCTTCCGAATAGAGCCGTGTGTTCCCACCCGAGCGCTGTGGGCAGATGAGCTCCTTGCGCTCGTAGATGCGCAGGGTCTGAGGGTGAACGCCGGCCAGATCGGCTGCGACGCTGATCATGTACAGCGGCCTGTCTCTGCCTGTTCGTGCCATCGCTCCGGCCTTTCTTGCAGCGGGACCGTGTGGGCCCCTCTCCTACCTGATATGCGCCCGCATGTCAGAGGGCGTTGCGTCCGCGAGCTGCTCGTACAGTTCGCGCTGCTGTTCTGTGAGCTCCTCGGGAACCACCACCTTGACCTTCACTCGAAGATCGCCGAGCCCGCCGCCCTTGAGCTTGGACGCGCCTTTACCGCGCACCCTGAGGGTCTTTCCGCTCTGCGTGCCGGCTGGCACCTTCAGCTTGACCTTCGCACCATCCGGCGTGGGCACCGTGATCTGCGCGCCCAGCGCGGCCTCACTCACCGAAACCGGTAGCTCGAGCAGCACGTCGGCTGCATCGCGCGTGAAGTACGGATGTGCCTTGATGCGAGTGACCACGTACAGATCGCCCGAGGGTCCGCCCGCATCGCCCGACTCACCTTGGCCCTTGAACCGCAACTTGCCGCCGTCGGTAGCCCCGGCCGGAACGTTGACCGTGACCGGCTTCATCCGAACGACACGGCCGCGGCCCCGGCACGCCGAGCAAGGCTGCTCGATGACCGTCCCTTGGCCTTGGCAGGTCGGGCAGCTGCGCGCGAAGCCGAACATGCCTTGGCCTTCGCTTACCGAGCCACTCCCCTTGCAGGTGGAGCAGGTGGTGCGCGACGTACCCGGCTTCGCGCCCGTCCCCTTGCACGTCGAGCAGTCCTCGGCGCGCTCGATCTGCACTTGGGCCGATGTGCCCGTGAACGCGGCATCAAAGCTCAGGTCGAGATTGACCTGAACATCACGACCGCGGCGGGGCTGCGGGCCGCTCCTGCGTCCGCCAAACCCACCACCGCCGCCGCTGAAGATGTCGCCGAAGATATCGCCTAGGTCGACAGTGGCGTTCGCGCCGCCGGGCCAACCCGCACCACCCGGCTGTCCGCCTGCACCTGGCGGAACCTGCCCGCCAAAGTACTGGCCATACTGGTCATACTGCGAGCGCTTCTCGGTGTCCGAGAGGACCTCGTACGCCTCGTTGATGTCCTTGAACTTCTCCTCGTCACCACCGGCATCCGGGTGGTGCTTGCGCGCGAGCTTGCGGAACGCTTTCTTGATCTCGTCCGGTTTAGCGTCCTTCTTCACGCCCAGAATGTCGTAGTAATTGCTCTTTGGCGCCATGATGGCCTACTCCCTCGAAGGCCCTCCGGTGGACACGACCACCATCGCCGGGCGCAGGACACGCCCGTGCATCTCGTAGCCCTTCTGGAAGACCTCGACCACCGAGTGGTCAACAACCCCTGTGTCCTCACGCATCTGCACCGCGTTGTGCTTGTCCGGATCGAACGCGTCACCAAACGGATCTATCGCCGAGCAACCCTCGCGTGCGAGAACGTCGAGCAGCTTGCGCCGCACCGCGTCGAGCCCTTCAAACAGGTCAGTCCCGTCCGCTACTGAGTGGTCGATTGCCCGGTCCAGGTCATCGAGGACAGGAAGCAGGTTCGCCACGATGCGCTCGCCCGCCCGCAGGAGCGCATCCGCGTGCCGGACTTCAAGCCGCTTGCGCGTGTTCTCGAAGTCCGCCTGCGCCCGCATCCCCTTGTCCCGCCACTCCAAGGCCTCAGCCTTAGCAGCCGCGAGTTCCGCCGCCGCCACATCGCCCCTGAGCTCGTACTCGGCTCCCAAGTCGGAAACCAGTTCCGGATCGACGGCCTGGTCGGGAGTACCCACCGCTGAGGGAACCGGGGGTTCCTCGCGTAGGCTATGTCTTCCGGAGCGAGGAACCCCCGGTTCCCTCTCTTCGGCGCCATGTCTTCCGGAGGGAGGAGTCTTCCGACCCCTCCCTTCCGAATCATCGTGTACGGTGCGGTCGGTCATGCTTACTTCGCCGCCTCATCTTCGTCGACGACCTCGTAGTCAGCCTCGACCACGTCGTCATCAGCAGCCTCCGGCGCTCCTTCCGCGCCCTCTTCGGCAGCGGCCGCGGCCTGGGCGTCGGAGTAGACGATCTCGGCGAGCTTGTAGCTAGCCTCCTGGAGCTTCTCGGTGCCCGACTTCATAGCCTCGACGTCGCTGTCCTCGAGCGCCTTCTTGAGCTCAGTCATCGCCGTCTCGCACGCCTCTTTGGTCTCCGCCGGCACCTTGTCATCAAGGTCCTTGAGGGTTTTCTCAGTGGCGTAGACGAGGCTGTCGGCTGTGTTGCGAACCTCGGCCTCTTCCTTGCGCTTGAGGTCCTCGTCGGCGTGGGCATCGGCGTCCGAGACCATGCGGTCGACTTCCTCATCAGAAAGCGCAGTCGTACCGGTGATCGTGATCTTCTGCTCCTGGCCCGTGCCCATGTCCTTGGCCGACACGTTCACGATTCCGTTTGCATCGATGTCGAACGCCACCTCGATCTGCGGAATCCCGCGGGAGGCCGAGGGGATGTTCATGAGATGGAAACGGCCCAGCGTCTTGTTGTCAGACGCCATGTTCCGCTCGCCTTGCAGCACGTGCACCTCGACAGAGGTCTGCCCGTCGGCGGCGGTAGTGAAGATCTCGCTCTTGCGCGTAGGGATGGTGGTGTTGCGCTCGATGAGCTTGGTCATGACCCCGCCCAGCGTCTCCACACCCAGCGACAGCGGGGTGACGTCGAGCAGCAGGATCGAGCTGCTGCCCTCACCGGAGAGCACGCCGGCTTGAATCGCAGCGCCCAGCGCCACGACCTCGTCGGGGTTCACACCCATGTGCGGGTCTTTGCCGGTGATCTTCTTGACGAGTTCCTGAACGGCCGGCATGCGGGTCGAACCACCGACCAGCACGACCTCACCGATCTCACCCATCGACACGCCTGCATCCTTCATGGCCTGCTCCACCGGCTTGCGGCAACGCTCCAACAGGTGGCTCGTGATCTTCTCGAACTCAGCGCGCGTGAGCGACACGTCGAGATGCTTGGGACCGGAAGCGTCAGCGGTGATGAACGGCAGGTTGATTTGCGTCGTAGCCGAGGTGGAAAGCTCCATCTTGGCCTTCTCGGCGGATTCCTTGAGGCGTTGCAAGGCCATCTTGTCGGCGCGCAGGTCGATACCGGTGTCGCCCTTGAACTTGTCGGCGAGCCAGTTGATGACTTCTTGGTCCCAATCGTCGCCACCCAGGTGGTTGTCGCCAGACGTCGAGCGGACTTCGACGACGTTGTCGCCCAGCTCGAGCACGGAGACATCGAACGTGCCGCCGCCCAGGTCGAAGACGAGCACCGTCTCCTCCTTGTGGGCCTTGTCGAGTCCGTAGGCAAGTGCTGCCGCCGTGGGCTCGTTGACGATGCGCAGGACCTCGAGACCGGCGATCTTGCCCGCATCCTTGGTCGCTTGGCGCTGCGTGTCGTTGAAGTACGCCGGCACGGTGATGACGGCCTGGGTGATCGTCTCGCCCAGATACTTCTCTGCGTCTGCCTTGAGCTTCTGCAGCACCATCGCCGAGATCTCCTCGGGGGTGTAGTTCTTGCCCTCGATACCCACCTCGACGCGGCCGTCCTTGCCCTTGACCACGTTGTAGCTGACCGTCTTCATCTCCGAGGAGACCTCGGAGAACTTGCGCCCGACGAAGCGCTTGATCGACTTGATCGTGTTCTCCGGGTTGGTGACCGCCTGGTTCTTGGCGGCCTTGCCCACGATTCTGTCGCCTTCCTTGCGAAACGCGACCACAGACGGAGTCGTGCGGTCACCCTCGGCGTTGATGACGATAGTGGGCTCGCCGCCCTCGATGATCGCCATGGCCGAGTTGGTGGTGCCAAGATCGATTCCCAGTACCTTGCCCATCGTCTTCGTCCCCTTTCATCCGCCCTGCGACATGCGCACAGCGTCCTTGTCTACAGCAGTCCGTGGCGCCGATTGCAGGAGCGCCGATACGCATCGTACAATCTAAGTGTCTCATTATCAAGTTTTGTATCAATCACTTGTTCATTGTACCCGGCGGCCGGCTGCGGCAAACGCGCGCAAGGACGATTCGGGCGACCGCTCGGCACATAAGGGAGTTCGATTACGCAAACGGGCTTTACACGTGGCTGGTCGCTCGGTAAGGTACGCACGAACAGCGGCCAGCCGGCCTCTTCACGACAGCGCGGAGGTCTGAGAATGCCCCGACCAGTCATCAACGAGGACGAGTGCTCGGCCTGCGGAATCTGCGTCGACACCTGCCCCAACGGAGTCCTCGAGATCGTAGGCGACGCTGCCGAGCCTGTGCACGATGAGAACTGCGACGGCTGTGCCGCTTGCATGGAGGATTGTCCCATGGGCGCCATCACAGAGATCGAAGACGACTAGGGCCTGCACGACGTGACCGGACTTTCAAGGCGCCCCCCGAGGGCGCTTTGTTGTTTCTCGCTCAGTACGACGGACCGCGCGGAGTGGCGACCCTCAGCTGGCTCCACGCGACCTTCTTGCGCCTCGGATCGTTCAACGAGGCCTCGAAGCCGCCGACCGCTACGAGGCGTCGCCCCGCTACCTGCACTTCAGCACCCGCCCGCAGTGGTGCGATTTCGTACGCCCGCGCCAGGTCAGATGCCGCAAGCTCGTCCAGCGCGATGACCACACGCGGGTCGACCGCTTCGACCAGCAGGCGGACTCTCTTCGCACGAAGTGCCGGGTCCAGGTCCGCGCTCGGGCACGATAGGGCCCGAAACGAGTGTGCGGGCGACCATCCCAGCGCCTCGAGCGCCTTGGACACAGCCTCGCCGTCCGCACCGCTGAGCGCGTCTCCGCCCGCCGCTTCGGCCGGCCCGGGTAGCCCCTTGAGCAACAGCACCTCAGCGAGCACGTCACCTGCGGATGCGACCACATCCGACCCAGGACACGCGCGATCGGCCTGATCGAGCTCTGCGCGTGCTCTCTGTTCGTGCAGCCGGCGCACGCTGGCCACACGGGCCGCGAACTCCTCGCCGAGTTCAGCACTCACGAGACGGCCGAGAACCAGCGCCACGTGGCCGCGATACCCGTCTCGAGCTCGACGCCCGCTTTCCATGCGAAGGTCGTCTCGGCCAGGGTCGGATCGAGCGAGCTGTGGACGATGTCGCCCTCCCGGGCGGGTGCATAGGTCGCCGGACCGAAGTAGCTCGCGGCTTGACGCAGGGCCATGAGCAGCCCATCGACGCTGACGCGCTCCCCCGTCGAGATGTTGAACGAGGTGCCCGCGACGTCTCCCGAGGCCAGCGGCGATGCCGAGCTGAGCGCAGCCACCAGAGCACCCACCACGTCGCCCACGTAGATGAAGTCGCGCGTCTGTGACCCATCCCCGTAGATGACCGGTGGCTCGCCCTTGCGGACGCGGTCGCAAAAGATCGCGACGACCCCTCCTTCACCGGCCGCATCCTGCCGCGGGCCGTAGACGTTGGCGAAACGCATGCTCGCAAAGTCCGTTGTGCTGCCCAGGAGCTCAGCGGCCAGCAGACTCTCGGCCTCGAGCTTGGAGGCGCCGTAGGGATTGGTGGGCGCCTTGGGCGAAGTCTCACGCAGCGGCAGTTCTGCAGGCTCGCCATAGACCGCTGCCGAGGAGGCCGAGAGTACCCTTCGCACGCCGGCGTCGCGGGCGGCAGCGGCAACACGGCGCGTTCCCTCTGCATTGACTGCGCGATCCCTCTCCGGATCGCGCAGCGAAACCACGACGCTCGCCTGAGCTGCCAGGTGCACCACGAACTCGGGGGCAACGTCTGCGAAGAGCGCGGGGAGCGCGTCGTCGAGGATGTCCATCGTGCGGAAACCCGCACGCGGATCGAGATTCGCGGCTGAGCCCGTACTCAGGTCGTCGACAACGAACACCTCATGCCCCCCTGAGAGCAGCGCCCTCACGAGGTTCGAACCTATGAAGCCGGCGCCGCCGGTGACCAGTACGCGCATCGATCCTCCTTGCGCGGCGAGTCCGTTTCAGAATCGCCGAAGTGGGTGCTACTTCTTGGTCGTGCGCGGCGTAGCGCGCTTGGGTGTGCGCGGTAGTTTCCGGCACGAATCGACCAGGGCGAATCTCAGTACCTCGTCCATGGTGGAGACCGGAATGATCGCCATCTCTTCGCGCACATGAGGAGGCAACAGATCGAGATCGCGCACGTTGTCTTTGGGCACGAGCACGGTGGTGAGTCCCGCACGGTGCGCCGCCAGCAGCTTCTCTTTGAGGCCGCCGATAGGCAGAACCCTGCCTCGAAGTGTGATCTCGCCGGTCATCGCCAGGTCGCGACGAACCGCACACCCCGTGAGCACTGACGCAAGCGCGGTGGCCATGGTGATGCCCGCGCTGGGCCCGTCCTTGGGGATGGCCGCAGCCGGTACGTGGATATGCAGATCGTTCTTCTCGGTGAAGTCCTCGGGTATGTCCAGCTCCTTGGCGCGGGTCCGGATGTAAGACAGCGCCGCCGTGGCAGACTCGCGCATCACATCGCCCAACTGCCCGGTGAGAATCACGGCGCCCTTGCCGGGCATGGCGGTCGCTTCGATGAAGATCACATCGCCGCCAACCTCGGTCCATACCAGGCCTGTGGCCACGCCCACTTCGTCTTTCTCCTCGGCAAGACCGTAGGTGAAGCGCGGGGGCCCAAGGAACTTGTGCAAGGTGCGGGCGGTAACCGAGGTCTTGCCCTTCTTGCCCTCGACGACCTTGCGCGCCACCTGGCGGCACACCATCGCGATCGTGCGCTCGAGATTTCGCACGCCGGCCTCGCGCGTGTGGCGGCGAATGATCTCGCGCACCGCAGGTTCTTTGAACTCCAGCTTCCCCGGCGTGAGTCCATGCTCGGCGAGCTGCTTGGGAACAAGGTACTGCTCGGCGATGTGGTATTTCTCGTCCTCGGTGTAGCCGGGGAAGTGGATGACCTCCATGCGATCGCGCAGCGCCGGAGGAATGGGATCGAGCAGGTTGGCGGTCGTGATGAACATGACGTCTGAGAGGTCGAAGGGGGCCTCCAGATAGTGATCCTGGAATGCGTTGTTCTGCTCCGGATCAAGCACCTCGAGCAGGGCCGAGGTGGGATCGCCCCGGAAGTCCATGCCCACCTTGTCGATCTCGTCCATCATGAACACCGGATTGCGTGTGCCCGTCTGGCTGATCGACTGGATGATGCGGCCCGGCATCGCGCCTACATACGTCCGGCGATGTCCGCGGATCTCGGCCTCATCACGCACGCCTCCGAGCGATATCCGGATGAACTCCCGGTTGAGCGAGCGGGCGATGGATTTGCCGATCGATGTCTTGCCCACGCCCGGAGGTCCCACGAAACACAGGATGGGTCCGCGCATCTTGTCGGTGAGCTTATGGACGGCCAGGTACTCCAAGATGCGCTCTTTGACCTTCTCGAGCCCGTAGTGGTCATGGTCCAGGATCGCCTGCGCCTCGACCAGATCGAGCTTCTCCTCGGATTCATCGGCCCAGGGAAGACCGACCAGCCAGTCGAGGTAGGTGCGGATGACGCTCGTCTCGGCGCTCGCCGGGGGCATCTTCTCCAAGCGCCCCAGTTCCTTGAGCGCCTTGGTCTCCACGGATTCGGGCATGCCAGCGGTCTTGATCTTCTCGGTGTACTCGTCAATCTCCGCTTGTATCTCGTCGAACGTGCCCAGTTCCTGCTGGATCGCCTTGAGCTGCTCGCGCAGGAAGTACTCGCGCTGAGACTGGGTCATCTGCTCCTTGACACGGCTTTGGATCTTGCTGCCCAGTTCGAGCAGCTCGATCTCCTTGCGCAAGAAACGCGCGCAATGCTCCAGACGCGCGGCAGGCACAAGTGCTTCCAGGATCTCCTGTTTCTGCTCGACTTTGAGATTGAGGTGGAATGCGACGAAATCCCCCAAACGGCCCGGCTCCTCTATCGCCGAGGCGGCAACGATCACTTCTTGCGGGATGGGCTTGCCCAGCTCGGATGCCTTCTCGAAGTCGGCGATGAGCGCACGCATCAGCGCCTCGGTCTCGATGTCGACTTCCAACTGCTCGTCGATGCGCTCCACGCGCACCTGCATGAACGGCTCGGACTGCACGAACTCGACGATCCGGAAACGCTGCTGGCCCTCGACGAGCGCCTTGGCGGTGCCGTCAGGAAGCTTGAGCTCCTGCATCACCGAGGCGATGCAGCCGATCTCATAGAGGTCCTCAGGGCCCGGGTCCTGAGTCTCGGCGTGACGCTGCGTCACCAACGCGACAACGTGCTCGCCACGCATGGCATCCTCGAGGGCGCGAATCGATCGCTCGCGACCCACGAACAGCGGTACGACGAGGTCGGGAAACAGGATCAGATCCCTCAGTGGTATCAGCGGCAGAAGCTGCGAGGTCTTTGTGGGGTTCTCGCGCTGAGACATGCGCGGCCAGTCCTTTCCGTTGGGGTCGTGCGATAATCCATGTGCCCGTATCTGCATCATGGTACACGTCCGAGCGCACACACCGTGCGCTTGCATCAGGTCAGGAAGCTCCGTGCCACAGCGGCGCCACACCACATATGCTGTTTGGGCGTGCGCGCTCGCGCTCGTTGCGGCGGGAGCATTCACGCCCCCCTCGGAGGCCCAGGCGCTTCCCACGGCGCCCGAGCAACAACTTGCTCCTCCCCAGGCGTTCGGATCGGTCACGACGACTGTGGGCGCCTCGGTCGTCTCGGTCGAGCCCCAGACTCCGGCCATCCCCTCAGACGGTGCCTTCGCCTACACGGTCCGTGCCCGTCTCGAGCGGCCCAGCTCATCGATTCAGGTACGTCTCAAGGTACTCAACCCGTCGGGCAAGCTGATGATCCAGCAGACCCGTATCCAGAACCAAGCGGACACCGGCACGGTTGTGACCTCGTTCGCCCGCGACATGAGCGACCTGCAACTGGCCCCGGGTGCGTATCCGGTCCAGTTCGAAGTGCGTATCGCGCAAGCCGGTGAGATCGCCGAAAAGATCATCGAGACCGACCTGCTCGTGTACGACGCGGAACGGTCCCCGTTGCCGTTTGCCATCTGCGCGCGCGTGAGCGGTCAGCCGCTCGCAGATCCCCAGGGCAAGTTCGTCGCGGATCCTGCGCTCTTCACCCGTGCGCGCGACGACGTGAACCGCCTTGCCGCATGGGTGCTCACCGTACCGACCGCCCACATCACGCTGGCCGTCTCGCCGCTTCTCTTGAGCGAATGGGACCGCATCTCCTCGGGCTACGAACTCGTGGGACCCGAAGGCTCGACTCAGGTGGGGGCCGAGCAACCCGTACCCCTGTCGTATGCAGCGACACTCGAGCTGCTGCGACAGGCGATTCGCACCGGCAGACTCGAGCTGACAACGCAGGGGTACGCCGACCCCGACCTCTCCGCGCTGGCCACTCATGGCATGGTCCAGGATGTTGACGCGCAGTACGCCCAAGGCACCTCGGCAAGCTACAGCTCGGTGGAGATCACCGCCTCGACCGGCACCATCCCGGCCGGCGGATGTCTGCCACCGGAAGCGGGCGCGACCCTCGCGCGCCAGGGTATCGACTACGTCGTGACCGAGCAGTCGTGTGTGCGGTTCAAAGGTATGAAGGCGGCTCCGGGAATCTATCGTGCCGAGGGGCTGCCACTGCGCGTGCTCGTGGCCGACAGCGAACTGAGCCTGCTGGCCGGCGCTGGCGACAGTGCTGGGCAGATACGCCGGGCGTTCGAACGGGCAGCTGCGCAAGGGGGGCGCGGACCGCTCATCGTGAGCTGCTTTGTCGGGCCGGGCGAAACCACGGCCGATGCACTGATCGCGACGGCCGAGGGTCTGGCGGCCCAACCGTGGCTGCGGCAAAGACTCGCCCGCGAGATCGCAGCGCGCCTGCCCGCCTCAACGGCAACACTCGATGCGGGCCCAGAGACCGCACCCGCGCCCAAGGGCTACTGGGCGGGAGTCAAGAGTGCCCGTGCGTGGGCACGGGCACTGGCCGCGGCACTGGGCCCACAGGCAGCCGCTTCACGAACCGCCGAGAATGACTCGCTGATCGCCCAGTGCTCGGCGTGGGCGGGTGCCAAGGGCGGTTGGGAACTGGCGGACCGCGGTCGAACGTTCGCCGAGACGGCGCTGCGCACTTCAAAGGATGTCTTGTCGGCAGTCAGCCTGAGTGTCGAGCCCGTCACGCTTGCGGGCAGCACCGGTGAGGTCCCCATCATCATCGTCAACGGCGGCGAAGTGCCCCTGGTGGTGGACGTGATTTCGACCACATCGAAGGGCTTGGACGTCGAGGGCGAACAGTCCCAGAGACTCGAGCTCAGTCCTCAGGACAACTTCATCAAGCTGCCGGTCTCGATGCCCGATGCGCTTCGAGGGCGCCTGACGGTCACGGTCTCCTCGGCTGACGTGGTCCTGGACCGGGAAACCGTCGATGTCCGTGCGTCCTACCTGGATCGGCTCGTGATCATCGCAGGCGTCATACTGCTGCTCGGCGGGATGCTGGTGTTCATCATCCGGCGCGTGCGCACGGTCGAGTCTGACGAGGACGCCCGGTAGGCTCGCTCCACGCAACGGACGACCCCGCGCACGCAATCTCCAGAATACCCCCGGGCGGCATGCAGTAAGATGGCTGCGGCAGACGCTCGACGAAGGGCCCCACATGACCAGGATCGTTGTACTCGACACCAATGTGTTGCTAGCAGACCCAAACTCAATACTGTCTTATCCACGCGATCAGATCGTGATTCCCGAGACCGTCTTGGGCGAGCTGGACAAACTCAAGACCGCTCGTGTCGATCCCGATCTCCGGTTTCGAGGACGCGAGATCAGCCGGATGCTCTTCGAGCTGTCCGAGGACGCTTCGCTGATCGACGGCGTGGAGCTCCCGGACGGCGGAAGCCTGCGGGTCGTGCCTTTCGACCCGGAGATCAGACTGCCGGATGGCATCACGACACGAAACTCCGATGACAAGATCATCGCCACAGCGATGCAGGTCTGCAGTGCCGCAGGCCCTGAGTGCCACGTCCTCCTGGTGACCAACGACCTCAACATGCTGCTGAAAGCGCAGACTCTGGGCGTCGCGGTGACGCGCTACGGAGAAGGCGTGGAGGGCGGGTTCGCCAAGCGCTACATCATTCGTCCCTTCCAACGTTATCGCGTGCCTATCGGAATCCTCGCAGTGGCGCTCGCGGTGTTCGTCGCAGTCATCGTCCTGACGCTCACCAATGAGCCGGCCGCCTTCGACGCCGCCAAACTCCCCACACAATACCGTGAGCTCCTTTCCGCCAAACAGGTCGCCGCGTTTGAGGCGCTGGCAGCACTGGAGAAGAACCCCAACGACCGCGAAGCGCTGCTCACGATGGGCAACTTCTATTTCGACGCCGTGGGCACCGCGCAGGCCGCCGGCGACCAGGCCACGGTGATTCCCTTGAGCAAGGCGGGCATCCGGTACTACGCGAGCTATCTGAAGGAGCTTCCCGGAGACAATGACGCGCGAGCCGACATGGCCTCGCTGCTGTTTTACTCGGGACAGACCGACCCTGCGATTCGCGCGGCCGGCGAGGTTCTCGCCAATGACTCGAACCATGTGAACGCGAACTACAATCTGGGCATCTTCTACCTACAAGGGCGCCAGGACCTCAAAGCCGCGGCCGACCAGATGCGCAAGGTCGTCAAGCTGACCGTGAACGATCCCAACGCACACAGCGCCTTTCAGCAGGCTACGGTTCTGCTGCAGAACATCGAGGAGCAGCTGGGCGTATCGAGTGAGAGCACGCAGGGAGCGACGCAGTGACACGTGAGCACGTCGACATCGCGATCATCGGCGGCGGGCCTGCCGGTCTCGCAGCCGCTCTCTACGCATCGCGTGGGCGCGCCAAGACCGTCGTGTTCGAGCGGGGCCTCCCCGGAGGGCAGATCGTCACAACCGACTGGGTAGAGAACTATCCCGGTTTCCCTGACGGAATCTCCGGCTCTGAACTCGGCGAACTGATGACCAAACAGGCAGAGGTGCACGGTGCGGTGATTCGAACGTTCTCGCCGGTCGAGCGCGTCACCACCGACGGGGAGAAGTTCGTCCTCTCGTCGGAAGGCGAGGAATTCGAGGCGCACAGCGTGATACTCGCCACCGGAGCGGTACCACGCAAACTGGGCATTCCGGGCGAGGCTGAGTTCACCGGTCGTGGGGTTTCCTGGTGCGCAACGTGTGATGGCGCGCTGTTCAGGGACAAGACCGTGGCGGTCATCGGTGGCGGAGACGCCGCGGTGGAAGAGGCCATGTTCCTCACGAAGTTCGTCACCCGGGTGCACCTGGTTCACCGTCGCGACGAGCTGCGAGCGACGAAGTGCATCCAGGAGCGGTGTTTCTCCAATGACAAGATCGAACTCGAACTGAGCCGCGTGCCCGTCGAGATCGTGGGCGAGAACGGCAAAGTAGCTGCTCTGAGGCTTGAATCGCCCGCAGGTGAACCGGACAAGCTCCTCCCTGTGGACGGCGTATTCATATTCGTGGGCGTACACCCGGTCAACGAGTTGGCTCAGGAACTGTGCGAACTGTCGCCCAGCGGGTACATCTCTATCGACCACGATGGACGCACATCGGTCCCGGGCCTCTTCGCCGCAGGCGACGTGACCCAGTCTGAGCTCAAGCAGGTCATCACTGCTGCGGCAAAGGGCGCGTCCGCCGCGTTCGAGGCTCTGCGGTACGTCGATGCCGCCAACGCATGCACTATCTGATCCAGCCAGGAGAGGGGTACCAATGTCAGATCTCGTACAGGTAACAGATGCGAACTTCGGGGATACCGTCGAAACCAGCACCAAGCCGTTCGTGCTGGATTTCTGGGCTCCGTGGTGCGGCCCGTGCCGAATGATGGAACCGGTACTCAACGAACTGGCTGCCGAGTATGACGCCATTTCGGTGGGCAAGCTCAACGTCGACGAGAACCCGGCTGTGGCCACGAAGCACGACATCCTCTCGATTCCCACCCTGCTCGTCTTCAGCGACGGGCAAGTCGTCAAGAAGCTCGTGGGCGCGATGCCCAAGAAGCGTCTGGTCGACGAGCTCTCAGCTTGGTTGGGATAGCGCCATGTGCCAAAAAGGCGTAAACACCGACCAGATGAAGCTCATGCTCGGCCAGGCCGATGACACGCTGGCCATGGCGCAGCAGTGGCTCGAACAGATTCACCATCTCGCGGACCACGCGGACATGGTCCACCCCAGCTCTTCAGTCGCGCAGGCGTCGGTCCTGTTGGGCGAAGCTCGCGCAAAGCTCGACCGCGCGCTCAGTCAGATCGACGGCGCGGATGCGAACCCCGATGCGAGCGTAGAGCTCGTCTGAGATTCGTTATCGCATGAGGCGGTCCCTGCTGGGGGCCGCCTCTTTGTTTTGCAGTACAATCGGCGGGTGAACAAGAAGCACCCCGAACCCTCACCACGATCCGCCCTCAGCGAGCACACGCCTCTGTATTGGGAGTGCGTGACGTGCGGGTTTCTCTCGGCGGACCCACGCTTCGGTGCGGGCGAGTCGCCCTGCCCGACATGCCGGGCACAATCGAGCGACCACCGGAAGTTCCCTCCTGATCGCCTGCGTCGGCTCGACACGCGGGTGCGCCGCTATCAGATCGAAGGCGAGTCCGAGATCGTGGTGATTCTCGCGGCCACCTTCCTCGAGTCGCTCATTGAGGACATCTTGGCGCGCATCATGGCCGCCAATGGCGCGAGCCTGAAGCTGACAGCCACAGTGCTCGATACGCAGCGTTCAGTGGGCCAGCGCATCGGCAGGCTGTTTCCCGCGCTGACGGGCGAACAGTTCGAGGACGCCGCTTCAGAGCTGGGCTTTGGCGAGTTCCCCCGACGGTGGAGAGCTCTGCGCTCTGAGCGCAACGCGTTCATCCACGACTCGTCTTTCGAGGCCGCCAAAGAGGAACTCACCGTGGGCAGCGCCCATGAAGCCATGGTCCTGCTCGACCAGGCGTACAAGCTGTTCGTACGTATCAACAACCGTTTCGTCGCCGACGGGCACCGTCGCCGCAGCACCGACTGAGCACGATGAAAGCGCTCCAGCTGCACGTGACGGGCATCGTCCAAGGGGTGGGTTTCCGCCCCTTCGTGTACACGCTTGCCGTCGAGGAGGGACTCAACGGCTGGGTGCTGAACTCGAGCGACGGCGTCCACTGCGTTGTCGAAGGCCCCGCCGAGAAGGTCGATGCGTTCCCTTCGCTTCTGCGCGAACGCGCTCCCGCACTGTCCGTCATCGAAGACGTTGTCTTCGAGCAGATCGACTTCGAAGGCTTCCCCGAGTTCTCGATCCGGGCTTCCGTGGCCGAAGAGGGTGCGATGACGCTGGTAAGCCCCGACATCGCCACCTGTCCTGACTGCCTTACCGAGCTGCGTGCAGCCGATGATCGCCGCCACCGCTACCCCTTCATCAACTGCACCAACTGCGGACCACGCTTCACCATCATCGCCGATGTGCCTTACGACCGTCCGATGACCACCATGCGTGACTTCCCGATGTGCTCTCAGTGCGCCGAGGAGTACGGGAACCCCGCGGACCGGCGCTTCCATGCGCAACCCGATGCTTGCTTCGTTTGTGGGCCGCGGCTCTATCTGAATGCGGGCGAAACAGGTGGGATGGGGGGTCCCATGCTCAAACAGTCCTCGTCGCCTTCGGCTCCTGCGTAACTGCGCGTGGGACCCCCCATCCCACCCTCGCAGCTTGAGGGCGAGCGCGGCACACCACTCAGGTTCCCTTCTGACTGGGAGTGGACGTTGGAGCGCGAGGTGTCACCAAGGCCTCATAGGAATCGCGACGCCGAGGCGGCTCGTAGCGACGCGGTCATCGACGCTGCGGCCTCGCTGCTGCGAGACGGCCACATCCTGGCGATCAAGGGGCTGGGCGGCTTCCACCTAGCGTGCAGCGCTCTCGACGAGGATGCCGTGGCCACCCTTCGCCAACGCAAGCACCGCTGGGGCAAACCTCTGGCGGTCATGATGCGATCTTTGGAGGAAGCAGCCCGCCACTGCCTCATAGACGACCAAGAGGCGTCCCTGCTAACGGGAGTGGTCCGCCCCGTGGTCCTGTTGCGTCGGAGGGATACGAGCGAGGCGGGCGGGCCCACAGAGTCGCAGGCGGCGTCGGCCTCGATGCAGGAATTGGCAACAGGCGTCGCTGACGGTCTGGCCGAGCTCGGCGTGATGCTCCCCTACACCCCCTTACATCACCTCCTCCTCGAAGCAGTCGGCGCGCCCCTCGTGATGACGTCCGGCAACCTCTCGGACGAACCCATCGCCACCGACAACGCGGAAGCGCTGGAGCGTCTCGGCAGCATCGCGGATGCCTTTCTCTTGCACGACCGCGAGATCTACAGCCGCTACGACGATTCGGTCGTGCGCGTCGTGCGCGGGATCATCGAGCCGGTGCGCCGCGCGCGCGGCTATGCGCCCCACCCCATCAAACTGCCGTTCTCGGCAGACACTGACATCGTGGCGGCAGGGCCCGAGCAGAAGAACACGTTCACGTTGATCACGGGCGACTACGCCTTCGTCTCGCAGCACATCGGTGACCTCGAGAATGCCGAGACGCTCGCGAGCTTCCAAGACACGCTTGAGCTCTACAAGAGGCTGTTCCGCATCGAGCCGCGCATCGTGGCCCACGACGACCACCCCGAGTACCTCTCGACGAAATGGGCGCTCGGACTCGACCTGCCCAAGGTGAGCGTGCAGCACCATCACGCGCATATCGTGAGCGTGACCGCCGAGCACGGAATCGCCGAGAAGGTCGTGGGTATCGCGTTTGACGGCACCGGCTACGGCTCGGACGGCCACATCTGGGGCGGCGAAGTGCTCGTGTGTGATTGGCAGGAGTCTGAGCGGGTAGCCCACCTGCGCTACGTTCCGATGCCTGGAGGCTCAGGCGCGATCAAGCGACCTGCGCGGATGGCCCTGGGTACGCTGCACGAATACGGTCTTCTCGGTCATCCAGGGGCCGCTCCACTGCGGTCACGACTGGCGGCTGGCGAGGAGTCCACGTTGCTGAGAATGATCGAGCGCCATGTGAACTGTCCGCTCACGAGTTCGATGGGGCGGCTGTTCGACACGGTGGCCGCACTCGCGGGAATCGCCGATGATGCTCGCTATGAGGGCGAGGCCGCGATTCTGCTCGAGGCCGCCGCCGACAGCTCGGCTGAGGGCACCTACCACCTCGACCTCGTCGAGTCCGAGGACCCCGAATGTCCGCTCATCATAGACGCTGGCGCGCTGCTTGCAGCAGTCCTCTCGGACGTTGACTTACAAATACCCGCAGGGGTAATCTCTACACGGTTTCATCGCGCGGTGATCGCCTGTGTGGTTGCAGTGAGCACGTCCGTCGCCGTCCGCTTGGGTACTGGGAAGGTCGCACTGGCGGGCGGCGTGTTCATGAATCGTCTTGTGCTTGGCGGGGCCGTGGAAGCACTTCGAGAGGCGGGACTCACACCGCTCACCCACGTGAATCTGCCAGTCAACGACGGGGCCGTCTCATTCGGCCAGGCCGTTGTGGGATGGGCTCGGCGGCATCAAAGCTAGCGCTGGCGCAACCGGCCGGCGACAGAAGGGACGTACGCTATGTGTCTGGCAATACCCGCTCGCATCTCCACCAGGGAACCCAACAGTATGGCCGTGGTCGACATCATGGGCGTGACGCGCACCGTGTCGCTCGACTTGGTGCCTGAGGCCGTCGAAGGCGACTTCGTCTTGGTCCATGCCGGCTTCGCCCTGCAGGTCATTGACGAAGAAACCGCCAACGAGACGCTCGAGCTACTCAAGACGCTCCCCTTCTTCGCAGAGGACGAAGGTCTCCTCGTAGAGGGGGCATAGCCCCGTGGATCTCTCTGCCTTCCGAGACCCTGAGATCGCGAAGGGTCTGATCGAGGCTATCAACGCCACCAAGACCGGCCCTGTGAAGATCATGGAGGTCTGCGGCACGCACACGGTCTCCATCGCCAAGAACGGGCTGCGAAACGTCATGCCCGAAAACGTGACCCTGCTCTCCGGCCCCGGCTGCCCTGTCTGCGTTACTGCGAATCATGACATCGATACCGCCATCGAACTCTCCCGCCGGCCCGAGGTCATCGTCACCACGTTCGGCGACATGATGAAAGTCCCCGGCAGCTATTCTTCGCTGTCGCGCGAGAAGGCCGACGGACGCGACGTCCGTATCGTCTACTCACCGCTCGACGCCCTTGCACTCGCCGAGAAGGAGCCCGATCGAGAAGTCGTCTTCGTCGCTGTGGGCTTCGAGACCACCGCTCCGTTGATCGCCTCGGCGATCCTGCGCGCGCAGTCACAGGGACTCGAGAACTTCTCGGTGTTTTGCGCTCACAAGACCGTTCCCGCGGCCCTCGAGGCGCTCATCAACGACCCCGACGTGCAGATCGACGCGTTCATCCTGCCCGGCCACGTCTCGACGATCATCGGTTCCGAGCCCTACGAGTTCCTCGCCCAGAAGTACGGGGTGCCCGGCGTCATCACCGGGTTCGAGCCGGTCGACGTGCTCCAAGGCGTCTACATGATCCTCAAGCAGCTCGAGGACAAGCGCGCCGAGATCGAGATCGCGTATCACCGGGGGGTGATGCCCGAGGGCAACCTCGTCGCCCGCGAGATGGTTGAACGCGTCTTCGAGCCGGTTGATGCGGACTGGCGCGGCATCGGGGTCATCCCCGGCACCGGCTTGGGTATCCGCGAGGAGTTCTCGGCATACGACGCGGTGAAGAAGCTGCCGGTGACGCTGCCCGAGCCCCGGGAGATCAAGGGCTGCCAGTGCGGCGAGGTGCTGCGCGGCATCACGTTGCCGTTCGACTGCAAGCTGTTCGCGCGCGGTTGCACACCCGAGCACCCCATCGGGCCGTGCATGGTCTCATCGGAAGGTAGCTGCGCGGCCTACTACCGCTACACTGACTACGGCCGCCACCAGGGCTAGGGCTCGCGCGGCAATCGGGGAACGACTCGAAAGGGACTACTATGCGCTCTGACCGCATCCTTCTCGCGCACGGCTCGGGTGGCACGATGATGCGCGAGCTCATCGACGATGTGTTCGTCACCGAGTTCGCCGAGGAGTACCTCTCGCGCCTCGACGACGCCGCTTCGCTGCCGTTCGACGGCGCCAGGCTCGCATTTTCCACCGACACCTACGTCGTGAATCCGATCTTCTTCCCGGGTGGCGACATCGGGCGTTTGGCTGTCTGCGGCACGGTGAACGACGTGGCGACCTCCGGCGCGACGCCGCTCTACCTGAGCGTGGGCTTCGTGCTCGAGGAGGGTTTTCCGGTGGCCGATCTCAAGCGGATTCTCGAGTCGATGCGCGACGCAGCCCGCGAGGCGGGCGTGCACATCGTCACGGGTGACACCAAGGTCGTCGAGAAGGGCAGCTGCGACGGCATTTTCATCAACACCGCCGGAGTGGGCGCGCTCGCAGCCGGTGTGGACCTGTCCGGCTCGTACTGCAAGCCCGACGATGTGGTGCTGATTTCGGGGACGATCGGCGACCACGGCATCGCTATCGTCTCCACGCGGGAGGGCCTGTCGTTCTCGACCGATATCGAGACCGACGCAGCCCCCCTCAACGCGCTCATCGCCAACGTGTTGGCGGCGGCGCCCGATACGCGCTGTTTCCGCGACCCCACGCGCGGCGGAGTGTCCTCGACGCTCAACGAGCTAGCGAGCGCCTCGGGCGTGTCGATCACGGTCGAGGAAACCGCCGTGCCCGTGCACGATCAGGTGCGCGGTGCCTCGGAGATGCTAGGATACGACGTCTTCCAGGTCGCCAACGAGGGCAAGATGATCGCCGTCGTGCCGGCGGACCAGGCGCAAGCCGCGCTCGCGGCGATGAAAGCATCGCCGTACGGCGAGGATGCCGCCGTGATCGGGACGGTTGCCGAATCGCCCGCAGGCAAGGTATACGTGCACACAGCGTTTGGGGCCACCCGGATCATGGACATGCTCGTGGGAGAACAGCTCCCGCGTATCTGCTAAGAGGGGCACACCATCATGAGCGATTCACCAAAGTGTCCCGAGTGCGCCTCGGAGCACACCTACGAGAGTGGGCAGCTGAACGTCTGCTCGCTGTGCGCGTACGAGTGGGAGCGCGGTTCGAGCGCGCAAAACGATGACGGCTCGACCGTGCGCGACGCCAACGGCAACGTACTCAAGGACGGCGACACCGTGACCGTCATCAGAGACCTGAAGGTGAAGAACACCTCGTTGGTCCTCAAGGTGGGTACGAAGGTCAAGAACATCCGGCTTGTCGAGGGCGACCACAACATCGACTGCAAGGTCGAGAGCATAGGCCCGATGACGCTCAAATCCAAGTACGTGAAGAAGGCCTAGCCAAGCGATTCATCCGCTACACTCAGCGGCATGACTCCCGATACCTCAGCTGATCCCCGGCAGCGACTGGCCGGCCTCGCTCGCGTGGCTGTGGCCGGCCTGATCTGGGGCTCTATACCGCTCCTGTTGCGCTCGGCCGAGGGCGCCTCGGTCGTGAAGGTCTTCTTCCGTGTCTTCTGCGCGTGGCTGGTGATCGGCGGATGGATGCTCGCCACCGGCCGGTGGCGCGAGCTTCTAAAGCTGGAGCGAGCCAAGTGGCTGCAGGTCATCGGCCAAGGACTCATCCTCACACTCAACTGGTTTCTGTTCCTCACAGCGCTTGACATGACGACGGTGGCCACGGCGGAGCTCCTTGGCTACACGGGCCCCGTGTTCGTCGCCGCCTTGGCGCCGTTCGTGACCGGTGAGCGCTTCGACCGGCGCGTCGTCGCGCCGCTGCTGCTGGCACTGACAGGTATCGTGGTCATCCTCGCCCCCCAGGGCTTGTCGGTCAGTAGTGGCGAAGAGCGGCTAGGGGCCCTGCTCGCGTTCTTCTCGGCTCTCACCTACGCCACGTTGCTGCTGCGTTCGAAGAAGATACTGCGCGGCATCACGAGCGGCTCACTGATGTTCATCGAGTACGGTGTGGCCTCGCTCGTGCTCTCACCGTTGGTCGTCGCCGCCTACCTGCGTGGAGATGTACCTCAGTCGCCGAGCCAGTATGCGGCGCTCATCACACTGGGCGTCGTTCACACCGCGCTGACCGGCTTCATCTTCTTGGGGGGCCTGCGGCGGGTGCGCACGGACCACGCCGCGATACTGACCTATGTCGAACCGGTCAGCGCCGTGGTCCTCGCTGCGCTGTTCTTGGGCGAGTCGATCACGTGGGTCACCGTGGTGGGCGGTTCGTTGGTCGTGTGCGGAGGAGCACTCGTCGCGCTGATCGAGGCGCGTTCGGGCTTCGAGACGGTACCGCTCGAGGCCGCGGGCACGGAAGAACAGACTTAAAGGTGCCACAGGGGAATAGACTCGCTGACAACAACGCCCGAAAGGACCGTACATGGACTCGTTGAGCCGGCTGACCGCTCTGGATGCGCCCGCACGACTCGCGGCGCGCGATGCTTCGCTCTTCTCGGCCGATCCCGCCGTGCAGGCGGAAGTGACCCAGAATCTGGGCTGGACTCGCCTTGCGGCGGATGCTGCCCAGGAACTCCCCCGCGTCCGGCAACTCGTCCGCGAGGTCAAGGCCGATGGCCTCACCGACGTCGTGGTGTTGGGGATGGGTGGCAGCTCACTCGCCACAGAGGTGATTGGGCGCGTGATGGCCGACGACGGCAGCGGGCCACAGCTGCACGTGTTGGACACGACCGCTCCGGTCACGGTACTTGAGAAGCTCTCGACACTGGACTTCGAGACGACGCTCGTGGTGGTATCGAGCAAGTCGGGTTCGACCATCGAGCCGTTGTCGCTGTACTCCGTGTTCCGCTCGTACGTCGAAGATGCTGTGGGCCAGATCGACGCCGGCGCGCGCTTCGTCGCCATCACCGACCCCGGGTCCTCGCTCGAGACCCTCGCAGCCGAGGAGGGCTTCCGCGCGGTGATCTCGTCACCACCAACCGTGGGAGGCCGCTACTCCGCTCTCACGGTCTTTGGCCTGCTCCCGGCCGCGCTTCTGGGAATCGATCTGGATGCACTGCTGGCGCGCGCTGTCGAGACGGAGTCCGCATGCACGCATGCTGCGGGCGTGAACCCGGCCGCTGAGTTGGCGGCGTTCGCCGCCGACGCACACGCGATCGGCCGAGACAAGCTCACCTTCATCACCTCTGCGGGCCTCGACTCATTCGGCCTGTGGGCAGAGCAACTCGTAGCCGAATCCCTGGGCAAGCAGGGCACAGGGATCCTGCCGGTGGTCGAGCTATCGGCGACCAAACGACTCGAGTACGGACCCGATCGCGCCTTGGCGATCATACGGTTCGAAAATGACACGCGCCTAGCTGATTGGGCCTCTGAGTGGTCCGAGCGCTTCCCCGTCATCCAGTTGGTTCTACACGACGAAAACGACTTGGCGGCCGAGTTCGTCCGTTGGGAGCACGCTGTTGCGCTCCTGGGCCCTCTGCTGGAAGTCAATCCGTTCGGCCAGCCCAATGTGGCGGCTGCCAAGGCGGCCACCGCAAGGGTGCTCTCGGGGGAATCGGTCGCGCCGGTGCCTCAGGGCCGCGTTGGGGAGTCCGAGTGCGCCTACACCTTCGCGGGCGCTCTCGACGTGCCAGGACGCGCCGAAGCGTCCTTGAGCACAGTGGTCGGGCACGCGATCGCGTCACTGCGAGCCGGCGACTTCCTCGCCATTCTGGCCTACCTGCCCGTGAGCGAGGATCTGCTGACTCCACTCGAGACCATCTTGGGGCCCCTCTCGGCAGCCCTGGGCGTTCCGGTGACCCTCGAGTTGGGTCCGCGCTATCTCCATTCCACCGGTCAGTATCACAAGGGCGGGCCCAACACCGGCGTCTTCGTGTTGGTCACCACACGCGACGATACCGACGTGGAGGTGCCCGGAGAACCGTGGGGGCTCAGGGAGTTGCATCGCGCGCAGGCCGAGGGCGACCTGCTCACCCTGATCGATGCCGGCCGGCGGGTGGTTCGCCTGGACCTCGCGGATGCGTCGCCGGAGTCGGTTGCGCTTCTGGTAGGTGGGCTCGCCGACGCTGCTGGCGTGGTCTACGAGGAGTAGCCAAGCGCCAGGGGACCTGAGCGCGCTAGACCCCCCCGAGCTCGTCGAGCATCACAATGCGTGCGCTCACTCGCGCCTCGTCATCGATCTCGAGAATCGCGACGCTGGGCGCGGGCACGAGGCGCGGCTGTGTGGCCGACCCCGGATTCACGACCAGCACGCGACCGTGATACTGGATGCGGGGAAGGTGAGAATGCCCGCATGCCACCACGTCGACGTCGGCCGGTATCTCGCCGAGGTCACCGAAGTCGTGGATTGCCAGGATGCGGAGACCGGCGACCATCGTACGGGCGACGAACGGCACGCCGAATCCGGCAACACCAGCGCCGTCGCAGTTGCCCAGCGCAGCCGTGACAGGGGCGATGGTCTCGAGCTCGTAGAGGATGGCGTCACTGCAGATATCTCCCGCATGCACGATCTCGACCACCCCTGAGAACGCCTCATACACGCGTGGGTCCACGCAGCCATGCGTGTCGGAGATCAACCCGACGAGCACCGGTTGAGGCACGCTAGAGGCCCAGTGCCTTCTTCAGCGCGGGGACTCGTCGGCGCGAGACCGGTATCTGAGTCGCTCCTTCGTCGGTCAGGGTAAGCAGCAGCGTCCCGCCGTACATCGGCACCACTTCCTTCACGCACGCCAGGCGCACCAGGTAACGGCGGTGGATTCGGAAGAAACCTACAGGCTCCAAGCGCGCTTCGAGCGTCGCGAGCGACATCGTGGAAAGGTAGCGGTCGGTGCCCGTGTGCAGGTAACTGTAGTCGTCTTTGGCCATGATGTAGAGGATGTCGCCTACGCTGATGAGAAGCTTCTTGCCAGCCTTCTCTACCGGTATACGCTCGACGCGCGCAGTCGCATGCTCGGTGAGCGGGGCCAGGCGAGCGACCGCCTGCTTGAGCCGATCGAGTTCCACGGGCTTGACCAGGTAGTCGACCGCCTTGACCTCGAACGCCTTCACCGCATGCTCCGAGTGCGCGGTGACGAACACGATTGCCGGTGGACGGGGATGTGCGGCGAGTGCCTCGGCGAGCTGAACGCCCGTGAGACCCGGCATGTTGATGTCGAGGAAGAGCACATCGTACGGAATCGCCTTGATGAGCTGCAGCGCCTCGATCGCGTTGCTCGCTTCGCCTACGACCTCGACACCGCCCGCCTCACCCAGCAGAAACCTGAGCTCTGAGCGCGCTGGTGCCTCATCATCGACAACCAAAGCCTTGAGCATCCACGCCTCCTCAACGGCGCGCCCTCTCCCCCAAAACCCCGCGACACAAGGGCCGGTGCGTCGCGTTCCGACAGTTTATCCGCAAATGGGCACGCTACACAAAGCAGGGGCGGGATCGACGATGCGTGGATAGGCGCATGCCACCTCGAATCGCTTGCTGCTCACAGGTCGCAGATGCCCATCACGTAGGCCTCGGGCAGCTCGAACAGCCCCGCCGAGGCGTAGAGCCGCCGCGAAGCTGCGTTCCCCCGCTGAGTGCACAACGTCAGTGCATACGCCTGCTGGTCAGCCGCCCACGATGCTGCGTCGGCCAGAAGAGCGCGCGCCACACCCCTGCGGCGGACCGCCGGTGCCACAGCAAGCCGCCCCAAGGTGGCAGACGCTCCGTGAAGCGAGCAAGTCGCGTAGCCCACAAGCGCACCGTCTGCGTCCAAGGCGAGAGTGACGCGCTCCCGCTGGTGCGAATGGTCGATCTCGGCAATCCCGTAGCGCCAGAACTCATCAAAGCACTGCGCGTCCAACCGCTCAAGCAGCTCGAAATCCGCCGGCCCGGCAGGGCGAAACCCGACCACATCCTGCCTGTCACCCGCCGTGATCTCGTCGGCAAATCCCTGGATCGCGACGATGCGCTCACGGACCCGCATCCGGGCACTCCGGTACCACCCGAAGACAGCTTCCGAGAGCAAGGGCGACAGAAGCTGCGCATATCCTTGGTCGCGAGCGAACGCCTCGGTCTGTTCGACCAGGGCGGTGATCCTGGGTGGGGATGCCCACACACCCCTAATCGCGAGCACGTCACCGCCTGCGCGCCAGGGAGCGAGAACCACGGACTCACCTGACTCGTTCACTCGCACGCGCCACGGGTTCTCGGCACAAAACGAGGTGAACTCCTCGCGGGCCGAGAAGAGGCGCGCGGCTTTCACTGCGGGCCACAGTCCGCGGACCTCGTCGTCACGCGCCGGTCGCAACTCCGACATCACAGCACGCCCCAAATCTCGCTGATCGCGAGTATCGCGGCGACAACGACCAGCAGCCCCGCAAAGGCGATGCGCACCTGTCGATCGCGAGCGCCCATCGTGATTCGCGCGCCCAACAGCGCACCCGGGATCACGCCCAGTGCCAGACCCGCCGCAATCGCCCAGTCCACATTGCCCAGGTAGGAGTGCGTGATGGTGCCGGGAATCGCGAGGAGCGTCACTGTCGCCAGAGACGTGCCTATAGCGCGCTTCATGTCGAAATGGAGCCAGCGCGTCAGCAGCGGAACCAGTACGAAACCTCCGCCCAGCCCGAAGAACCCCGAGTACAGCCCCGTGAGCGCCCCGATGGCCACCAGCGCAGTCGTCAGTGGACGCATCCCGGACCCGTCACGCGGGTCCGTGCGCGGAGGCCGAACTGCCTGCAGAACCGTATCGGCCGCGGCCCACACGATCAGGAGTGCGGTGCCGAGAAGCACCACCGTCCCCCCCGCACGGGTCGCCAGCAGTGCGCCGCCCACGGCACCAGGTAGTCCTACCGCCCCCAGCACGAGTGCAGTCCGCAGGTCGAGGTGGCCTTCTCGGTGATACGAGAGTGCCCCGACAAGCGCTCCGGGAACGATCACGGGCAGCGGCGTTCCCACGGCGATGAGCGCCGGGGCGCCCAACACCAGGCGGATGGCGGGAGTGGTGACTATGCCCCCGCCGATGCCGAACGCGCCCGAGAGTACCCCGGAGACCAGCCCGATTGCGGCTGCGAGTACCCAGTCAGCCACGTCGCACCTACTCGGACGGCGGCGGAACCACGGGGAATCGTCCGGTGATGGCGGTACGGTCCATCCGGCGCTCTCCGGTGAACAGCGTCGAAAGCGCCACATCGTCCCAGAGGCGCTCCATCATGAGCGGCCAGCGGCGCTGGAACTCGAAATAGTGCTGGCAGTGCTCGCGCGCGAAATCACTCGCCTCGCGCACGGCATGCAGAGCGGCATTGAAATAGCGGCTCTTCTCGGGACGTCCCACGGCGCGCAGCAGACCGGTCACAAACGCACGCCAACCCACCGATGAGTCGATGAACGTGCCCGGGTAGGGCAACATCGACTTGGGCGTGACCTGACGCAGGTCGACTTGGGACTTGGCGAACTCGATCTTGCGGTGCTCGTAGACAAAACGGTAGACATCCTGGCGGAAGCGCAGCGCCTCGCTCACCGGCTCGGGCGGCAGGTGCAGTGCCTTCCACTCGTCGTCGATGAAGACGTCGCCGCCGTGCATGCGCACGTTGATGACGTAGTCGATGTCCTCGCCTCTGCTGACCCAAGGATCGAAGCTCACCGAGGTGTACATGTCTTTGTGCAGCGACATGATGCCGCCGAATGCGATGCGCGCGCGCTGGATCCTGGGCGGCTTCATGACGATGTGCAGGGCTGCGTTGTACGCGTCCTTCTGGCGCCAGAACATGTTGGTCCAGTGCGGCGCTTCGTGACGCTGCCAGCGACCCTCGTCATCGACGTAGTAGCCGGTCTTGGCCAGCAGCGGCGTGCCGTCCTGGAGCTTGGCTCCTAGACCGTAGAGCGCTTTTTCAAGGAAATCGGGACTCAGCACGACCTCATCGTCATCGAGGAAGACAACCGAATCGTGCCCCAACACCGCGGCTGCGATCAGCCCGGCATTGCGCACGGCTCCGTAGCCGGTCAGTGTCACGCCTTCGATCATGTCGGCGAACTCGAGCTGCTCGAGACGGCGGTGGAGGGAGCCCAGCTCGGCCGGGCCGAAGACGAATGCGTTGATGTCGGGGAACTCGTCGACGATCTCACGCACCCGGTCCTCGGCCTGGTACGCGATCGAATCATCGGTCACGGCTACGATCACGACCACTCGTCCCAGTCCTCGCACCTGCCTGAGCGACTGAAGGCACGCGATCAGCGCAGGCTCAAGCTCGTTGACCGGCGTCGGGTGATCGTAGACCGCTACCCGCTCATCGGTCACTACACGACCACGGCCGCCCTGACGACGGGTCCAAAACGTCGGGATCACAACAACTGGTTCCACTGCTTTCGACGACTCCTGTGACGGGGACGGTTCCCGGCCTCGTTGAGACCTCGTACATGATACCGCTCCGGAGCCGAGGGCGGGTGATGCGCTAGGCCTCCGAGGCCGGCGGTGCGTCATCGCCGTGCGCAACGTGGGCCTCGACATTGTGCTCGGAGACAAGGCAGCGCGCGAGGGCATCGACGAGCACGGCGTAGGGTCTGCTGCCAATGAACAGCTCGTTGCAGATCAGTGCACTGGGGGTCGCGGTGATGCCGAATCCGAGCGCCAGATGGTGGAACTGGTGCAGTCTATCGTCAGAGCGACCCTCTTGGAAGGCTGCTGCCACATCCCCGCGGTCGAACCCCAACTCGGTCGCAAGATCGAGCAGCACCTCTTCACTGCCGATATCGCGCCCACTCGCGTTGTATGCCGAGAAGATCGCCTCATGTGCACGCTCATGAACCTCGGCACCGAGGTCCCGGGCATACTCCCCCAGCGCGAGAGCGTAGTGCGTATTGGGCACGAAATCGGGCGACATGAGCTCGAGTCCGCTCTCCTCGGCCATCTTATGCATGTGCTCCGTCACGCGCTCGGAGTGCGCCCCTCCCAACTCGGAGATGGGCACGCCCTGCGCGGGCATCGAGGGTCGGAGCTCATAGGGAACCAACACGAGTTCTGCGTCGTGCTCGGTCCGCAGCCGCTTGAACCGCGGCCAGTCCAAGTAGCAGAACTGGCACGCGTAGTCGAAGAAGACGAGGA
>JBBREQ010000017.1:0-32824 GCA_038202795.1 Coriobacteriia bacterium | reverse complement strand
CTCGAGCGTGAGGTCGCCCTCAAAGAGCCGGTGATGCCCGCCAACGCCGATGAGACCGTGGCCACGGAGTTCGCCGCCCGTTTCGTGCGTGAGGGCAAGGCGGCCGCCAGACTCAACCACCCCGGCATCGTCACCATCTACAACGCCGACATCTACGACGGCCGTCCCGCCATCGTCATGGAACTCATCGAGGGAGAGACCCTCGCCTCGATACTGGACCGCGGCGCCCTCGAACCCCAAAGCGCGCTCGCGATACTGGACCAGCTGCTCGACGCGGTGGGCTACGCACACTCCAAGGGAGTGGTCCACAGAGACATCAAGCCCGACAACGTCTTCGTCACTCACGACGGCAGAGTGAAGCTCGCCGACTTCGGCATCGCGCACGTGGGAACGAGCGCCACGCTCACCCAGGCGGGCACCGTCATGGGCACACCGGGCTACATGGCCCCTGAGCAGGTAACAGGGCAGCCGGCTGACGAACGTGCCGACATCTTCGCCATCGGCGTCATCGCCCACGAGATGCTCATCGGACGAAACCCCTTCGGCGCCACCGACGGCACCGCCCCGACCACGGTCATGTACCGCATCGTTCACGAGCCGGTACCGGAGCTGCCACCCTCTGCACTCGCGGGCATGCCCGCCTCCTTCTCGGCGGTCGTTCTCACCGCTTTGGCGAAAGACCCCGCATCGCGGTTCGGATCCGCCGAGCAGATGCGCGGGGCGCTCCGGGAGACGGTCGCTGTCTCACGGCCTGTGGGCACGATGCATGCGACCGGGGCGTCTGGCGGCTCGAACAAGACGCTGTGGGCGGTTCTCGGCATGGCTGCGATGGTGGCGGTCGTGCTAGCTGTCGTGTTCTCGGGCGGAGGAGGTGGCGGCTCGGGCGCAACTGCAGGCGAATCCACCTCAGGACCAGCGACGACTGCGGGTGCTGGATTGACGGCAATCGCGCCTGCCCAAGGAGAGACGCCACCTGCGCCCGAAGCGCCAGAGGTGGACACTGGTGCGGCCGAGGCTGAAGCAGCAGCTGACATCGAAGGCATGCTGGGGGACTGGGAAGTTGCCCGTGAGAGCCTCGATTTCCCCGGCTATATCTCCTGTTACTCCAGGGATTTCATGAGCGTTGAAGGCCTGAGTTACTCGGCATGGGAGAAGAAGAAGCAGCGTATCTACGACACAACTCAGCCACCGGATATCGATCTGAGAATCAAGTCGATGAAGTTCAACTCCGCTTGGGATGCGGCGACAGTCGTTTTAAGGCAGTCGTACATCTCAACCGGAGCCGTGAAGAACAGCACAATAATGAAAACACTCAAACTGCAGCTTGAATCCGACGGATGGAAGATCGTCTCGGAGAATGAGTGATTTGAGGGTTCTCGGCGCTATCTGTCTTTGAAGACCATGATGCTGCCTCGGTAACACGATACCCAGAGTTCGCGGCGAGCCTCTACGTAAGTGACTCCTATGGGGTGCACCGCTGTGGGTAGCGACTGCAGCACCTTCATGTCCTTCGTGCGCACTTTGCTCACGGTGTTCGACTCGTAGTTCACCACGTAGAGCGATTTCCCATCGCCGGCCATGGCCATACTGCGTGGCTGTGAGCCGGTGCGGACTCGATCCACGACCCTGTTCGTCTTCAGGTTGATCTTGGCGACGGTACCCGCGCCGTTGAACGTCACGTAGAGCCAACGGCCCTCCGGACTCATGATGAGGTGTCGAGGTGACGAACCGACCCCTCTCAGCCATTCCACCTCGAACGAGTCGAGGTTGACCTTGGCGATGTCGCTTGAGCCCATGACCGCTACGTAGGCGTGTCGAGAATCGGGATCGACGGCGATACCGCGAGGGAATCTGCCCAATCGGATCTCCTTGACTTGCTTGCCGCGCTTGGCGTCGATGACACTCAGGCTGTACGAGATCCAGTTGCTTACGAGTACGTAGCGACCATCGGGGGTCGTCGCAACGTACTTGGGGACAGCGCCCACCTTGATCAGTTGATCGATCTTGAGGGTATCGAGCGGTATCCGGTACACGAAGCTGTTGTCCACTCCGGAACCGGGTCCGCCCGCGTCGTCTCCTGGGTGGGAGTAGCCAGGACCGTACATCGAGTACTGGGAAACGTACATCGCGGACCCGTCTGCGCTCACTGCGGCTTCTACCGGGCCGCCTCGCACGGCAGACTGGTGCTCGGAGTATCCGAAGTCGGCAGGAACCACTGTATCCTTGATGGTCTTCACGACTTCATACGTCGAATCGTCGAACACGGTAACGGTGTGGCGGTAGATCATGTTTTGCGCGAACACTTGACCGCGCTGGGTCGCCACGACGGACTTAGGGGAGTAAGGACCGTTCAGGACCTTCTTCTGCTTGAGTCTCAATACATCCGAGGGGCGGGGCTTCGGACCTCGGCTTATTACCACGGTCACCTGGGTGCCGGCACCCACAGTCATGGAGCTTTCGGGGTTCTGCGATATCACCGTCGAGGATGCGACATGTGCGTCGTACTCGCTGGTGCAGTCACTGGCGATCAGCTGGGAATCGCCGATTGCCATCAGGGCTTCCTGCTGGGGCAGTCCGATCAATACGGGCACCTGAACGGGCTTGGGGCCCGCGAGGACGAGGGCGACGCGAGTGCCCTTTTCGGCACGGTCTGCCTGAGACTGCCGTACCACCGTCCCTTTGGCAGACGTTGAGGCTGGGTCATACGCGACTTGTCCGAGCTTCAGCCCCGAGGCTTGCAGCTTCTGCTTCGCTGTGCCGAGGCCCACCCCCCGCAGTTCAGGTACCTTTGGGCTACACCCCGTCAGCAAATACGTGCAAGCGAGAATGCAGCAGGACAGCAAAACGGCGCGAATCCACGTGCGAGTCTGTGGCGCCATTACCTGACCTCCGACGCAGCGAGAAGCTTGGCCAGGCTGGCATCGTCGAGCTGCCGTGTGAAGTCGAGCATCAGTTGTCCTGTCTGTCGGAGCCGCTTCTTCTGGAGCCGGCCGCTTACGTCTCGAGCGGTGTGGTACGCGGGGTCATTACTCCATTCGACCCAAGCGGCTGGAATGCCAGCCAGCTCGAACGCCTCATGGTCACTCCACCCGCTCTTCCCGGGGTCGCGCACATAGGATGCCGAGACACCCGTGCGCTTCGCGGCGGCCAGAAGCTGCTTGCGCAGGATCTGTGGCCCGCGATTCATCGTCCTCACCGTGAAGTCCGATCCATATCCCACCATGTCAACTGAGACCATCCCAGCGGTGTTCAGCTTCTCCGACTTAGTCATGCTGGAAACGTGATGGCGAGAGCCGGCGTGGTGGTGATCGGGGTTGCCGTCGAGTATCTCCTCACTGCCGAAGAACACGAACTCGACGGTTGGAGTGGCGGGATCGGTGGAAAGGTTGCGCGCGATCTCCAAGAGTACTCCGCAGCCTGAAAGGTTGTCGTTGGCCCCGGGTGACGGAGGCTTGGAGTCCATGTGGGCACCAAACACGAAGAACACAGTACTTGTTCCCTGTGCTCTGGCGATGACATTGCGGCTCGTCTTGCCGTTGGGAAGCTCAAATGTCTCGATTTCGGGGGAGTAGCCCATTTCGGTAAGTCGGCCGGCTACGTAGGCGGAACCCTTCTTCTCGGCGGCGCTCCCGCCTTTTCGGGGTCCAAGTCGCTCGAGCTGGCGGATATCGTTCAGCGCTCTGTCGGCGTCGAATGGTTCGGGTTTTGGTGGTTCGGTCGTAGGGGCGGAGGCAGCGGCTGTCGTAGCGACGGAGTCGGTCGCTGCCTGCGGCGGTGGGCTAGGGTTCGTCGAATCGACGGTCGGCTGTCCGCTCGGAGCAGAGTCGGCCATGACCATCAGCGTGACAGTGGCTAGAGCGAGCATGATGGCGACGCCCGCGACGATCAGGGACGGACGCGCCCGGCCCAAGCCGTTCGAGTTCCAGCCAGTCACATACGGCCCTTCATTGAGTCCACAGGGGGGTCTATCCAAAGCTCATCATCGAGCATGTCCGGCGATTCAGGAAGTGTTTGGCAATTGCCGATAAGAACACTGATCACCGGAACACGGAAATGCGCTGTGTATTGAGCGCGCCGTCCGCGCTGGTGCGCATCCCAGCTTGTCGCTATTGTGGTCAGGGCTTGTGCAACTTCGAAGGGGGAGTCAGTCAGTGAGCGATATGCTCGGTCCGTATGAGATCCGTGGTGAGTTGGGCAGAGGCGCGATGGCCGTCGTATGGCGGGGCTTCGACACCCGCCTCGAACGCGATGTCGCCATCAAAGAGCCGGTCATCCCCCAGGGGACCGACTCCGCAGCCGCCGCCGAGCTCGCTGCCCGGTTCGTCCGTGAAGGCCAAGCCGCGGCCAAGCTGAACCACCCCGGTATCGTCACTATCCATGCTGCCGAGGTCTTCGATGGGCGTGCCGCCATCGTCATGGAGGTCATCGAGGGAGAGACGCTCGCCACGATCATGGACCGCGGTCCGCTCGAGCCCGCCTCGGCCTTAGCCGTGCTCGACCAGCTCCTCGATGCGGTGGGCTTCGCCCACTCCAAGGGGGTCGTGCACCGCGACATCAAGCCCGACAACGTCTTCGTGACCCACGACGGGCGCGTGAAACTCGCGGACTTCGGCATCGCGCATGTGGGGACAGGAGCGAGCCTCACCCAAGCGGGCACCGTCATGGGGACTCCCGGCTACATGGCACCCGAGCAGGTCACCGGGCAGCCGGTGGACTCACGTGCCGACATCTTCGTCATCGGCGTCATCGGTTTCGAGATGCTCACGGGCCACAACCCGTTCGGGGCCACCGATGGCATCGCACCCACCACGATCATGTACCGCATCGTCCACGAGCCCGCTCCCGCACTGCCGCCCGAGGCGTTCGCGGGACTTCCCGCGGATCTGGGCTATGTGCTCGCCACGGCGCTCGCCAAAGACCCCACCGACCGCTTCGCCGACACGCATGCGTTTCGCTCGGCACTCGCCGGCGGGCCGGTCGTAACGGCTCGCCAGTCCGGGACCGTCCCAGTGGCCGCGACGATCGCCTCGGGTTTTGCACCGTCCGGCCCACAGTTCGCACCCGCAATCACCAACTGGACCCCGTACCTGGTGCTCGGCGCTGCGGTGCTGCTCGTGGTTGGCGGACTGTTCTTCTTCAGCGGCACGCCGACTAGGGGTACCGTGCCAATCGTGTCCGCGACCCCCACCGAGACAGCGACCATCGAGGCCGAAGGCTCCGCCAGCGGCTCGGCTTCCCCGTCGGAGCGTGACATCACCTACATGGCCAACGCGCATGCGTCGAGCACACTCCCGAAAACCCCGTTGGGTGACTACCGTGCACGCAACTTGCTGGATGGCGACTCGGAAACGTGCTGGGCTGAAGGTATCGAGCCGGAGGACACAGGCAAGGACTACGGCATTGGCGAGTATGTCGACATTAGCTTCGGCGAGTCGGTCAGCATCACGGACATAGAGGTGATCCCGGGCTACGACAAGAACCCGGGCGATTTTGATCGTTGGAGGACGAACGGGCGCCTCAAGGAGGCCGAATTCGTGTTCGACAGCGGCCAAAGCGTGACCCATCTGTTCGCGGACAAACGCAAGTTCCAGTCCATTAGTCTGGATGCACCGATCCAAGCGAGTTCCGTTCGCATGTATATCCGTTCGGTGTACAAGGCCGCCAAGCACAAGGCGCACAAGCCAACGGCGGATACGTCCATTGCGGAATTCAGGGTCACGGGATGGCCGCAGTCGGAAGTCCAGTGACACCACATAGCGAGAAGGTGGGCGGGTTTGTACACCGAAAGAGATCGGGTCTCGACCACACAGATAGTCGTCACGCTGGTCGGGATCGTGGTGGGCATCGTGGCCGTGTTCAGCGTTGCTAGTGTGCTGCTAGGCGCGCTCATCGAACCGACGCCAATGCTCCCCCCAGTGGAGGCGCAGCCGGCGGAAGTGGTCCAGGTACCAGACACCACTGCGGTGGCGGTTGCCCCGGCTACTGTCGCCCCCCCGGCCGAACCGCCCGCGGCCGAACCGCCGCCGGCCGCCAAACCAGAGCCGGACGAGCACGCGCTGCCAGGGACGGTGGTCATCGACGCCGGGCACCAGAAGAGGGGTGATTCGAGTCAAGAGCCCATCGGCCCAGGGGCGGCGGAGACCAAGCCCAGAGTGGCTGGGGGCACGAGCGGTGTGGTCACACGCAACTCGGAGAGCAGTATCAATCTCAAGGTCGCCAAGCGTCTGCAAGACGAACTTGAGAGCCGCGGCGTCAAAGTGATCATGGTCCGTACGAAGCAAGACGTGAACGTCGCGAACTCGAAACGCGCAAGAATCGCCAATGAGGCCAACGCGGACTTGTTCATTCGACTGCACTGCGACGGCAATGGTAATCACGGCACGCGTGGGCTCTCCACGTTGATTCCAGCGAAGAACAGGTGGACCGGTTCGATAGTCTCGGAGAGCAAGACAGCAGGACGCTATGTCCATGACGCAGTAATTGAGAGTACGGGCGCGACCGATCGCGGACTTGTGAAGCGCAGCGACCTCAGCGGCTTCAACTGGGCAAAGGTGCCGACTGTTCTGGTGGAAATGGGGTTCATGAGCAACTCTGCCGAGGACCGCAAGCTCGACAGCGCCGCATACCAAAAGAAGCTGGCGGACGGCATGGCAAGTGGAATCATGAGGTACTTGGAAAGCAAGTAGGCGTCAGTGGGGCGCGGTTCAACAGCAGCGGGGGCACGGTGAAATGCGCGAGCTGGGGGGCGTTCGGAAGGCGCGTTCGAACTGGGTAGCGGTGCGATCCGGCTTGAGCTCCACCGCGCGTGACCCGCAATCGCCTGAGTTCAGAGAACAGGGGGAAGCAGATGCTGGGAATGGAGAGGTACAAGATCGAGCGCGAACTTGGGCGAGGGGCGATGGGCGTCGTCCACTTGGCTCACGACGAGCAGGATGACCGTGAGGTCGCGCTCAAGGAACTCGTGATAGCGGACAGCATCACACCCGAGAAGGCGGAGGAGCACACAGAGAGGTTCACCCGAGAGGCAGCGGTCGCTAAGGACTTAGACAACCCAAATATCGTCTCGGTGCTCGACTCCTTTGCCGATGACGGTCGTCAGTTCATCGTCATGGAATATCTGGACGGAGAGACGCTCGACGAGGTTCTCAAGCGTGGCCCTCTGCCTCCCGACGCAGCGGTCGGCGTGACTACCCAGATTCTCAACGCACTTTCTGCGGCCCACGAGGCGGGCATCGTACACAGAGATCTGAAGCCTGAGAACATCTTCGTGATGGCAGACGGGCTGGTGAAGGTCGCTGACTTCGGCATCGCCCGGGTTGAGGAAGCATCGAATCTCACCGTCGCGGGGCAGATTCTCGGCACCATCGGCTACATGTCACCTGAGCAGGTGAGGGCTGGTTCGGTCGACGCGCGCAGTGACCTGTTCGCTGTTGGAGTCATCCTCCACGAGATACTCATCGGCTCTAATCCATTCCACGCCGACCAGCCGACCACCACCATGTACCGGATTTCCTACGACGAGCCGCCTGAGCTCGATCTTTTCATCGAGGGAATGCCCGCGTTCATAACGCCGATCATCCGAAAGTCGACGGCGAAAGACCCCGAACTCAGATACCAGAGCGCCAAGGAAATGCTCGCTGACCTGGAAGGCGGCGTCGCGCCGGACATCACAGCGATACTCAAGGCGACAGAGGACAGGGCTGCAGTTCAGGCCGCCGCTTCCAGCGTGGCGCCGCCGGTCCTGGCCACGAAGAAGCTACTCCACTTGAACAAGAAGGCCTTGGCGGTCGTTGGGGCCGTGCTCGTTGTTGCGCTCGCGGCCGGAGGTGGAGTCTACGCGTACAACCAGAAGAGGGCTGCCGAGGAGGCCGCTCGGAAGGAAGCCATAATCGTTGAGGGAAAACAGATGGCTTCCATGGTAGCGCGGCTGAAGACAATGAGGGTCGAACTGGGCTCGTCGGTCAAGGCGGTCGACTCCAAGGCGAAATCCAACGCGATAGCACTGACTGCTTGGGATCGCGAGTGGAGTCGGCGGCAGAAGCGGTATCGGGACCGCATCACCGCTGTAGACCGTCACAACGAACTCGAGAATGAACGCTACGCCAACAGTGAAACGACCGTACCCTCCTGGAATGGGTGGTACTGGGAGTATCCGACCCGGTACACGTACGAAACGAAGTACTTGGACTATCCCGACAAGCCAAAGAAGCCGGCGAAGGTAGGGGCGAATCTGAGTCGCGAGAATGACCAGCTCGCAGCGCTCGAAAACAACTTGAATACGTATCGTTCACAGCTCGCGTCTGCGACACCGCAATCCCGGTTCTTCGGGTCTGTGTATCAGGTGCTTGGGACGACCGCCCAAGCGCTGAGCGACTCGGTGGGCAACGTCCGGACCACGATGACGACGGTCATAGGCAGTGAGTCTCGCGGCCAGGCGATCAGCTCATCGAAGATCGCAGCAATCAACTTGGGTGCGCTCGATGCACCTTTCCAGCAGCTTGACCAGCAGGTATCCACGCAACTCACGATGTTGCGAATCACGTTGGCGGAGATAGTCCCTTCTGCTGAGGCAAGCGGAGCCACCACGCCCACTAACACCGCCGAGACGCCCTAGGGAGCGAGGCTCGCCACATGTCAGGATTAGATCGCTACAGAATCGACGCAGAGCTTGGGCGCGGAGCCATGGGGGTCGTGCATCTGGCTTACGATTGCACCCTGGAACGCGAGGTGGCTCTGAAAGAGCTCCTGTTCCCATCGGGGCTCACTCCAAATATTCAGGGCGAGATGCTCGAGCGGTTCCAACGGGAGGCCCGGGCTGCGGCGCGGCTGTCGCACGCCAACGTAGTTCAGGTATTCGACGTCTTCAGCGCTGGGGATCGTCACTTCATAGCGATGGAGTTGCTGGACGGTGAATCCCTCGGCGACTTCCTCGCGCATTCGACGCTCTCACGCGACGCAGCCGTGAACGTCCTGATCCAAGTGCTTGACGCCTTACAGGCTGCTCATTCCGCTGGAATCGTGCACCGTGACATCAAACCGGACAACGTATTTCTGCTCACCGATGGTCGGGTCAAAGTAGCCGATTTCGGAATCGCTCGAATAGTCGACGCCGCAGCTGGGCGATCGACACAGATCGGCACGGTGCTGGGCACTCCAGGCTACATGTCGCCGGAGCAAGTCATGGGGCTTACCGCCGATGGGCGGTCGGACATATTCTCGGCTGGAGTGTTGGGCTACGAGATGTTGTCGGGCGACAACCCATTCATGGCACCGTCGTCAGCGGCGATTCTGTACCGAATCGCGAACGAGCGCGTGGCGTCGCTTGAGGGCTCCGGCGTGCCACCCGCCGTCGCGGCGATCATCGACAGGGCTCTCGCCAAACAGCCCGAACAGCGTTACCCCGAGGCGCGGCTGATGGCCGAAGACCTGCGGCGGGGTTCGCTCGGAGCGATGCATGGTGAGAGGCAATCTGGCATGCCGACTACTGAGTCGGATGGCAAGAAGAGTACTGCCCCGGTGCTCGCAGTCGCCGCGGTGGGAATCGTGATTGTCGTGGGGGTGTTCATCGCGGCCACGACGAATCCCCCCAAGACGAGCGCCGTGGCGCCTATTGCTTCGACTGAGACATCAGCGGTGATTGAACCAGAGCTGGTGCAAGTACCACCGGAAGAACCGAGCCCGGTCGAGACAAAGGCCGACGAGCCAGATTTGACGACTCCGTTTTGGGGCGCGTTCTGTGGCGGCGTAAGCTCGACGAAATCGGTGTCAGAGAAGCACGCGAACAAGGTGGAGGCAGACGGATACCCTGCCCTCGTGCTGAATCTCGCGGACTACGATTCGATTGGCGCCCCCGGGGATGATAGATGGGTGGTATGCGCTGGACCGTACGACACGAAATCCGAGGCGGAGGCGGTCTCAGGCGAACTGACCGACCTCGGTTACGGCACCGCGTACGCCAAGAAGGTCAAGTGATGGGGCGCCCGCATCAAAGCAGGCACACTGGCTGGCGTGACAACCTGAGCGCACTTGCGCTCATCTTCCTTGTAGCGGCTCCGTTGCTCGTCGGCTGGTGGCTTGTCACTGCGCCATCCTCGCCAACGAGCGTCGTCGCACTAGCGCCGTTGCCGACCGTCACAGCGCCGTCGGCCATCGAGAGCACTCGAATTGCCGGCGGGCAGGTGGCTCCGGTGCCCGAGCCTCCGGTCCCAGGAACCACACCACCGAAGACGGAGACACCCGAGGATCCTCCGAAGCGCCACCTGGTTATCGCCTGGCAGCCGTCGCACCAAGGGGACACGGGTAGCCGGGGCTGGAAGGAATACAAGATCTGCGGTGACATCGTGGACCGTGCAATAGGGGAACTCCCGGAGTTCCAACACGTCAAAGCCTGGGACACCAAGCACGGGCTGACCGGCTCGAACAACTACCGGCCCCAACCCACCAACACCAAGGCTTTCGACAGAGAGCTGGCACTGGGCAACAACGCCAAGGCGGATATCTTCATTTCGATACACAACGATGGCGCGGCCCCCAGCGGCGTGCTGGGCGAGTACATCCCAGGCGACAAGCGTGGCGCTGCACTCTGCAGGGCATTGGTCAGGGGTTTGGTGAAACGGACGGATTTGGAGAAGAACCGCGGGCTCAGAGAAGTGCGTCTCTACAGTCTTGAGAAGCGACGCAATGGAGCCAAGTACCGTTGTCTCCTGGAGGTGGGTGACAATGCCGCGGATCGGACGTACCTAGAGAGTAAGGCCGGACGTCAGGAGATAGCCGAGGCGCTTGCGACTGCGATCAGGGGCTTCGAGTTCGACTAGCCCGCTACGGCCGCGCCCACAGCATCCGCGTGGGCGTGACCACCACGTGCACTCGAGCGTCGAGTTCGTCCGCTGGAACCTCGTCGATCACCTGCTCGTCGAACGCGATGCCAAGGACGGCGCAGTCCGGGCGAAAGCGGGGGATGAGCCGGTCGAAGTAGCCTCCGCCGTACCCCAAGCGCCGCCCACTCGTATCGAATGCCACACCGGGAACGAGAGCTACGTCGATTGCTGAGGGGTCGACGCGGGGGGCCGTCTCGGGGGGTTCGGCGAGCCCGAACGGGCCGGGAAGAAGCACGGTCTCCGCCTCCACGACATGTAGCTGCACGACGCCCGGAGCTTCGATGCGCGGGTAGACGATCGTCGCTCCGGCTGCCCTCAGTCTTCTGAGCGTTGGCCCGGGGTCGATCTCCTCGGGCATCGCGTGGTAGGCGAGCACCGTGCGTGCGGAAGTGACCTCAGGTAGCGCGAGGAGGTGTGTGGCGAGCTCCTCGGAGGCGGCGAGACACACCTGCAGATCGAGCGCGGCGCGCAGAGCCCGAATCTGGACACGCAGCGCGGTCTTTCGGGCAGCGATGGCGGCCGAAGTGGGGCTTCCCTTGGCGTGCGGTTCGTTCACAGGACTCCCACTGCCCGGGCGATCTGCATCCCCAACAGCGCGACCGTCAGGCCGATCACCGTGACGATCGTGCCCCAGGCAAGCGCGTTTTGTGCGCGCGTGTTGACGTACTTGCCCATGATGCGGCGGTCGTTGATCAGACGCACCATGAATACGAGCATGAAGGGCAGCAGCATGCCGCCGAGCGTCTGCGAGAGCACCATTACCTGGATCAACGGAGCGTTGGGGATCAGTACGATGGCAGCTCCGAAGAAGATGACGAAGCTGTAGATGGTGTTGAAGGCCGGCGCCTCGGCCCAGGTGCGGTCGATGCCGCGCTCCCATCCGAATGCCTCGGTGATCGCGTAGGCTGCCGTGAGCGGAAGGACGCTGGCGGCCAACAGCGAGGCGCCGAACAGCCCGACGGCGAATAGGATCGAGGCGTACTGGCCCGCGACCGGAGCGAGGGCGGCTGCGGCCTGCTCGGCACTGCCAATGCTGATGCCAGCCGGATAGAGCACCGTGCCGGTGGTGATGATGATGAACCACGCAACAAGGCTCGCAGCCACCACGCCCGCGATCGTGTCGATGCGCTGTCCGGGCAGGTCACGCACGGTGAGGCCTTTATCGACCACGTTGCTCTGCGCGAAGAACTGCATCCATGGTGCGATGGTTGTCCCGATTGCCGCAATGACGAGTGCGACAAAGGGCACGGTAGCGCGGAACTGAGGCACGAGTGTCGCGTGCAGCACCTCGCCCCAGTCGGGCTTGGCCATGATGGCGGCCACCGGGTAGAGCAGAAACACCGCAGCCAGCGCCAGCAGCACCTTCTCGACCTTGCGGAAGTCTCCCCGCACCACAAGAAGCCACACACCAACGGCTGCGACCGGCACGGACAGGTACTTCGAGATGCCGAACAGTTCGAGCGCCGCGGCGATGCCGGCGAACTCGGCGACGCTCGTGGCGGTGTTGGAGACGAGTAGGGCGGCCATGGCGAGGAGCGTGGGACGAACGCCAAAGCGCTCGCGGATGAGCGAGGCCAGCCCCTTGCCGGTGACGCATCCCATGCGCACCGCCATCTCCTGGACGACGGCCAGGGCGAATACCATGACAAGAATCATCCACAGCGTCTCGTAACCGAACTCCGCGCCGGCGACCGAGTAGGTGGTCACGCCTCCGGCGTCGTTTCCGGCCATCGCCGTGATCACGCCCGGTCCCACCAGGGCGAGCGCCGCAAAAATCCCGACGGTTCGACGGGTTTCAGTGGTGGGCGTCATCGGCGCCCTACCTGCCGACCATCGCCGCCGCGAGAGGACCGGCAGCGAACGCCAGCCCCACGTACACTGCGGTTCCGAAGACCATGGTGGCGACAGTGAGACTGGTTGAAGACACCGGGTGGTCCTTGTCGGTGGCGTTCAGGGCAAGATGGGCGAGGTAGCTGCCGAACAGCACCGTGAGCAGGACCGCCAGCCCCGTGGTGACGCCTAAGACCAGCGATATCTCCATCGTCGAATGGCGAAGCCAGCCGTAGACACCGGCCAGTAGTCCGGCCAAGAGGCCCATGGCGAGGCCAAGCGCGCCCTCGGCCAGTAGCCGCCGGCTCAGTGCGGGGCGCTCGTCTCCTCCACCGCCTTCGATGATTTCGGCGACCGCACGCGACGAGGCCTCCTCGGCCGTCCGGAGAATCAGTGGGAGCAGCAGCGCTGCGCCCGAGGCGAAGACCAATGCAAACGACAGCCAGGGTGGCGGCATCTGTGCCACGTAGCGTTCCGAGACCCGCTCGGTGACGACGGCTACCCCGAGCAGCGCCGCGAGCCAGATGAACGCCCAGATGCTGCGGCGCCAGATGCGGCCCCACAGCGACAGGGCCGCCCCACGCTCGTGCGCTGCTCCCGTCGCGATCGCCAAGTCCTCCTGAGCCTCTTGCTCGAGCACGTCGAGCGCGTCATCGACGGTCACGATACCCAGCAGTTTGCCGGTCTCGTCGACGACGGGCAACGCAAGCAGATCGTACTTGGACATCTGGTCGGCGACGTCCTCTTGGTCGTCGTCGGGGTGTGATGTGAACAGATCGCTCTCGGCGAGCGAGGACACCAGCGTCTCGGGCTGCGCGAGCAGCAGGTCGCGCAGCGAGATCACGCCGGTGAGGTGCTGGTCACCTTCGACCACGTAGACGTAGTAGATCGACTCCTGCTCCTCGGCGATGGCGCGGAGGTGCTCGATGACCTGGGCGACGGTCATGTCTTCGGTCACAGTGGTGACCTCGGGCGTCATGATGCCGCCGGCGGTCTTCTCCTTGTAGCCGAGCAGCCCGCGGATCGCGCTTGCGTCCTCGACCCCCATCAGGCGCAGCAGCCGTTCGGCCTTCTCGCGGTCCAGGTCGCCCACGATGTCGGCAGCGTCGTCAGGGTCCATCTCGGCCAGCAGGTCCGACGCGCGACGCTCAGACAGGTCGTCGATGACGTCGGCCTGCAGGTCATCCTCGAGCTCAGAGATGGTGTCGGCTGCGGCCTCGTTGTCCAGATGCGTGAAGACGGCGGCGCGCTGGGACGGGGAGAGCTGCTCGAGGATATCCGCGACATCAGCCGGGTGAAGCTCGTGCAGACGCTTGTGCGTCACCGAGAGCTTCACCTGGCTCAGGTCGCGGTCGAGCAGATCCATGTAGTTCCACGCGATGAGCGTCTCAGGGATATCGCTGCCCACCAGACGGGCGGCGCTCCGGACGACCCGCTCGAGTGCAGGCGAGATGCCGCGCAGGATGCCACGCATGCCCACCTCGGCACCGAGCAGGCGCAGCTGGTTGCGCGACTCCGAGAGCTTGAGATCGTTCACGCGCACGACCTTCATACCTTGCGTGTCGACGATCTGCTTGTTGAGCAGATCGCGATGGAGCAGCACCTCATCGGGCTGTAGATACGAGAAGCGGATCTCAGGTGCGGATATGCTGAGGAGGACCTGTTCGGAGTCGATCCTCTCGACGTACTTGCGCCAGGAGAGCATGAACGGCGTCTTGTCGGGACCCACGAACGCGAGCGATGTCACGCGCGGGAAGACCTCGCCCGTGGCGATGGCGATGTCGTTGATGGTCCCGATCTCTTCGCCCGTCGCGTCGACGACAGGCCTACCAAGCATCTGCGAGAGGTAGTACATGGGCGCTCCTCCCTTCCGGTTCGATCAGCGCGGAGACGACAGAGGGCGTCGCACCGGCAAGAACGGCAGGTCGTGTATCGGCGGCTGGTCCCCCGGCCTTGCCGTCACACGGCGAGGAGCACGGGGACCTACGGACTATGGGGTTTCACGAAGGCCCATATCTCTTCGGCAACAGGTCCTGACTGCCGAGAAGATCACGCGCGGGTTTCTCGGCACTAGAAAAACCCCTGCGTCCGTTGCGGACCAGGGGCTGGCGGTGGCGTGCCGTGGCACACATGACGGCACGCGGACCCACCTCAGGCGGGAACACGTGCCGATTGGTCACCGCTCACATCCCTCGTCTGTGGATTTGGCACTGTCCGACGTAGGGCGCGCGACGCGTGGTGTCGTCGACGCGGTGGGGTCGTGCCCCACCTGCGGTACCGGTCGCTTGCGCGCCGGTCCACGAGCCCAGCCACCTTAGCCTTCGCCTTAAGCCGGCGAGGGCTGTTCTACCCATTGGCGTCTCTCGACATTTCCGGGCAGTGGCCTGTGTTCGAACAGGAGCCGCACCGTAACGGACGGAGCTGACTTCCTCGGCTGTCAATGCTCGGGGCGCGGTGCATATATGTCCTGAGCAGACGAATCGTACACCTACCGTGCGTGCAGGGGCAACTGAGGGCGTATGATGTATAGGGTATACATCACTTCAGACGGAGCCGGTAAGGGTGCGGTTCGAACCTAGCAAGGAGGCGACGCTACGGTGGGTCGCAAGGTGAGAAAGCAGCTCAACATCGACGAGGCTCAAGACCTCGCGCTCAAGCGTGAGGCCGAGAAGCTCGGTGTGTCCGAGTCCGAAGTGCTGCGCCGGGTGCTCGATGCGTGGACGGCGGGAGGGGTGGACCGGAGGCGGGCGCACGCGGTCGAAGGGCTGCGCGCGATTCAGGCAAGGCTCGAGGAGCGGCGCAAAGAGCTTGGACCCGGGGAGCCTTACACGTGGAGACGGGACGACGCCTACGAGGACAGACTGGAGCGTTATGACCGGTCTTAAGGCCTTGGAGGCGGTGCAGAGACTGCTCGTGGGATATGAACTCATTGTGCTCGATGCGCTGACCACGGCGGAGGCGCTTCGCGCATGTGATCGCTACCGACTCGACTACTTTGACGCTCAGATATGGGCGGCGGCGCGCATGAGTGGGTGCGACATCATACTGACCGAGGATACGCACGGCGACGAGATCGAGGGCGTGCGCTACGTGAACCCGTTCGAGCCGGGGTTCGAGCTGGAATCGATGCTCGCGGGCTAGCCGCGAGCCTGCGCGGTCGCTGCCAACCACGCCTTCGCGAACTCCGCCCAGCCCTCGCCACGGCGGCAGCAGGTGCGGTAGACGTTGGGGCGCGCCACTCGCTTCAGCTCCGCCCGCACGCCGGTGCTCTCAAACGCGTTGTCCACCAGCGCCATCACGGCGACCGAGTCGGCCATCTCGATGTCGGTGACCGAGTCGCCGATGGCCGCAGCCTGCTCGCGCGTGAGCCCGCGCTCGGCGAGATCGAGTTCGATCGCTTGGGCCTTGCTGACTCCGCGGGGCACCAAGTGGTAGGCGTGGGGCAGCTCACCGTTGCACTCCAAGTCGCCGGCGTTGCGCACGATGCCGTTGTCGAGGATGCCGATGGCGGGATCCAGCTGATCCAGAAGCGCTTGGGCTTCTCGGATATCAAGGCAGCCGCGCAAAAGGTGGGTGGCCTCTCGGTTCTCGTGCCACGGAGTGTGGTACTCCACTAGGCCGGGGAAGGTCTCGCGGAGCAGTTCGTAGGCGCCCGCGCGTTCGATGGCCTCGTACGGTGTGTCGCGGGATTCGAGCAGGTCTGATGGCCAGCTGCCGTTGTTGTAGATGATCGAGGCGCCCGCGGCGGTGCCCAGGCCGCGCACGATGATCGCGCCCGCCTCGGCGATGAAATCGTTCCAGCCCAGCAGGCGGGTGAGCTCGATGAGCTGGAGCCGCCCGCGTCCGGAGATCGGCACGACCGCGAGGCCAGCCGAGTTCAGCGACACGATCGACTCCGCCAACGCCCACGACGGACTGCCTTCCGAGTCGGCAAGCACGCACCCGCCCTTGGCCAGCAGGGTGCCATCGAGGTCGGTGTAGAGCACGCGCACCCGCGACAACGCCGAAAGCGCGCCGAGATCACTGCCTATGAGAGGAGGCTGTTGCATGCGTCCGATTGTATCCCAGCACCGTTCGAAGGGCGCCACTCGCCGAGCAGACGCGTTCGCATCCTTACTAAAGACGCGGCGAAACGGTATAACAGGGGTACCGCGCACTCATCTGTCCGATGCGCAGTGACCGCACGACGACCCCTTGGAGCACTTTCTATGAATGCTGACTTCGACCTACCGTATCCGCACTACCGCTGCCCCGAGTGCGGCAAGGACCTACCTGTGGGGGCAGCGCGGATGACCGTGACCTGTGCGGGGCACGTCGAGAAGAGCTCGGTGGAGTTCGCTGTGCGCACAGCGACCGCCGCAGATCGGCCTGCTGTCGAGCGGATCTGTGACCAGGCGTTGGGTGAGACGGTGACCGACGTCTTCGGATCGACATTCGATGTCGTTGAGGGCATCAACCTCATCGCCGAGGCGGACGGTGAGCTCATCGGGCTCATGTCGTGCACGGTCTTTGGAGGCGAGGTGACGGTGGTGCTCACCTCCGTGTACCCTGAGCACCAAGGCACGGGTGTGGGTGCCAAGCTCATCGAAGCCGCGAACGAACTGGCGCTCACACGCAACCTGTCCTCGGTACGGGTGGCGGTCACCAACGACGACATCCCGCTGATCTACTTCTACCAACGCCACGGTTTTGCGATCTACGACGTGGCGGTGGGAGAAGCCGCAGACCGGTTCGGGTCGGCGTCGCCTGGTTTCTCGGCGATTCCGGTTCGTGACGAGATCCGGCTGCGCCGCAACGCCTGCGCTCGCTGACACGACCCCTCGAAAGGAGTCATGATGACCCGACGCGTCACTCTGGTACGCGCCCTGTCGGCCGCCCTGCTCGCCTCCGCACTGATGGTGAGTGGTTGCACGGCACCCACAGCCACCAAGCCCGCCGAGAAGCCCGCCGTGGCCCAGAAGCCCGCAGGGGTCAAGCCGGCTCCGGTCAAGATCGGGACACTCCCTACCGAGGACTCGCTTCCGCTTTGGGTCGCCGAGTCGATGGGCTACTTCCACACGAACGGACTCACCGACATCGAGATCGTGAGTTTCCAGAGCGCTCAGGAGCGGGATGCCGCGTTCGCCTCGGGGGCGATCGATGCGTTCATGGGAGATATCATCGCGTCGGCGAACCTCGAGGCCGGCGGCTCGCCCAACACTATCGAGACGGTGATGTTGGGCGCCGACCAGAGCCAGGGGCGCTTCGCCGTGGTGGTGCCGCCCAAGAGCAAGGTCGCGACCCTGTCTGAGCTCGAAGGCGTTGCGGTGGGAACTTCCTCGGCGACGATCCAGGAGTACGTGCTCGACGGTCTCATGAAGGAGGCCGGCGTGGCCACCGAGGGGGTCGAGGTTGAAGAGGTCAAGAAGGTTCCGGTGCGCTTCGAGCTGCTCATGGCGAACAAGCTCAAGGCCGCTGCGCTGCCCGAACCGTTCGTGACACTCGCCCAGGACGGTGGCGCGAGGATCGTGGGCGATGACACGTTGGCCAAAGCGAATCTGTCGCAGACGGTGTTGGTCTTCTCGGACACGTACTTGGCCAAGCCCGGGGGCGCCGAGGCAGCCGCCGCAGTGCTGGATGCATGGGACATCTCGGTCGACACCATCAATGTGGAACCCGCGGAGTACCGCAAGTTCCTCGTTGAGAAGGCGCGGCTGCCCAAGTCGCTGGCGACCACCTACGAGGTCAACACCTATCCGAAGGCCGCTTTGCCCACCCAAGAACAGGTTGATGCCGTACTGACGTGGATGCGGGACAAGGGGTATCTGAAGGCCGACGTGGGCTACGCCGACCTCGTCAGCTCGAAGTAGCGCCCGCCGCGCATGGTCTCGCTGGCGTTTCATGACGTGTCTCACACGTACGAGGGCTCGGGCCGGGTGGTCCGGGCCCTCGACGCGCTTGAACTCGAGGTGGCTGCGGGCGAGCCCGTCTCGGTGATCGGACCCAGCGGCTGTGGCAAGTCGACTCTATTGCTACTGGCGGCGGGACTGCTCGTTGCGGCAGCCGGTCGGGTGGAAGTGGGCGGCGCGCTGGTCGCCGGCGTTCGTCGCGAGACAGCGCTGATCTTGCAGGACTACGGGCTGCTGCCGTGGAAGACGGTTGCCGAGAACGCGGGACTGGGCCTGCAGGTGCGAGGAGTCGCGCGCGACGAGCGTGGGGCCCGGGTGGCCCAGGCGCTCGAGCGGGTGGGCATCGCGGACTTCGCGCACGCCTACCCCGGGGAACTGTCGGGGGGAATGCGCCAGCGGCTCGCTCTGTCCCGAGCGGTTGCGCTCGATGCCGACCTGCTGCTGATGGACGAGCCCCTCTCGGCGCTCGATGCTCTTACCCGAGAAGACCTGCAAGACGTGCTGTTGGGCTTGTGGCAGCGTCGCGGACACACGGCGGTGCTCGTGACGCACTCGATCGAAGAGGCCGTGTATCTGGGCCGGCGCATCGTCGTGCTCTCGCCACGGCCGGGGCGCGTCGCGGCAGTGGTGGACAACGCCGCGATGGGAAGTGATGGCTACCGCTCGAGCTCTGCGTTCTACGAGCGCTGTGCTCAGCTGCGTGAACTGCTGGCGGGCGAGGGTGCGGTGCATCCGGGGACAGCGCTCGAGACGCCTGTGACGGTGCAGTCGTGAACGCAGTGCGCTGGGCGCTCGGCTATGTGGGTGCGATCGCGATTCTGCTGCTCGCGTGGGGGGCGGTGGCGGCTGCGGTCGGTTCGCCGGCATTACCGGGACCTGCGGTGGCGCTTGAGGCGTTCGTCACGCTGTGGCCGGAGCTGTGGCCCGAGATCCTGGTGTCGCTCGCCCGCGTGTTGGCGGCGATGGCCCTGGGGACGGTGTTCGCGGTGCCGGCGGGGCTGGCGCTGGGGCGCTCGGCGCGCGCTGATGCCGTGTTCGCACCGCTCATCTTCGTGCTGTATCCGATACCCAAGGTGGTCTTCCTGCCCGTGCTCCTGGTCCTTCTGGGGTTGGGAAACACACCCAAGATCGTGCTTATCGGCATGATCGTGTTCTTTCAGATCCTCGTGACGGCACGTGATGCGGCCAAGTCGGTTCCTCAGGCGAGTGTGCTGTCGGTGCGCTCGCTGGGCGCGAGCCGCTGGCAGGTCGCTCGGCACGTGGTGTTTCCCGCTGCCCTGCCCGAGATATTCACGGCGCTCAGGATAGGTACGGGTACCGCGATCGCCGTGCTGTTCCTCGCCGAGTCGATTGCCGGAAGCAACGGCATCGGCTGGTACATCGTGGACGCGTGGGGTCGCATCGACTACCCGGCGATGTTCGCAGGCATCCTCGCGATGGCGCTGCTTGGCGTGGTGCTCTACGAGCTGCTCGACCTGCTTGAGACGCGCGTCACGAGGTGGCGGGTCGCTGGTCAGTAGGGGACTTCGTGGTCGATGTCAGACCCTCGTGGTAGCGTGAGGGTGTGGCGTGCGAACCCCTCTCGCACGCCCGTTCCGAGGGGAAAGAGAAACCGTGCGCGACAGCGTCAGATTCGTACACGCCGCAGACCTGCATCTCGATGCTCCGTTTCAAGGGGTAGCGTCAGAGGACGGGCGCGTGGGGGCAGCGCTCGCGCGCGCGACCTATCAGGCGTTCACGCGGGTCGTGGATGTGTGCCTCGAGCAGGCGGTCGACTTTCTGGTCATCGCCGGCGATGCCTACAACAGCGCCGACAGGAGCCTCCGCGCCCAGCTCGCCTTTCGGAACGAAGTGCAACGACTTGCCGAGGCGGGCATAGAGGTTTTCTTGGTTCACGGCAACCACGATCCAGTTGGCGGGTGGTCTGCGGGACTAACCCTGCCCGACACGGTGCACGTGTTTCCTGCGGGGCGTGTCGAGCGCATCGAGGTCACCCGAGAGGGGCAGTTGGTGGCGGCGGTGTACGGCCGCAGCTTCGCAAAGGCGGCTGAGACCGGTGGGTTTGCGGACGGCTACCGGCGTGACGCCGCAGATCCGCTTGCGGTGGGCGTGCTGCATGCCAATGTCGGTGGCGATCCTGACTACGATCCGTACGCACCGGCGACGCTCGATGAGCTGCGCGCGGGGGGGATGGACTACTGGGCGCTCGGGCACATCCACAAGCACGAAGTGCTGGCACGCGACCCCTGGATGGTCTATTCGGGTAGCCCTCAGGGTCTCAATCCCAAAGAGACGGGTCCGCACGGCTGCATGCTCGTGGAACTGGGGCGCAGCGGTGTGGTCGATACCCGCTACATCGAGACGGCGCCGATCATCTGGGCTGCCGAGACGATCGATCTTTCGGGAAGCGACGACATCGAGGCGGTTCGTACGCTCTTGTCAGCTGAGTGCGAAGGGCTTCGAGAGCGCGCCGACGGGCGAGAGGTAGTGGCGCGGATCACGCTTGCGGGGCGGACTGCTGCCCATGGGGATCTGATCAGACCGGGGGTCGCGCAGGCGCTGCTGGCAGATCTCCGCAGCGAGCAGTCCTCGGCAGAACCTTGGGTATGGGTCGATCGTCTGGCCGACCGTACAGCCGGAGTCATCGATCTCAACGAGGTGCGAAACGGGCCGGACTTCACGGCGGAGCTTCTGCGCATCTCAGACGAGTTGGACGATGACACCGAAGCGATCCAGCAGATGGTTGCCGAGATCACGGCGCCTCTGGGGACCACGCTGGGCGGGTATGAGCCGAGTCTCGAGGCCTCCCAGCTGCTGGCGCAGGCACGGGACATCGCACTCGACCAGCTGCTGGCCGCAGGCGGCGAAGAGCGATGAGGCTCCAGCGCATCGAGGCAGTGCGGTTCGGGGAGCTCGAGAACGGTTGTTTGTCGGATTTGAGTCGGGGCCTCACGGTGGTTCTGGGCCCCAACGAATCGGGCAAGTCGACCTTCACCGCGCTCACGCGGCACGTGCTCTACGGGTACCCCTACGCCCATGCCAAGGAGCGGGGCTATCTGCCCGCGTCCGGCAGTCGGGCGGCTCGACTGGTGTTCGCTGATGACGTGGGCACGTGGGCGATCGAGCGAGTAGACGGGCCAAAGCGGGGACCCTACAAGGTCACGGCGCTCGATGGCGCAGAGCGTCCCGGTCTGCTCGAGGAGATCGTGGGCGGAGTCAGCGAGCAGACGTTTCGCGTGGTGTTCGGGTTCGGTCTCGACGAGCTGGCCCAGATCGAGAGCGCCGAGAGTGCGGACGTGGTCGCTCGGTTGTATGCAGCGGGCACGGGGCTCGAGGTCAACCCCCTAGACGTGCGAAAGCATGTGGAGGCCCTCGCGAGCGAGCTCTATGCACCCAGGGCCAGCAAGCCCCAGGTCAACGCACTCGCCGCCGGCATCAAGGGCCTCAAAGACCGCATCCGACTACTCGAGGCCGAGGCAACGAGCTACGCAACCGAGCAGGGGCGCCTGCGCGAGTTAACCGAGCAGCTGAGTCCGCTCAAGCAGCAGCGCGACGAACTCGAAGTCGGGGTCCGCACGCTCGCTCGTGATTTCCAGCGCGCGCAGGATACTGTGGAGCAGCTGTCCGCCGCGCGCGACGCTGCATCCGCCCTCGATCAGGCGATCGAGGAGTCCAAACGCAGTGTCGAGTTGATCGATGTTGACGAGCGCGTCTTGGCGGCTGGCCCCGCGCTGGCGGCGGTTCTGGACGATACATCGGGATTCAAGGCGCGACTGGACGCACTCGCCGCCGCAGAGGCCTCCGCAGCAGAAGTCGACCGCTCAATTTCGGGGTTGCCTGCGATGCCCGAAACGGTCACAGACTCGCCCGAGGATCGCGCGGCGGTCGAGCGCTGGCGGGATCAGCTCGCCGACGCGCGCCGAGAGAGCGACGGGGCGCAGCGTGCAGCGCAGCAAGCAGAAGCGAGGGCCGAGCAGTCCGCGCTCGTGGAGCAGGAACAGCCCGCGGCCATAAGGGCACCTCGACCGGTGGTGCAAGGCGCGCTGGCGGTCGCGGTTGGTCTCGCCGCGGTCCTGGGCGGCGTGCTCATGTCGCAGTGGATTGCAGTGGGGCTCGGGGTCCTTGTCTTGATTGGCGGAGGAGTCACCCTACTGAGGCCTGGCACACCAGGTTCGCCGCCAACCTCCCTGAGCGCCGAGACAGCGCGACTCCGAGCCGACGCACTCGCCTCGCGCCAGATCGCTACCGAAGCCGACGCGTTGCTCACACGGCTCACCGCTGAATGGGGCGAATGGCTCGAACAGCGTGGACTGGGCGCGTGGGGTGAGGACCCCGCTGCGGTGCGAGAACTACTCGTGGCCGCCCAGGATCGACGACGACTTGCCGCCACGCGCAATGCGCATCTCGCCACCGCTGCGCGTGAGCGCAGTGGTGCTGAGGAGTGGATTGTGCGGCTGGTCGACGTGGTGCGCACGTTCGACGAGGCCGCGGGACAGCTCCCCACGCTCACGGGGGCGCTTGAGTTGGCGGCACGGTCCCGAGCGACGCTGGAACGTGCTCAGGATGCACGTTCGGAACGCAGCCAGCTGCTGGGTCGGATCGAGGCGCTCGACAGAGAGAAGCGCAGCGTCTCAGCCAAGGCCGACGGAGCCCGACAGGTCCTGATCGAGATCGCTCAGCGTCGGAGCTTCGAGCTTGAGGATCTGCTGCCGGAACTCGAGAGCGCTGTAAACCGGGCCGAAGAGGATCTCACGGAGATTCGCGACCGCTACGAGACCCTTGCTGAGCAGGCGGCCCAACTCAGAGGTCAGCTGGATGACGAGGGTCGCGACGACCAGATGGCACGTGCACGGCAAGAGCTTGAAGGCCTGCGTGTCGAAGCGTCTGCCGCAGCGGACCGATACACCGTGCTAGCGCTGGCCGTCCGGTTGCTCGATCGCGCGCGCGAGCGCTTCGAACGCGAACGCCAGCCGGAGGTTGTGAGAACTGCCGCACGTGTGTTCTCGGCGATGACGGGTGGACGGTATGCCGACGTGCGGGTGCCGCTTGATGACACCGGCGTCTCGGTGGTGGGTGCCGATGGTGCCGTGCGCCCCTCGGAGCAGCTGTCACGGGGAACGGCCGAGCAGCTCTACTTGGCGCTGCGGGTGGGACTGATCGGGTCGTTGGGTGAGATGGGCAGGTCGCTTCCGATCCTCATGGACGATGTCGTGGTGAACTTCGACCCCGAGCGCCGCGCCGGTGCGGCGAGTGCAGTGAGGGAACTCGCGAATGCCCGGCAGGTCATCTTCTTCACGTGTCATCCAGAGACCGCCGCCCTTCTCGAACAGCAGGTCCCGGGTGCGAAACTGGTGACCCTCGACCGCTGCACGCTGCGATAACGAGGGGGAGGACGGTGTCAGCGGACACGGCCCAAGCGGCTTCGCAGTCGAACCGGGTGTTCGCCGTTGATGCACTGAAGGGCTTCGCCATCTCGTGTGTGGTGTTGGGACACGCGATTCTCAGGACGGTTCCAGAGCCGGCACAGAACTCGATCTACCTGCTGCTTTCCGCCTTCGAGATGCCGCTGTTCATGTTCCTGAGCGGCTTCGTGCTGCCGAGGAGGGTCCGTGGCTCGCTCGTCGTGTGGCTGCGCAGGCGCACCGTGCGGCTCCTGGTTCCGTTCTTCGCATGGCATGCCATCTTCTTCCTCTCTCTGCGCATCACCACGCTGGGGTCACAGCCGCCGGGCCAGCTCACCGGGGGTCTCGTACGCTATCTGGCGGCGACGATCGCCGGCCCCACAGCGGGGCTCTGGTACCTGCCTTCGCTGCTGCTGTGTTCGATCGCACTCGCGGTCTACTTCCCGCTGCGCACCAGGCCGCTTCTGCTCGCTGCAGCGGGGTGGGCGACGTTCGCGGCGCTCCTGTGGGCACGCAGCATCGTTGGAATCGACGGTGACTACGGACTGCTCAAGACATCGACCTACTGGCTGTTCTTCGCAGCGGGCTATGCCTGGGGTGAATGGAAGCTGCCGCTCCAGCCGGCACGGCCGCTCGCACGATGGACTCCGGCACTGCTCTACCCGCTCGTCGCCGTCCCGCTGATGCGCGCGACACCCGCGCTTGGCGCGGTGGGCGGCGGGGCGGGGAAGGTTGCGCTGGGGCTGGCGGGCACGGGCTTCTCGGCGGTACTGATCGAGATGACCGAGCCAGTGGCGCGCTGGCTGAAACTCGACGTGTTGGGTCGGTACACGCTGGGGGTCTACTGCTCCCAGTGGCTCTTCCTGCGTGTGCGGTTCGGCGAGGGCGCGTACGGGGTGGCGGCGTCGTTTCTGTTCACGCTCACCGCATCAATCGCGCTCACCTGGGCGATCAGCCGGATTCCCGTGCTGCGCGGTATCCTGCTCGGCGAATGGCCGAGGCGTCAGCTGCCGGGTGGGGAATCACCTGGTAGGTGAGGTGATCGGTGATGTTCGATAGCCGCGCAGAAGCTGGACGGGTGCTGGCCGGGAAGCTGAGGGACCATCACGGCGAAGCGGGCACGATCGTGCTCGGCATTCCGCGTGGCGGGGTGGTCGTGGCGGCTGAGGTTGCGCGAGAGCTGGGGTTGGTGCTCGACATCGCCGCCGCCGCGAAGGTGGGCGCCCCAGGGCATTCGGAGTATGCGATCGGCGCCGTCGCCCCGGATGGGGTCGTGCTGTCCAACCCGGGCTCCCGGCACTCCTCGCGTGAGGTGGAGCGGCTGTCTTCAGCGGCCGTAGCCAAGATCCGCCATGAGCTTGCGACGTTTCGTCGTGGCCGCGAGCCGCTCGATGTGCGCGGACACACCGCCATTCTGGTCGATGACGGCCTGGCCACCGGCCTGACCGCGATGGCGGCCGCGGACTGGCTGACGCGGCAGGGGGCTGCGGGGGTCATCGTGGCGGTGCCGGTAGCGCCGCCCGACACCATCGCCGCCCTGTCCGGCCATGCCGACGAAGTGGTCGTGGTGGAGGTGCCCGCGTCCTTCTCGGCAGTGGGCCAGTTCTACCGGGACTTCAGCCAGACCGAAGATGCCGAAGTCATCGAACTGCTGGCCGGAGGAGCGCTCCCGCCAGCGTAGAATGGGTCGCCGTACCCGCGAGGAGTGTCCGCCACGCCCACCCACAGGCCCGCCGAGGAGCCCGCATGACTGACGACCGCTGGGTCGCCATCGACTTCGAGACTGCCACACGCGAGGCAACGAGTGCCTGCGCGCTGGGCATCGCACTCATCGATGGGCTTCAAGTGGTGGAAACGGCGAGCTGGCTGATCCGTCCGCCATTCAACGAGTACGAGTATCGCAACACCCTCATCCACGGCATCGGGCCCCAGGACACTGAGCTGGCTCCGGAGTTCGATGAGCTGTGGTGGGAGATCGGGCCGTTGCTCGCAGGCCGGGACCTCATCGCGCATAACGCCGCGTTCGATATGCGCGTATTGGGAGCGCTTATCGAGAGCCGCAATCTTGCTGCCCCGCGCTACGAATACCTGTGCACCGTCAAACTCGCGCGCCGGGCGATGCCGCGCCTCTTCAACCACAAGCTCGACACAGTATGCAACCACTGCGACATCCGCCTCGTGCACCACGACGCCGCCAGCGATGCGGCCGCGTGCGCGCAGATAGCGATCGAGTGCGCTCGAAGATCCGGCGCGGGGACGATACGCGAGTCCCTCGAGGTTTTGAGGGTTGGGACCAAGTCCCTCTAGCGCCAGTGGGATACGCCTCCCCACTCTGAGCAGCGGAGATAGGCTATCCTCGGTGCAGGAACCGGCAGGGGAGGAATGCGAGTGGGCTCGTCGAACGAGAGTCTCACGCGGGGCAGTGTCATCCTCACATCCACCCGTCTTGTGGTGGTCTTGGTCGCCTACCTGCTCAACGTATTCCTGGCTCGGCAGCTTGGACCCGAACAGTACGGTCTTCTGGGTGTAGTGGTCACCGTGCTCATGTGGCTCGAGCTAGTCGTGGCCGAGGGTCTGCCGCTCTATATCGCGCGGACCGGCGGATTCTCCGGCGGTGAAGGGCGGGCGATATCGCGGCGCTATCTCGTCGCACAGATCGTCCTGTCGCTTGCGATGGCCGCGCTTCTCTTCGCGCTTGCCCCGTTGCTGGCCCGGCTTTTCGAGGCGCCCGAATCTCTGCTGTTGTTCAGGTTCGCCTCTCTCGACATACCGCTCTTTGGGATCTACAGCCTCTTCAGTGCGGTGCTGCTGGGCGCGCAGCTGTTCGGTCCGTATGGCTTCTCCGAGGTGGCGTACTCGTTCGCCAAGCTGGGCGCGACGCTGACCTTCACGTTGGTGCTGGGGCTGGCTGCGCTGGGTGCGGTGCTCGGAAGCATCTCGGCGTCGGCCATGGGCATTCTCGCCGCAGGCCTGCTGGTGGCGTGGGGCTATGCTCGGCACCGCATCGCTCAGCGTGACGAGCCTCAGGAGCTCGACCAAGCCGCTGTCGCCGGCCAGGCCCTAGCCGGCTCGGTGATCTCGGTTACATTCGTGCTGCTCTACGCGTTGCTCACTGCCATGGGCCTGTGGGTTCTGCGCGCGATGGACCCGGGTGGGGATGCGGGACTGTACCGGGCGGCCAGCCTCATCGCGCTGGTCCCGATCGAGATATCGGCTGGGCTCGCGGTTCCTCTCTACGCCGCATACAGCAACGCCTTCCGCCGAGAAGACGCCGCCCGTTGTACGCACTACATCACCCAATCGGCGCGCCTACTGCTGGTTGCGGGCGTGCTCTGGGTCGCACTCATCGCTCCGACCGCCGATTCGCTGATGGAGCTCGTCTTCTCGCGGACCTACGCTCAGGGCGGCACGCTGCTGGCGATTCTGGTCGTGGGGCTCACGATCGGAATGTTCGGCGACGCGCTCGCACCGCTTCTGCTGGTCCGCGGGAAGGGCAAGCAGCTGATCGGTGCGGTTGCGGCCCTGCTCGTGATGTTGGTAGGGCTGAGCGCGGTGCTCATACCGCGATTCGGTGCTCTGGGTGCGGGCGTCGCCAGCGGAGGGGTCCTCGCTGCGGGCGGCGTCGCAGTGCTGGTCTATCTGCGCAGCGAGATCGCATCCGGGTTCCTCGGCCGGGCGGCGCGCGTGCTTCTGGCGGGCGCAGTGGTTGCGCTGCTCGCGTGGCTGGCCCCCATCACGGCAACGCCGGCGCTCCTGGGGTGGTACATCGCACTCGCGGCGCTTTACGCGGCGCTGCTGTGGGTTCTGCGTGTGGTCACGGCCGACGATCTCAGCAGTCTGTACGAGGGCATTCGCCGCTAGATTCAGCGCCGCGGTGCCCGCCCTAAGCGCCAGGAGTTCGCCACCACCGCGATCGACGACAGTGCCATGGCGAGGGCCGCCCAGATGGGCGAGAGCAGGCCCATCACGGCGAGAGGCACGGTCACCGCGTTGTAGGTGAACGCCCACGCGAGATTCTGGCCGATGATGCGCCGGGCAGCGCGAGCGAGCGCGATGAGATCGGGCAGCGCTCGGAGTGGGCTCACCGTATCGAGCAGCACCGCATCGGCCGCCAACTGAGCCGCGTCGCTCGCCTCAGCCACCACCACCGCGAGGTCTGAGGCGGCAAGCGCACCGACGTCGTTGATGCCGTCACCCACAAAAGCGATCGTGGTGTGGCGCACGTCACCGTCAGGATCTGAGGCGGCGTCCGCCAGCTCGCGCACTGCGCGTTGCTTGTCGGCCGGAGCCACATCGCCTTGGAAGTACGCGATTCCCAGTTCGGTCGCGACCGCCTCGACGGTGGATGCTGCATCGCCGCTCACGATCGCGACCTGCGTGCCGCCTGCCGTGAGCGCTGCAATCGCCCCAGGGGCTTCCGGGCGCGTCTTGTCCGCAAGCACGATGGCTCCCAGCACGCGCGATCCCGCACTCGCCCAGACGGCGACACGACCGAGCGAGCGGTCATGGGCAACCAGCTTCGCGAGTTCGGGTGGCGGCTCAAGGGCGTGAGTAGCGAGCAGTCGCTCGTTGCCAACCAGACCGCGCACCCCATCCAGGAGGCCCTCAACCCCTGCTCCTGCGATGCGCCTCGTGTCACGCGCGCCGGACACTCCCACGCCAGCAGCAGCGACGATTGCGGCGGCAACAGGGTGCGGGTCGCCGACCTCGAGCGCGGCGGCCACGCCGAGCAGCTCGTCGCGGGCACCAGCGGCGCCGTTGGCCGGCCACGTCATCACACGCACGACGGAGGGAAGCCCCTGAGTGAGCGTGCCGGTCTTGTCCAGCGCCACGAACCGCACGTCGCCCGCGCGCTCGAGCGCAGGACCACCCCGGATGAGGATTCCACGGCGCGCTCCGGCTCCAACCGCGTTGGCCACGGCGAGCGGAGTCGCGAGCCCCAGCGCACAAGGACACGCCACGACCAGCACCGCAACCGCCCGAGAGATTCCTTCGGCAAGCCCTACGGTCGCCGAGACGATCAGCACGGTGGCTGCGGCGATCACCAGCACGGTGGGGACGAACAGGCTCGCGACCTTATCGGCGAGGCGCTGGGTGTTCGACTTCGCGAACACCGCATCCTCGGCGATCGCTCGGAGGCGTCCCGACAACGTCTCGCTCGCGACGCGCTCGACTCGCAGCACGAGTGTGTCGGTGAGGTTGATCGAACCGGCCCAGGCTTCGTCGCCCGGTTCGACGGCGGCAGGCAAAGGCTCTCCGGTCAGCCGCGCCACGTCCAGTTCGCTGGAGCCCTCGACGATCGTGCCGTCAACCGGCACGCGTTCGCCCGCGCGCACGGCTACGAGCGCTCCTGCGCGCACATCGGCCACGGGAACGCGGGTCGCGTGTTCGAGCGATCCGGACTCAGGAAGGAGCCATGTTTGCTCGGCAGCTTCGGTTTCGGTCAGCGCCTTTAGTGCTTCGCTCGCGCCGCGCTGGCCCGTCGCTTCGATCCATCGGCCCAATAGCACGATGGTGACGATCATCGCCGCGCTTTCGGAGTACGTAGGCAGGTCGCCCGCGAACACAGCCCACGCGCTGTAGATCCACGCGGTCCACGTGCCCAGCACCACGAGCGTGTCCATCGTCGCGCGGCGCACGCGTGCAGCACGCCACGCGCCCACAAGAAACGGCCACCCGCTGAATAGGAGCACGGCCAGCGCGAACAGCAGACAGAACACTTCGTAGGGGAGTGTCCCGCCGTACTCGCCGCGGGCGTAGGCCGGGTAGAGCACCAGGAGCTTGACCCACATGCCCCACATCGAGAGCGCCGCCCCCACGAAGAACCGCAGGAACGTGTCCTCGACATCACGCGACGAGGTGGCCGTGAGCCTCCCGGGCCGCGCCTCATAGCCGAGAAACCCAATGCGCTCGATGATCTGGTTACGGCCGGTGAGCGCGGGATCCCACGTGATGCGGGCCAGCGAGGCGGCGTAGCTCACCTCGGCATCGAGCACTCCGTCGAGACCGAGGACGGCGTCCTCGAGCACGAGCGAGCATGACGCGCACCACATGCCGCCCACCGCGAGCGTCTCGCGACGGGCCCCCACTGCTGCGGCAGCCACGGCCTTGCGTTCGGAGGCTCTCGCGAAGCGCGCGGCCCGGTCGGCGGGCGTCGACAGTAGCTCGGTGAAGCCTCCAGCTTCCGCAGCCGTCCACACGCGGCGGCACCCCTCGCAGCAGAAGTCGTGCTCTCCTGAGCGCAGAGGTCGTCCCAAGACGGGCAGTCCGCACAGGTCGCACTCACCGCCGGAGCGACTGCGCGCGGGCACAGCGCACATAGCCGCTCAGCCGCCCAGTGCCAGAGCGAGTCCCTGATAGGTGATGATCATGCCAAGCCCCACCACCAGCACGCCCGAGGCGGCGACCATCGCACCGCGCGCCCGCACGCCCATGAGTCCGCTTGCGACGCCGAATCCCGCGAGCGCCGGAATCGTTCCGAGGCCGAACGCAAGCATCGTGAGCATCCCGTAAAGCGGCGCGCCCGATGCCAGAGCGGCCAGCTCAGCGGGAAGCAGCGGCATGCAGGGGAGCAATCCCATGAGCATCCCCAATGCGAGTCCCCAGCGTGGCCCGCGGCCGATCAGACTCGCAGTTGTCCGCGAGAACCACGGCGAGTCCGCAATGGCTCGTGTCGGTTCTGGGAGCCTGACACCGCGACCGCGCAACGACCCCACGAGCAACGCCACGCCCACGACGATCGTCACCAGCCCTGCGATCACCTTCACCCACAGCGAAAGGGAGCCCAGCTGAGCCGCTGACTGCAGACCGGTCAGCGCCCCCGCATCGCCCAGAAGTCCCAGCACCGCGCCGATGAGGACGTAGGTCAAGAGACGGCCCGAGTGGTAGCCGACTTGGAACCTCACGGATCCTCGCGCCGCGCCCGGAGTGCCACGGACCCCGCAGCCCTCGGCAAGCGAAACCGCCGAGATCAGGGGGCCGCACATGGCCAGACAGTGACCGAAACCACCGGTCAGCCCGAGCAGGAACACCGCCCAAAGGCCGACGCCGGCCAGCCCCGGCATCGTGCCGGTCATGCCCATGTCCATGACGTGTGCCTCGCTACTGGGTCATGTACCGATCGAATACGCCAAGCGTGCCGTTCATCGCGATGACGTACTGGGCTACGTAGTACACAAGGAAGATCAGGAAGCTGACGATAAGGACTTTGAGCACCAGCGGTACCTTGCCGTTTCCCTCCTCGATCACGAATCCCGAAGGGTACTCGCGGGTCTCTTCGGCAGCCTCGGGGATCGGTTCGGCCGAGTCGGTGCGTTTTGATGGATGCCCGGCCTCGCGAAACCACCCGCCACTGATGGCGGTGTAGATGAAGATGATGAAGGCCACACCCACACCCAAGGCCCACCAGATTGCAGCAGTTTGCTCGGCAAGCGGCATCTGGATCACACTCCGTTCCGGTGTGTCCGGGGTTCGCCCGGATAGGGGTCGTCATCGGCCAGAACAATCATCGCCGCGTGCTCAAGGTCGCGCCATTGCCCCGACGAGACCGACCAAGCGAGCATCACGGCAGCGATAGTCGCGAACACGGCGAACGTGGCGATGATCAGGTAAACGGCGAGATCCATCACTGGCCCCCTTCAGCAGCGGGCTTCACGCCGACCATGGGCATGGTGTAATGGATGATGTTCCACTTCTGCTCATCGGTCAGGATGAAGCGCCACGCGGGCATCGCCGTGGGGTGCGGCAGCTTGCCATCGAAGCCTACAACACCCTCGTCCAAGCGCCAGTACCACCAGTCGGCGGGGGAGTTGACAGCAGGGTCCTCGGTGAGATTGGCAGGGGTGGGCATCAGCGGCGCGCCGTAGGGACCGTCCCCCTTGCCCGAGGTGCCGTGGCAACCGGCACAGTAGAGGTCGTAGTCCGCCTTGCCCTGCTCGCGAGCGGGTGCGGAGTCCTCGAACGGCGACTCGAGCGCGCCATACGCGACCGGCAGCTCATCGCTGACGTCTTCCGGTTCACTGGGGCTGATGAAGGTACCCTTGAGATACTCGACGGCGTTCCAACGGTCCTCCTCGGAGATGAGCACCCCCCATTGCGGCATCGCCGTGTTGCCGATGCCCACGGTGACCTTCCAGAACAGTTCGTAGTCGGGCATCTCGTCGAACTCGTCGACGGTGAAGTTGGCGGGTTCTGGAACGAAGTTCTGGCGATCCGGCCCGTCGTTTTGGCCAGCGTCGCCGTGACACATCCAGCAACGCTTCAGGTAGACCTCGCGACCCTTCATGATCTCGGCGGTTGGAGGCATGGTGAGCGCCTCGACGTTCTTGGGGATCTCGGGATCGGTCGGCTCGGCGTCGGGCGCGGGGAAGAGCAAGATCTGGCGGACATAGTTGGAGACCGCCCAGCGCTGGTCCTCGTCGAACAGGTATTTCCACTGGGGCATCGCCCGCATGGGGATGGACTCGCTTATGCGCCAGTAGTAGTCCTGCGGCGTCCAGTCCGCGTAGGTCGCGGTATCGAGGAAGCTTGGCGCCGCCGGCTGCAGACCCAGCGCGTCCGGGCCGTCGCCCGCTCCGCCGTAGCCGTGGCAGAATGAGCAGTTCATGATGAAGATCGCCTTGCCGGCCACAAGGGTGTCGACAGACTCGTCGGCAGGCTGTTTCGCGTCGCGGTACGCCGCTGGCATTTCGCCCTCATCGGTGAAGTGCGGGACCATGTCCATGTAGGCACCTTGGATGAACGCGATCACCTGCCAGGTCTCCAACTCAGAAAGTGACAGCTCCCACTGTGGCATGACCGTGCCAGGGACGCCCTCACGCAGACGCCA
>JBBREQ010000016.1:0-34042 GCA_038202795.1 Coriobacteriia bacterium | reverse complement strand
GGTCTGCTGCGATGCAGCAGACCCGCCTGCGGGGTGTTTCGCTTCGGGCCACCGGCGTCCCTCTCCCGATCCTCAAGACCGCTGCCACCATGCAACTCCGGCGCAGCCCACTCCATGACAGGGGAAACCTCTGAGATGCGTACTCGAATCAAGATATGTGGGCTCACTCGCGTTGAGGATGTGCTTGCGGCGGTCGATGCGGGGGCTGACGCCATCGGGCTGGTGTTCGCGGAATCGACGCGGCGAGTGACTATGGAGCGGGCCGCTGTGCTTGCAGCTGCTGCGGCGCCTCCGGTGGCGCGGGTGGGTGTGTTTGTTGATGCACCGGCCGATGAGATCGAGCTGGCAGTGCGGGTGGCGAAGCTGTCGGCGGTGCAGCTGTGCGGTAGCGAGACACCCGAGTTCTGCTCGGCGATCTCAGTTCCGGTGATCAAAGCGTTTAAGGTTGGTACAGATTTCGCTTGGACGGTGCTAGAGCCCTACCGGGGGCACGCCGCCGCCCAGCTACTCGACACGTACTCACCTCACAAAGCGGGCGGTACCGCAAAGACTTTCGCCTGGCACGACGTTGGCGAGTCCCCCGGCCGGGCTTCTCTCTTTGTCGCGGGGGGCCTCACCTCATCCAACGTCGCAGAAGCGGTGCGAGCCATGCACCCGTTCGCCGTGGATGTGTCATCCGGCGTCGAGGTTGCGCCCGGGCTCAAGGATCCCGATTTGATTGCCGCATTCTGCGCTGCCGTGCGCGCAGTCGACCAGGAGGTGTATCGATGAGCACCATGTTCCCGCGTCTCGATGAGGTGTACAGCGGGCCCGACGAGAACGGATTCTTCGGTCCCTACGGGGGTCGTTTCGTCCCCGAGACGGTCATGCCGGCGCTACTGGAACTGACAGCGGCGTTCGAGGCCGCATCCAACGACTCGGTATTCCAAGACGAACTGGCCGACCTGTGGGTCAACTATGTCGGTCGGCCCACGCCGCTCTACGAAGCGCGGCGACTGGCGAAGGCCGTCGGACTGGGCACCGTATTTCTCAAGCGCGAGGATCTGTGTCACACCGGGGCGCACAAGATCAACAACACGCTGGGGCAGTGTCTGCTGGCGAAGCGCATGGGCAAGAAGCGGGTGATTGCCGAAACGGGCGCCGGACAACATGGCGTGGCGACTGCAACCACAGCCGCCCTGATGGGCTTGGAGTGCGCCGTATTCATGGGCGTTGAGGACATACGACGCCAGTCCCTCAACGTGTACAAGATGCGGCTACTGGGAGCCGAGGTCATCCCGGTTGACGAAGGCTCCGGCACCCTCGCGGATGCTGTGACCGCAGCGCTTCGCCACTGGGTCGAGCGGGTCGAGGACACGTTCTACGTTCTGGGAAGCGCCGTGGGTCCCCATCCGTACCCGCTCATGGTGCGGGACTTCCAGAGTGTCATCGGACTTGAGATGATCGATCAGCTGCGGGGCCGCGGCGTCAAGAGCGTCGACGCTGTCGTGGCCTGTGTGGGCGGTGGCAGCAATGCCATCGGCACGTTCTACCCATTCGTCTTGAGTGGGGGAGTATTCGGGTCACCTCTGCTCGTGGGCGCGGAGGCCGCAGGTAAGGGCATCGACACGGATCAGACCGGAGCCTCGATGACATTGGGGTCACCCGGAGTCATGCACGGCTTCTACAGCTACCTGCTTCAAGACGACGCTGGCAACCCGCTGGAGGCCTATTCGATCTCGGCAGGCCTCGACTACCCGGGCGTGGGCCCCGAACACGCGTACTTCAAAGACGAGGGCACAGTCATCTACGAGCCGGTCACCGACGCAGAGGCGCTCGTCGCCTTCGACCTGCTGTGTAAGACAGAGGGCATCATCCCTGCCATCGAGAGCAGCCATGCACTCGCGATGCTACCGCGCCTGGCCGAGAAGCTCGGGTCGGCGGCAACGGTCGTGTTGACGCTTTCGGGCCGCGGGGACAAGGACATCGATATCGTGCGCGAGGCGGGGCTCGGAGTTGAGTGACGGGCTCGGGCGCGCGTTCGCGCAGGGAAGACCGGCACTCGTCGCCTACGTGATGGCAGGCTATCCGGACCGCGCCGGCTCGCTCGAAGCTCTGCATGCCCTCGTGCGCGGGGGAGCCGATCTGATCGAGCTGGGCGTGCCTTATGCCGATCCCCTTGCTGACGGACCGGTCATCCGTGACGCGGCCCAGACCGCGCGCTCCGCGAACCCCGGGGGCTTCGGGCTTGCGGAAACGATCGGCTTGGCAGCCGAGTTTCTCGGTGAGCTGGACGACGATGCGCCGCCCCTCGCCTTGATGACCTACCTCAACCCGCTCATGCGCACGGGCCTACCCAAGGCCGCAGAGTCGATGCGGACTGCCGGTATCAGTGGGGTTATCGTGCCCGATCTGCCTCCGGACATGGCGTCCCTGTGGCTCTCGGTGTCCGCCGGGATCGACACGGTGTTCCTTGCGGCTCCCACCTCCACGCCGGAGCGGCTGACCAAGGTGGGGGAGATGTCGCGAGGGTTCGTCTACTGCGTGTCGACCACCGGCGTCACCGGTGAGCGTTCTGAGCTGCCCGTGGAACTGGCCGAGCTGGTGGCCCGGGTCAAGGCGAGCACAGGACTACCGGTCGCCGTGGGCTTTGGAGTCTCGACAGCCGAGCAGGCCGCATTAGTCGCAGCGGTGGCCGACGGAGTGGTGGTTGGCTCGGCGCTTGTTCGCCGGCAACACGACATCGAGCAGCTCGAAGGCCTCTGTGGAAAGCTTGCGGAGGCGGTGCATACTGCGAGATAGGCGGGGTGCTAGCTCATCGGTGCTTTTCGCGCGACGGGCGTGAGCTTCTTGTAGCGCAGCGCTTTGGCTCGGCGGGGGATTGTGCGCACACGCTTCTTCGCATGGCTACCCCAGGTGGTCTGCTCCATCGCCCAGTAGGTGCGTGCCTTCTTGCTCTTCCATCCCGCGAAGATGCTCACGTGCCCGGGAACGAGCACGGCGTCGCCCGGTTTGAGCGACTTGACCTTGATACGCTTGGCGCGTGAGGCAATCGTGCGGGTGGTATAGGAGCGGCCGAGCTTCCAGGACATGGATACGAAACCGGAGCAGTCGCGTCGATAGCCCTTGTAGGTGCGCCTCTGGCTGTAGGGGACTCTCTTCTTGACCCATACGCTGCTGCGCTTGATGACCTTGTCTCGGGTGATGGCTCCGGCTGGTTCCGGTGCCGAGAATGAAAGTGTCGCCATGAAGGCGACTACGAGGGCTGCGCTCATCAGAGCGCGCATGCTGGGGACCAGTACTCTTACCTTCACGCGGTGCCTTTCGACAGGTTACGTGCCGCCCAGGGGCCGTGCAGGCTTCTGCGCCCGTCGGTACCCTGAGGGCGCCCCCCCGCTTGCGAGTAGTTGTTGCAGGCGGCGCGGGGGGGCCAGCCCGAACTGAGCGAATGTGGTGCCACCGCGGGGCACAAACAGAGCAACAGACGCACGCCGGACCGCCGGACGCACGGATCAGCGTAGGACGCTTGTTGTGCGGCCACTTCCGTTGTGTGGGAGAATCGAGACGCGCAGGAAGCGGCGCAGCGCGTTGGGGACATGCAGGGTCGAGAGCATCGTAGGGCGGGTCGGGGGAAGCATGCCGATTAGGATCATAATCGCCGATGACCACGCGATGTTGCGTGACCTGCTGCGAGTACGCATCACGACAGGCACATCATACGAGGTGGTCGGTGAAGCGTGCGATGGGTCGGAAGCGGTTCTCAAGTGTTTCGAGCTGCGACCGGATGTCATCCTCATGGACTTGGGCATGCCCCAGATGAACGGAGTCGAAGCATCCCGTCAGATCAGGGAGTCGTGCCCGGAAACTCGCGTCATCGCTCTGTCCATGCACACTGAGCAACGATACATATCTGATGCGCTCGAAGCCGGCGTCTCGGGCTATGTGGTCAAAGACGCGGGGTTCGACGAACTGGAGCAAGCCCTGTCCGTCGTGTTGGACGGGGGCGTGTTTCTCAGCCCGAGCATTCAGGCGGCCGTGGTGGACCAGGCGCTGGGACGGATGCCTCGGCTCCACGGCGAGATTGCGACGCCTCTCACACCACGCGAACGCGAGGTACTTCAGCTGGTCGCAGAGGGGTTCACGACACGGCAGATCGCCGACCGACTCTATTTGAGCATCAAGACGGTGGAGACTCATCGGCGCAGGGTCATGGAGAAGACAGGGGCCAACTCGGTTGCGGACTTGGTCCGCTATGCCCTCCGAGAAGGCCTCACCACACTGGACAGCTAGTGCCGATGACCGCGGGATAGGTGCTCAGTTGGAGCAACACGCTACAGAGACACTGAATGTGCTCCTGGTTGAGGACTCGGATCTTGACACACAGCTGCTCATCGCGGAGCTTTCGCGCGCGGGGCTCGAGATCGAACATGAGCGAGTCTGGACTCCCGAGAGGCTGGAAGAAGCACTCGACTCCAGACGCTGGGACGTGATCATCTCAGACTACTCGATGCCCGGCTTCAGCGGGCTCGATGCGTTGCGAATTGTCCGCTCACGCGACCGCGTTGTGCCCTTCATCATTGTGTCTGGCGCGATTGCTGAGTCGGTTGCAGTTGAGGCAATGCGTGCTGGCGCGAACGACTATATTTCCAAGGCGTCGCTTCTGCGCTTAGCTCCCGCTGTTCAGCGCGAAGTCGCAGAGTATCGTTCGCACACCGCCAAGGACGCGTTCGAGTCAACCTCGCTTGCTCAGGCCGCATTCATTCGATCGATGGGCCACGATTTCAAGACCCCGTTGGCGGCGATCGTTGGCTTTTCGGAACTGATGCTCGATGGTCGCCTCGGTCCGCTTACTGAGCAGCAGATGAGCAGCGTTGTAGCGATTCACAATGCGGGTAACCATCTTTCAGTGCTCGCAAACGCGATTCTTGATCTGTCACTTATCGAGGCCGGAGCACTCACCCTGACGTTCTCGCCCGTGGACCTCTCGGCGATTCTCGAAGAATGCGTCGGCATGGCACGCCTCCCCGCGGCGGAGAAGAACCTTGCGCTGCGGGTGGAGATGCCCGAACCGATTCCGATCCCCGTGTCAGACCCGGTTCGGCTGCGGCAGATACTCCAGAACCTGGTTGGCAACGCCGTGAAGTTCACGGACGAGGGAAGTGTGTGCATCTCTGTCATCGAGCCGCAGCGCGGATTCATGGCCGTGCGGGTCGCCGACACCGGCCGTGGGGTGTCACCCGCCTTCCGAGAGGCCGTGTTCGGCGAGTTCACCAGAGAGAGAACCGCAGCGGCTGGGCCTCCGGTGGAAGGTACGGGTCTCGGCCTGGCGATCTCTCGACGGCTCGCAGAGGCCCTTGGTGGTTCGCTCACTTTGGAGGATAACGATGGCGAGGGGACGGTCGTGACACTCGTGTTGCCAATGCGCCCTGCGAGCGCGAAGAGCCGAGGAGTACAGTACCCGCCCTAGTGGCCTCGTCGGTCGTGCTACATCGCTCTGTTTGCGACAGGGTACATTCAGGGTGAAACGGTTGGCGCTGGGGAGGGGACCACTTGCAGCGAATGGAGGTCGTACTCGATGCTGTGCGAGCACGGCTGGCCCGTCTTCCTGCGTGGTCAACGTGGATTGCCTTCCTTGTGGTCGTTGGCGCAATCAGCATCGTCGCGAGTATGGCGCTCGGACAGGTTGAGGCCGGTCGCGTTTGGGTCTTCTCGATCGTGGCGGTCACGCTCATAGCGGTTGGTGCGAGCGTATCGGCTACACGGCGGTCTCACCAGGCTGCGGCGGGCCGCATGCGAGAAGAGGCTGAACCAGAACACTCGGCGTTTCTCGGGGTGCTCGCCAGTGCATCGAACGAGATGTTCATTCTCGACGGCGACACGTTGCGGTTCACCTACGCCAGTCCCAGCGCCCTGTCGGAGTTGGGCTATGCACTCGAAGAGATGCGGGAGATGACGCCCACTGACATCGATTCGGCGTTCGAGGCCGAACAGGTGCGGGGCCTCGATGTCATGGAAGGTGAGACGCGTTCCGATCCGTTTGAGGCTGACACCGTCTTTCGGCGAAAGGATGGGACGGAATTCGCCGTGTCCGTGTCCACACGCCGGGTGCGGACAGATGCGACCGACGCCTTTGTGATGACGGCGGTCGACATCACTGAAGCGCTGTCGGCCGAAGTCGCGATTCGTGCGGGCGAACTGCGCTACCGGTCGCTGTTCCAGCAAGCTCCCGATGGCATCTTCTGTCTCGACGAGACGGGACGGTGTATCGAGGTGAACCCAGCGGGGGCTGCGATGCTTGGCTATACAGTTGAAGAGATACTGGCCAAGCCCCCGACCGACCTGATCGATGCTGTCGACTTCGCTGAAACGGCTCCGCGTTTTGACAGCCTCGTCACGAGCGGGGCGCCTTCGTTCATGTGGCGCCTGTTGCGCAAGGACGGTTCGCCGATCGTGGCCGAGGTTCGTGCCCAGCGGATGCCCGACGGGGGGGTTCGAACCTTCGTTCGCGATATCACCGACCGGGTGGAGGCTGAGCGGTCCGTGCGCGCCGCACACGATGAGATCGAGCAGGTCTTCGCGGTCTCCCCCGATGGCATATGTGTCATCGACCTTGACTTCACCGTGACCCGCGCGAACCCGGCACTAGGCCATCTGGCGGGTCTTGAACAAGCTGCGGTGATCGGGATGAAGTGTTTCGACGTACTCACGTGCGCATGCTGCGGAACCCCGGAGTGTTCTCTGACGAAGGTGCGGGACGAACCCGCGGGCTTCGCGAGGAAGGTCGACTACCGCCGGCTCGATGGTACAAGTATCACCTGCAGTCTGAACGTCCAGCCTTTGGTCGCCGAAGGCGACCTCATCGGGATCGTTGAGGTGATCAGGGATATCTCGGAGGTTGTCCAGGCGGGGGAGGCCCTCCGTGAGAGTGAGGACAAGTTCCGGTACCTGTTCGATTACAGCCCGACCGGCAGCTCGCTGATCCGACCGTCGGGCGAGATTGAAGTGAACGACGCACTCCTGAGGACGTTGGGTTACGCCCGCGAGGAGCTTGAAGACGGGGGGACGTGGCCGGTGTGGACCCATCCTGACGACCTTGCCGCGCGGAGTGAGATGTTGCGGTCCGTCTTGGCAGGGGAGGTGGATATAGGTCGATGCGAGCAGCGATACATCCGGAAGGACGGTGAAACCATCTGGGCGGATGTGTCAGCGTCTCTGAGGCGTGCAGCGGACGGGCAACCCGACTATCTCCTGACCTCGATGTTTGACATCACGAGCAGAAAGGCGGCGCTCGCGGTACTCCAGGAGAGCGAGAGCCACCTCAGGGTGTCTCAATCGGTGGCGAGGGTGGGGCACTACCTGTTGGATATCACCCATGATCGATGGACCGGCTCGCCCGTGATGTGCGAGCTGTTCGGTCTCGACGATGAGCGCCCCCGTTCTACAGCGGAGTGGGCCGCCCTTGTGCACCCGGAGGACCGTGAGATGGTGGCGAGCCACCTTCGTGATGACGTGCTGCGAGACCACAGGGACTTCGACTTGGACTACCGCATCGTTCGTGAGAATGACGGCGCCACGCGGTGGGTTCACGGTCAGGGCACGCTGGAGTTTGGCGACTCGGGCGAGCCCGAGGGCATGATCGGAGTGATACAGGACATCACAGGCCGCAAGGAGGCGGAGATTGAGCTTCGACAGATCCAGGAGGACCTCTCACGGCTCGTAATAGAGAGGACGGCCGCTCTTGAGGAGGCCAACCGCGAACTCGAGGCATTCACCTATTCCGTCTCACACGACTTGCGGGCGCCCTTGCGCCATGTGAGTGGCTTCGTGAGTCTGCTTGTCGAGCGAGAGGGCGACAAGCTCGACAAGCAGGGTAGGCACTACTTAGACACCATTTCTGGCGCGGTGCATCGCATGGGACATCTCATCGACGATTTGCTCGAGCTCTCGCGCACCGGGCGTACGGAGATGGAGTTCGTCGACGTCGATATGGATTCGCTGGTGGCAGAAACGCGCGCCATGCTCACGTCGAACTCGGAGACGGCCCGCGTGGCTTGGGATATCGGCAAACTGCCGCACGTGCGGGGCGACAAGACGCTGCTTGAGCTCGTCTGGGCGAACCTGTTGGGCAATGCGGTCAAGTATTCGCGAGGTCGAGAGATCGCGCATATCCGCGTGGGCTATCGCGAGGAGCAGGGTCAGGACGTATTCTTCGTCAGCGATGACGGCGTAGGCTTTGACATGGCGTATGCCGGCAAGCTGTTCGGGGTGTTTCAACGCCTGCACAGTGATAAGGATTTTGAGGGTACGGGTATAGGACTGGCAAACGTGAGCCGCGCGGTGGTTCGGCATGGAGGCCTGGTGTGGGCCGACGCCGTGCCGGATGGCGGAGCGACGTTCTTCTTCTCGATTCCGAAGGGCGAGTGATTGCGTTGGAGCCGAATATTCGTACGGTGCTTCTTGCCGAGGACGACCCCAGAGACGTCGAACTTACCCTTGGCGCGCTCGAGGACGGTGGACTGGCAAACAGGGTCGTGGTTGTGAACAACGGCGTGGAAGTCCTCGACTATCTTCGCCACGAGGGGGAGTACAAATTGCGCGGGGGCGGAGACCCGGCAGTTGTCCTGCTCGACATCAAGATGCCGCTCATGAACGGGATCGAGGTGCTGCGCGAGATACGGCTGGACGCGAATCTGAAGTACCTCCCGGTTGTCATCCTGTCCTCTTCGCGAGAAGAATCCGATTTGATCGCCAGCTACTCGCTGGGCGTCAACGCCTACGTCGTCAAGCCGGTGGATTTCAACGAGTTCGCCGCAGCCGTCAAGATGGTCGGGCAGTTCTGGGTCATCGTGAACGAGCTACCGGGGGGCACGGCAGCGGGGATTTGTGAATGAATCCAACGCCGCTTCGCGTTCTGTGTCTAGAGGACGATCCCCGAGACGCAGAGCTCCTACGAGAGAGGCTCTCGAAGAGCGGATTCGACTTGGTCTGGCACGTCGCAGCGAGTCGAAAAGAGTACAGCGAGCTGCTCGAGCAGCGGGACTTCGAACTCATCATCGCGGACTACACCTTGCCGGACTTCAACGCCCTTGGTGCGCTTGACCTAGCAATCGCAGCCGGCGTCGAGGCACCGTTCATCTGTGTGTCGGGAACGGTCAGCGAGGAGCAGGCCGTCGCGCTGCTGGAGCGGGGCGCAGCTGACTACCTGCTCAAGGACAGTCTGGGGAGGTTGTCCTTCTCGGTGAGGCGGGCTCTTGAGTATGCTCGAGAGGCCGTGGAGCTACGCACCAGTCAGGAACGCTTCAAGCAGCTCTTCGACCATCTCTCTGACCCTGTGGTACTGCACGACAACCGGATCGTGATCGCCAATCCTGCGGCGCATGCGCACTTCGGTTTTCCGCCGCGCATGAGCATGACGGGCATGGATATTGACAGTCTGGTACATCCCGACTCGATTGCGGGGATGCACGCATCTTTCGATCTGTTGCGCTCCGGCCTGGAAATCACTGGCCCTTACAAGCTGACCATGGTGCGCGCGGATGGCTCAACGTGGATTGCGGAGGCCTGTACGTCGCGGCTCGTGGCGGACGACCGCCTCGTGTTCGAGTCTACGTTCCACGATCTAACCGAACAGCGACGCAAGGAATCTGAGCTCGGTGCGTATCGTGAAGAGCTGGAATCGCTTATCTCGGCCCGCGAGGGAGCGCTGAAGAACACGCAAAGTACGCTTGCCTCAGTCACAGCGGTGCTCAGCCGCACGACTGAGGTTCGGGATCCCTATACCGCCGGACATCAGCTCAGGGTCGCAGCGCTATCAGCAGAGATCGCTCGGGGACTCAGGATGTCGAGCGAGGAGGTGGAGGCCATCTCCATCGCTGCCGCGATCCACGACATTGGCAAGGTGGCAATTCCTTCGGAGATACTGACGAAACCAGAAGCGCTGAGCCGTCTGGAGTACGAGCTCGTTAAGACCCACGCGCAAACGGGTTACGACATCATCTCGTGTGCACAGGTCGATGAGGTCGTGTCTGAGATCGTGTACCAGCATCACGAGCGCTGCGATGGCTCCGGCTACCCCCGTGGACTGCGCGCCGATCAGATCCTTGTGGGCAGCAAGATCGTCATGGTTGCCGACGTCGTAGAGGCGATGTCCACCCATCGCCCCTACCGACCTGCGCTTGCCATCGGTGTGGCGCGCGATGAGATTCGGGCGGGTGCCGGCGTCAAGTTCGACGCCGAAGTCGTCGATGCGTGCATTTCACTCCTCGACGATGGCTTCGAGTTTCCGGAGGCCTAGCTGCCCGATCGGGCAGCTAGGGCGTGACCGCATCGGGTAGACTCGGGTATCAGGGCGTCTTGTCGTCTGCCGGACACAGACCACTACAGGAGTGAGACTTCATGAGAGTCGCGCTTGCGCAGATCAATTCGACCGTGGGAGATATCCAGGGCAATACCGCGCGCGTGCTGCGCGCCATTCAGTCTACCGAGGAGGCCGGCGCCGGGATCACGCTGTTTCCCGAACTTGTGCTCACCGGGTATCCTCCCGAGGATCTGCTACTCAAGGAGCACTTCGTCGAAGACAACCTCATGGCGCTCGAACAGGTCTCGGCGGTATGCGCGCACTTTACGCTGGTGGGATTCGTCGATCGCGTGGGCGATCAGCTCTACAACGCGGTCGCTCTGTGTGGCAACAGCCGAGTACTGCAGGTCTATCACAAGCGCCGACTGCCCAACTACGGTGTGTTCGACGAGCGCCGCTACTTTGCGCAGGGCGAGGCCCCTGGGCTTACTGAGCTGGGCGGCATGATGTTCGCGACCACCATCTGCGAGGACATCTGGACGCCGGAGCTGGCGGCTGAGGCAGCCGAAGCCGGAGCTTCTCTTCTGCTCAACATCTCCGCCTCGCCCTTTCATGCGGGCAAGGCAGCGGAGCGGGAGGACATGCTGCGAGCCCGTGCGCGAGACAATCGGATGTGGCTTGCCTACTGCAATCTGGTCGGCGGTCAGGATGAGCTGGTGTTCGACGGCCGCAGCGTGATCATCTCGCCCTCGGGAGACGTGATCGCGCGTGGCGCGGCGTTCGAGGAGGACCTGGTCATTGCGGACTTCACCCCAGGCGCCAAACTGGGTGCATCCTCCGATCTCGCACCGGTGATGGAGGGGCGCGAGGAGGTCTACTCGGCGCTTGTGACGGGTTTGCGAGACTACGTGGTGAAGAACGGGTTCGCAGACGTGGTGTTGGGTCTCTCGGGCGGAATCGACTCTGCGCTGACGGCCGCGGTGGCGGTGGACGCGCTGGGAGCGGAGCACGTGCACGGTGTCATGATGCCCAGTCGATTCTCCTCGGAGGGTAGTATCGATCACTCGGTCGTGCTTGCCAACGGGCTCGCGATCGAGACCCGCGAGTTGAGTGTCGAGCCGGCCTTCTCGGCGTTGCTTGAGACCCTCTCAGGGAGTTTCGAGGGGAGCGAGCCCGGCGTGGCCGAGGAGAACCTGCAAGCACGCGTGCGCGGGACGCTCCTGATGGCGCTGTCCAACAAGTTCGGCTGGCTGACGCTGGCGACCGGCAACAAGAGCGAGCTTTCGGTGGGATACAGCACCCTGTACGGAGATATGGCGGGCGGCTACGCTCCGCTCAAAGACGTCTTCAAGACACGTGTCTACGAACTTGCGCGCTGGCGCAACGAACGCCCCGGGGGCGCAGTCATTCCGCAGGCGATCATCGACAAGGCACCCTCGGCCGAACTGCGTCCGGACCAGACCGACCAGGACTCGCTTCCTCCCTACGACGTGCTTGATGCGGTGCTTGCCCGCTACGTTGAGGAGGACGAGAGCAGAGACGAGATAGTGTCAGGAGGCTACCCGGCCGAAGTCGTCGATCGGGTGATCGCACTGACCGACCGTTCGGAGTACAAACGCAGGCAAGGCGCACCCGGGATCAAGATCACTCCCAAGGCGTTCGGAAAGGACCGACGGATGCCCATCACCAACCGCTATGGAGGCTGACCCGTGCCCGGCGGTGTGTGGATCGACTTCGTCGATGCCAACGAGTGGGAGCGTGCCGAGCAGCTCGCGGACCTGCTCTACCGCCTGATGTACCGGGACTTCGGCGTCGAGCGTGAGGGCTCGTGGCGCGAGCACGAGGAAGGCTCGGTGACGGCTGTCGCACTCGCAGCCGATGAGACACTGCTGGGCACGGCGAGGCTGCTGCCGGCTGAAGGCGAGCGGGTGCGCCAGGTGCGCCAGGTCGCCGTGGAGCCCGCTAGCCGGTGCAGCGGAGTGGGCAGCGCGCTCATGGCGGCGATCGAGTGGCGTGCCGCGCAAGAGGGCGCCGAGGAGATCATGCTCCACGCGCGGGATTCGGCCATCGAGTTCTACGAGCAGCAGGGCTATGCGGTGGTGAGCGAGATCTTCATCAGCGAGCTCACCGGCATCGCCCATCAGACCATGCGCAAGCGACTCGGCTGAGGTCTTCTCGGCGAGTGAGCTTGTACGGGTGGTCGGTCAGGCCGCACTATTTCTTGCGGTCGTACCAATACGTCGCGGTGTCCGTGCTGTCCTTCGAGACAATCCCGTGACGGTCGTCGCCTTCCCACTTCACGCCGAACTTCTGCGGGCCTGCGGGAAACGTGATCTCGAGCTGCTCGGAGCTGGGCATCGCGAACGGGAGCTCGGTGCCGTCGTCGAGCACGACCTTGCCATCGTCCTTGAACTCGACGTTTCCGTCCTTGCCTTCCCACGCGCCGACGATCCTTTCATCAGCGATGATTGCCTTCGCGGGGGTCTCTTTCGCCGTGTCAGCAGGCGTGTCCTTCGGTGAGCCGCCGCAGCCGACGAGTGCAAGCATCAATGCGGATACGAACAACAGAATCAAGAGCGATCGCTTCATGTCGAACTCCCTGCAGCTGTATCGGGTATGTACACAGTCTAAGTGAGCGCGTGACGTCGGTCGAGCTTGGGCGCCGTCTGTTGTGTGGTGTTTCAGTGGGCACAAGGCGGTAGCGCACATGCCCGCGATGGAATAACCTGAACAGCGGTGTTCTCAGGCGGCCCGTCGTGGCCGCCATTCAAGTCTAGATTCACGAAAGGAAGGGGTATCCATGCCGAGCATCACCCGCGACCAGGTCCGCGTCCCGGCAGACGTCTCAGCCGAGGCACGCGACACCTACATCGATAGCTACCTGAAAGCGACCCGGGGCACAGGGCGACTCATGCTGTTCGCATGCGATCAGAAGATCGAACATTTGAATGATGACTTCTTCGGTGCCGGTATCGACGCGTCTGACGCTGAGCCGGAGCACCTCTTCCGCATAGGGTCCGAAGGCGTGTGCGGCATCCTCGCCGGTCAGCGCGGCCTCATCGCCGCCTATGCTGCCGACTACCCGGAGATCAACTACCTGGTGAAGATGAACTCCAAAACCCATCTCATCAAGACGAGCCAGGATCCGGCCAAACACCAAGACGATCCGTATTCCCCGCAGCTCTACGGCATCGAGACCGTTTTGGATTTGCGTGACAACGGCGTGAACGTCGTGGGAATCGGCTACACGATCTACCTTGGCAGCGAGTACGAGTCGCAGATGCTGGCTGAGGCCGGCCAGCTCATCGCTGATGCGCACGCCAACGGGCTCATCGTCGTGCTGTGGATGTATCCGCGCGGTAAGGCGGTAGCCAACGAGAAGGATGCGCAGCTGATTGCAGGCGCTGCCGGTGCGGCACTGTGCCTGGGCGCCGACTTTGTGAAGGTCAATCCACCCAAAGGCGACGACGCAGGTTCCTCGGCGGACAAGCTCAAGGAAGCAGCGAGCGCGTCGGGCCGCACCGGCCTTGTGTGCGCGGGCGGTTCGACAGTCGATGCCGACGTCTTTTTGCAGCAGCTGTGGGACCAGATCCACGTGGGCGGCGCATCAGGCAACGCGACGGGGCGCAACATTCATCAGCGCTCTTTGGACGAGGCCGTGCGCCTGACGAAGGCCATCAGCGCCATCACGCTGGGCGACTGGAGCGTCGAGGACGCCGTAGCCGTGTTCAAGGGCGACAAGGACTACGCGGTCTAGGCCGCGGAGGAACGTATGCCGATCTCGGATTGGTTCTCGGCCAGAGAGGCCCGACGTTACACGCGCGTCTCCGATGCTGCCCCCGCATCCGCCTCAGAGGTGCCGGACGGCGTGTGGATCAAGTGCGACAGTTGCCACAAGACGATCTATGAGGGCGATCTGCTCGAGAACCACCGGGTCTGCATGAACTGCGGTCACCATATGGATGTCACCGCACCACAGCGTATCGAGATGCTTGCCGATGAGGACTCGTTCAGTGAGACCGAGAACCAGCTTGAGCCTGCGGATCCGCTGGCGTTCGTCGCAGCGAAGTCGTACGCCGAGTCGCTTGAGGGCGGTCGGGCCAAGAGCGGGCTGAACGAAGCCGTCGTCACGGGCACGGCTACCATCGACGGAATGCCCCTGGTGCTGGGCGTGATGGACTTCCGGTTCATCGGCGCTTCCATGGGCTCGGTGGTGGGTGAGAGGATCGCACGCGCATTCGAGCTCGCCACTGAGCGGCGGCTTCCCATCGTGATGGTTACCGCATCAGGTGGCGCGCGCATGCAAGAGGGCATGTTCTCGCTGATGCAGATGGCCAAGACCAGTGCGGCTGTCCAGCGCCACATGGATGCGGGTCTGCCCTACGTGTCGGTGCTGGGAAACCCTACGTACGGGGGCGTGACGGCGTCGTTCCCGGTGTTGGCGGACGTGATTCTCGCCGAGCCCGGTGCAGCTATCGGCTTCACTGGCCCGCGGATCATCGAGCAGACCATCCGTCAGAAGCTGCCCAAGGGATTCCAGACGGCCGAGTTCATGCTCGAGCATGGGCTGATCGACGAGGTTGTCCCGCGAGGGCAGCTGAAGGCCCGAATCGCTCTGTTGCTGGGCTACCTGACTCCCTGCGTGAGAGCGGGTGAGCGCTAGATGACTCGCCGTCATGTGATGGAGTTCGAGCGCCCGCTGTTCGAACTCGAGGACAAGCTTGCAGCGCTGCGCGCTATGGATGTCTCGGCAAACCCTGAGCTCGCAAGTGAAATAGAGTCGATCGCAGCTCAGCTTGAAGTACTTCATGAGAAGACCTATCGCGACCTGGGCCCATGGGACCGGGTACAGATCGCACGTCATCCGGCACGGCCCAAGACCGAACACTACCTCGCTGCACTCTTCGACGACATGGTCGAGTTGCACGGTGATCGCGTGTTCGGCGATGACGAGGCGATGTTCACCGGTCTTGCCACCTTCCAAGGTCGAAAGGTCGCCGTGCTGGGTCATCGTAAGGGGACAGACACCAAGTCCAACGTGCGCCGCAACTTCGGTTCGCCGCACCCCGAGGGCTTTCGCAAGGCCATGCGCGTCATGAAGCTGGCGGACAAGTTCGGTCTGCCCATCGTGAGTTTTCTGGACACGGCCGGCGCCTTCCCGGGCATCGAGGCCGAGGAGCGCGGGCAGGCATGGGCGATTGCCGAGTCGCTGGCGACGCTCTCGGCGGTACGCGTGCCCGTTGTCGCTGTGGGCATCGGCGAAGGCGGAAGCGGTGGCGCACTGGCCATCGGGTTCGGGAATCGCATCATCATGCTCGAGAACTCCTACTATTCGGTGATCAGCCCCGAGGCCTGCGCATCGATTCTGTATCGGGACTCAGCACAGGCACCCACGGCGGCCGCCTGTCTCAAGCTCACTGCGGGCGATCTGCTCGGCCTAGGCATCATCGACGAGGTGGTACCTGAGCCGCTGGGAGGTGCGCATCACGACGCCGCTGCAGTCTTCTTCGAGGTGGGCGATGCCCTCAAGCGTGCGCTGGACGAACTTTCGGGTATCGATACACATGAGTTGGTGGCAGCGCGCTACGAGCGCCTTCGGGCGATGGGTGCGTATGCGCCCTGATCGCCGGACCCCGGTTCGGTACGCCATAGCGGAGGTACTCCATGAGCACCACTAGCCCGGTTCGCCGCGTAGGCATGCTCTTCTCCGGGGGTCCGGCGCCGGCAGCCAACGCGGTCATATCGGCAGCGGCCATCTCGTTTCTCAACGTTGGTATTCAGGTGTTCGGGTTCTTGGATGGCTACGAGGACCTTGAGCGGTTCAGTTGCGATGCTCCGCTCGTTGAGGGGCGAGACTATCTGTGCCTCAGTCGTGACACGGTCTCAGGCATCCGTACGCGCAAAGACATCATCTTGCGAACCTCGCGCGCCAACCCGGGCAAGCAGGTCAGGGCGCTTTGTGACCTCGTGGATCCCGAGAAAAACGGCAAGCTGCTGGCGGTCTACGAAGCGCTTGCGTACTACGAGATCGATGCGCTCATCTCCATCGGTGGCGATGACACCCTCAAGACCGCCAACTACCTCTACCAGATGCAGGAGCTGATGCCTGAGCTCCGTAGAATCCGACTCGTTCATCTACCTAAGACGATTGACAACGACTACTACGGGATCGACTGGACGTTCGGCTTCACGTCGGCGGCGCACTACGCGGCCAAGACGATTCGCAACATCGGCGCGGACGCGCGCTCCACCAAAGCGTGGTACGTGCTCGAGATCATGGGACGCAAGGCGGGCTGGCTCACCTACGCGGCCGGCATCGCGGGCGAGGCGACGCGCATGATGTCAGTCGAGGACTTCGACGGCGAGTTCGATGCCGAGTTGGTCGCGAGCGAGCTGGTCGACCTGATGATCTCGCGCGCTGAGGACGGCCGGGAGTACGGGGTCATCTGCATTGCGGAAGGTCTCGCGGAACTGCTCTCGGAGGCCCAGCGGCCGGCGGCGGCCGACGAGCACGGCAACTCGATACTGGGCAGTGTGCGTATCGGCGAACACCTAGCGGGTGCTATCGAGCGGGAGTTCGAGCGCCGCACCGGAATCCCACGCAAGATCCGCGCGAAGCAGATCGGCTATGAGACCCGGTGCGCTGAACCAGGGGCCTTCGACGTCATGTTGGGAAGCCAACTGGGTGTTGGTGCCTATCGGGCGATTGCCGAGGAGGGTCTCACCGGAGTCATGGTCAGCGTGCAGGATCAACTGGATCTGAAGTACGTGCCGTTTGGCGAGCTGATCGATCCCGAGACGTTCAAGACGCGCATCCGCTTCATTCGCAAGGACAGCGATTTCTACCGACTTGCCCGCGCGCTCGAGTACCAGCAACGAGAGCACCCCGACGCCCCCTGCGAGTAGGTTGCATGACTCAGAGACATCCGGCCGCATGAGCACGACGACGAACTCACCCAACGGTGTTGTCGCGCACGAGCGTTCAGCATGCCTCGATAACGCAAAAGCAGGGCTGATCATACTGGTGGTCTTCACACACCTGTTCTCGATCCAGGTCGCACGCCAACAACCGGCCCACTCTGTGTACCTGCTCATTCTGCTCTTCCACATGCCGGCCTTCATCTTCGTCACCGGTATGCTCTCCAAGCCCTATGAGTTCACCGAGGAGGGCGCGCGGTCATTGGGCAAGATCGTGTGGCTCTACCTGTGCTTCAACGTAATCAACTACACGTGGGGCTACGTCTTCTTCGACCGGCCGTGGCGGCTCGACTGGGTGCTCTTCGATCCGATGTTCGCGCTCTGGTTCCTGCTCGCGATGGTCTGGTGGCGAGTACTGCTGCCGTTCTTCGCCTTGGGAAAGGGCGCGGGGGCGGCGCTCGCGTCGATTGTGGCAGCGGGTTTGATCTCGGCTGCCTCTGGATACGTGGTCAAGGACGGCGAGTGGATAGCGATCGCCCGCACGCTGACGTTTCTGCCCTTCTACGTTGCGGGGTATCGGGCAAAGCAGATGGGGTGGTCGCTGCCGCGGACGTGGTGGACGCGTGTTGCGGCGTTTGCGGTCTTTGGAACCGTGCTGGCAGCACTGCTCATGGGGGGTCTCAGGGTCGGTCCTGAGGTGCTCTTAGGGCGCGGCCCGTATCGCGGTTTGCATCTGACGGGCGCCCCGGCAGGAGTCATCAGACTGGGCCTGCTCTTGCTGGGCGGTGTTCTCGTTGCGGCCTTTCTGCAGCTGGTGCCCCGCCGCACGTCGGTCCTGACCGTATTGGGCGTGACGACCCTCTCGGTATACGCATGGCACGCGCTGGTCGTCCGCAACATCAAGTTCTATGAGGTGACCGACATCTTCGCAGGCACTGTTGCAGCGGTACTTCTCACGACAATCGCGTTGGTCGTCGTTTTCGGCTATGGCCCGATACCCAGGCTGACCAGTCTGATGGCAGGCGCGCCGTTCAAGAAGAAGGGTGTCTGATGTACGAACTGTTCCGCGAAGTCGGTCGCGACCTGTTTCTGGCTGGTTCTGTCACCGCTCGCCACGGTAACCTGTCGGTTCGCCAAGGCGATCGAATCATCATCACGCGCTCCGGTTCGATGCTCTCGCGGCTGGAGCCATCGGACCTCATCATGACCGGGATGGAGCCAGGACCGAGCGACGAAGGATGCAGTCGTGAGCTCGTGGTGCACCGTGCGGTGTACCACGCCACTGATGCGCTGGCGATCTGCCATGCGCATCCGCCCCACACGATGTTCCGCTCGCTCGTGGACGATGAGATCCGCCCGCTCGACTCCGAGGCGGCCTGCGTGTTAGGTGAAGCGGTCCCCGTGCTCGTTCCTGCCGAGAAGATCGGCTCGGCCGAGGCAGCGGAGTTGCTCGCCGAGGCACTGAGGTCGGTGCCGATCGCGGTCTTGCGCACGCACGGCCCGTTTGCCGTCGGGGAGACGTTGTGGGAGGCATGGGGATTCGTCGGCGTGCTCGAGGAGTCGTGTCACATCCTCGATCTACGCGACGGCACCGGTTTGCGGGTGCTGTAGCGGCCTCGGGGACTGCGCCTCGCCCGTGCCGTCTCTGCTAGCATGGAACGGCACAGCGCAACCACGTTGAAAGAGGGTCGCTCGCCATGTCATGGGGTCTCGAGAACCGCCTGTCCCGAATACTCAAGCCAGCGGATGGGCGCACGGTCATGCTCGCGGTCGATCACGGCTACTTCTTGGGACCCACAACCGGTCTTGAGCGGTGCTGCAACTCGATCATGCCGCTTGCGCCGCACGCGGACACGCTGATGCTCACTCGCGGTGTGCTGCGCAACGACATCTCGAGCAGCGTTGACACGCCCATCGTGCTGCGTGTCTCCGGCGGGAACAGCGTGCTCGAAGAGGATCTCTCCAACGAGACGATCATCACGAGCACCGAGGAGTGTATCCGCCTGAACGCGGCGGGCATGGCGCTTTCGATATTCGTGGGATCGCCTCACCAGCACCAGACGATCGCCAATCTGGGCAGGCTGGTCGATGAGGGCGAGCGCTACGGCATTCCGGTCATAGCGGTGACGGCGGTGGGTAAGGACATGGTTCGCGACGCGCGCTACCTTGCGCTCGCATCGCGCATCGGCGCGGAAACCGGCGCTCACATCGTCAAGACCTACTTCTGCGAGGACTTCGAGCGCGTGACCGGGACCTGTCCGGTGCCTGTCGTGATGGCCGGTGGCAAGAAGTTGCCCGAGCGCGAGGCGCTCGAGATGACCGCTCAGGCGATGGCAGGCGGCGCCGCGGGCGTAGACATGGGTCGCAACATCTTCCAGTCCGACAGCCCTATCGGCATGATCAAGGCCGTGAAGGCCGTCGTACACGGTAACGCATCCGTTGAGGATGCCTACGCCGTCTACAGGGACGAAAAGACCGCCACAGGGGTCACGGGGCCGGGCGTGGGCGCGGCCGCCGTGGCTGCGGACGACTCTCGCAAGATCTGACGAGGGTCAAGGAGCGAACGCGTGCCCGAAACCATGCGTGCCGGCGTCTACTACAACAACGCGGATGTTCGCGTTGAGCAACGCACCGTTCCGGCCATCGGGCCCGGAGAGGTGCTCATGCGCGTGCACGCTTCCGGCATCTGCGGGTCGGACGTGCTCGAGTGGTATCGCGTGCCCAAGGCGCCGGTTGTGTTAGGGCACGAGGTTGCAGGAGAGATCGTCGAGGTCGGTGCAGGCGTCACCAAGGTGAAGGCAGGCGATCGAGTCACCGCATCTCACCATGTTCCCTGCAACGCCTGCCCCCTCTGCCTGTCCGGGTTTCACACGGCGTGTGACACTCTGCACACCACGAACTTCGACCCAGGCGGGTTCGCTGAGTACGTGCGCGTCCCCGAGTTGCAGACGGATCGCGGCATACTCGTGCTGCCGGAGTCCGTGAGCTACGAGGCGGGGACGTTCATCGAGCCTCTGGGTTGCGTGGTGCGAGCGCAGACCCGCGCGGGAGTGCGCGCCGGCTCGACGGTTCTGGTGATGGGCAGTGGTATCTCTGGGCTGCTCCATATCCGGCTCGCTGCGGCGCTGGGCGCCGGCAGAATCTTCGCCACTGACGTCAGCGAGTACCGTCTGGACTGGGCGCGCAAGAGCGGAGCAACAGCTGCGTTCGATGCCCTCGCCGCTGGCGATATGCTCCCTGATCTCATCCGAACAGCCAACGACGGAAACCTGGCGGACCTTGTGATCTTGTCTACCGGTGCCTCGTCGGCCATCGACCAGGGCATCGCCTGCTTGGAAAACGGCGCGACGCTCGTGGTGTTCGCCGTCCCTGCTCCCGGCGAGAACCACCCGATGCCCCTCAACGAGCTCTGGCGAAGAGAGATCACGATCCGCACCGCCTACGGAGCGGCCCCCGGGGATCTCTCGACTGCGCTCGACCTCATTGCCGCGGGGCGCGTGAGGGTCGACGATCTGGTCACCCACCGGCTTCCGCTCGAGCGGATCGCCGAGGGGTTCAAACTGGTCGCGGATGCGGCTCAGTCGGTCAAAGTCATCGTGGAGATGTGAGCCACATGGACGAACGCCGCAACCAGCTTCCTGATGATTCGGTTCTGCGCCAGCTGAAAGGTGCCGAGAGCTCGTTTCTTGAGCACGGTCGTCAACGTGGCGATGATGTCGAGAGCGCGGTGCGGGTATTCCTTGAGTTCCTGCGCGGGCTCGAACTGCTCGATATCGACAGGCCGGTCGTCACCGTCTTCGGTTCGGCCCGGTTCGGCGAGGACCACCCGTACTACGAACTCGCGCGAAACCTGGGTAGGCGCCTTGCCGAGCAGGGCTTTGCCGTCATGACGGGGGCTGGCCCTGGAGTCATGGAGGCCGCCAACCGCGGCTGCAAGGAGGCAGGCGGTCTGTCGATCGGGGCAAACATCCATCTGCCCTCGGAACAGAAGCTCAACGCCTATCTCGACAAGTACGTGGAGTTCGAGCACTTCTTCGTGCGCAAGGTGATGCTTGTCAAGTTCTCGTGCTCGTTCGTGGTCATGCCAGGCGGCTTCGGGACACTCGATGAGATCTTCGAGACTCTGACGCTGATGCAGACGGGAAAGATCGACCCGTTCCCGCTTGTGTGCATGGGTTTGGACTACTGGCAGCCGCTCAGGGAGTTTTTGACTGACAGCCTTGTTCCAGCGCGCACTATCGCCCCGGAGGACCTGGAGCTTATTCACTTCACCGATTCAAGCAGCGAAGCTGTCGACTACATCTCGAATCATCCTCGTGGGTGCAACCATCGCGACGACTGACGCGTGCGATCATCCCCACAGCCTGCGGACACCGTCTCTGATGGCGGCACTGCTCGTGGTGGAGTGGGGGAGACCGGCTTCCTCGGCTGCACTGTTCTCAGTGAGCGCGACTGCGGGGACCTCGATGAAGCCGGGCAGCACCGCATCGGTGACGAAGCGCGTCCGCTGCGCATATCCATACGTGTCGGTCATCGGGTTGCCGGCCTTGTAGTAGCGCAGGGGGTGCGTCACGTAGAGGTGGCGCTTGGCCCGTGTGCACGCGACGTAGAACAGCCGGCGCTCCTCCTCGATCTCCTCGGCAGAACCGGTGGCCATGTCGCTGGGGATGTTGCCGTCCGCCGCGTGGATGACGTAGACGGTATCAAACTCCAGCCCCTTGGCGGAGTGCATGGTAGAGAGCACGAGCCAGTCCTCGTCGAGAAGCGGGGGGCCTGCGAGTTCGCCCGTCCATGCCGGTGGATCGAGTACGAGATCGGTGAGCAGCGCGGCACGGTTCTCGCAACGGTTCGCGACGCTCTCAATCTGCTCGAGATCTGCCAGCCGGCCGGCGCTGTTGTCGAAGCGCTCCTGAAGGAGCGGTGCATAAAAGGCGCGCACGGCATGGACTTGTGCGGGCACGTCTCCGCTGGTGGCGGTGAGCCAACGCAGGAGCGAGACGAACGTCGGCCAGATCGCCCTTGTGGGCTCGGGCACGGTAGCCTCTGACCAGACGTCGAGGTTGCCGCAACCCTGCGCCAACACGTCCGAGAGTGCCGATCCCGTCTTGGGGCCGATGCCGGGAAGCAGCCCCAGTACACGGAGCGCGGCCATCGAATCCCTGGGGTTCTCGGCCAGGCGCAAGAACGCGACGAGGTCTTTGACGTGGGCGGTCTCGGCGAACTTGAGTCCGCCGTACTTGCGGTACGGGATCTGACGGCGTGAGAGCTCCATCTCAAGGTCCAGCGAATGGTGCTGTGCTCGAAACAGCACGGCTTGGTCCTTGAGCGCTGCGCCCTGCTCGCGGTGCTCGAGCACGCGGTCGGCGATCCAGGTGGTCTGCTCGGCTTCGTCTCGGCAGCTGACGATGGACGGACGTCCGCCGCCGGAGTGAGTGGTCCACAGGTCCTTCACGTGGCGTTCTGTCGACTCGGCGATGATGGCATTGGTGGCGTCAAGGATCGCGGCGGTCGAGCGGTAGTTGCGTGTGAGGGTGAGCACGTCGGCTTGGGGGTGGCGGGACGCGAAGTCGAGGATGTTGCGCACGGTAGCGGCTCGGAACCCGTAGATCGCCTGAGCGTCATCTCCCACTGCCGTGATGCCCGTCGAGTCCGGGCGCAGCAGGGCCACTATATCGGCCTGCAAGGCGTTGGTGTCTTGGTACTCATCAACTAAAACGTGGTCGAACCGGCCACGCACACGCTGCCCCGCCACGGGGTCGGCCAGCAGACCATGCCAGAACAGCAGCAGGTCGTCATAGTCGAGAACCTGCTGACTCTCTTTGATGTCCGTGTAGGCCGCGAACAGGAGCGCTAGGTCCTTCTCGGCGTGTTTGCACCAGGGAAATGTCCGCACGAGTACTTCGTGGAGCGGGGTCTGCGCGTTGACGCAGCGTGAGTAGATGTCCAGGCAGGTCGACTTCTGTGGAAACCGCTTCGCACCCCGTCCCAAGTCCAGGTCCGTGCGACATAGGTGCATCAGGTCTTCAGCGTCCCCGCGATCCAGTATGGTGAAGTCAGGCTCCATGCCGAACTCACGCGCGTGCAGCCTGAGCAGCCGGGCGCCCGCGGCGTGAAACGTGCCGCCCCACACCTTGGCGTGAGGCGCCCCGCCCGATGCCTTCTGACCCAGAAGTGCGGTTGCCCGCGCCATCATCTCGGCGGCGGCCCGGCGCGTGAACGTGAGCAGCAGGATACGTGAGGGAGTTGTACCTTGCGCGATGAGCCACGCGACCCGGTGGGCAAGTGTCGTTGTCTTCCCCGTGCCCGCGCCTGCGACGATGAGTACCGGGCCGGAGTCGTGACAGGCGGCCTCGCGTTGCTCGGGGTTGAGGGAGTCAAGCAGGCCGCCCGCTGCTGGCTGAGTACGATGGGAGACTGGCTTCATGGTCGACATGTGTCGAACTCCTGTTCGGTATGCTCGCACCCGGAGACTAGCATGTCCGCGCATGCGATGTCGAACAGGTGTTCGGTGGGCACATGAGGGGTCCGCGCATGGCATAATCTCTCATGAGGAGTCGAGGCAGTTCCTCACACCCGCAAGTCGGAGGAGCCCATGAACCAGCAGCTGCGAACGGTGATCTGCCTCATACTCGTTGTGGCTCTCGGCTGCGTGATCGTTCCGGCGGTGGCAGGAGCGTCCGTGCCGCCCGCTGCTCCCGAAACAGCTGCACCGGCGCCAAGCAGTGTGCAGTCGAGCGAAGCGACTACCTCGGATCCAGCCACTCAGTCGCCGCCACTCTATCGGCTTGAGGACGACCGCTCGGCGATGCGTTTCGCAGGGAGATGGACCTACGGCAGTAGTGCCGGCTCGTCCGGGATGAGCCAGCGCTACTCCACTACCGCGCGCGCCTCGGCTTCTCTGGCCTTCATCGGAACCGGGGTGAGCGTCATTGGCCAGGTGGGCCCCGATCACGGCCTGGCGAGGGTGTACCTTGATGGGGTCGCCACTTCGGTTGTCAGCTTCTACGCGCCGACTCACCAGGACGCACGCGAGATCCTCAAGATCACCGGGCTCACGTCGGGTCGTCACACGCTCAGGGTCGTGGTGCTCGGATCGAAGGAATCACCGAGCTCAGGCGCGTACGTGCATCTGGATGCCTTCGATATCGAAGGCGGGACGGTTGCCGCACTGGGCAAAGTGCCTGGCGTGCGTGTCCAGAACGGCGACAAGCGTCTGTATCGCAGAGGCGCCTGGTCAACGGTGAAGAGCGCGGACGCGTACCGGGGGACACTCGTGAAGGCGACGGCGCGTGGCGCCGCGGTCACGATGCGATTCAAGGGGACTGACGTCATCTGGTACGGCCGCAAAGGAATCCTGGGCGGCAAGTCCGAGGTCTGGCTTGACGGCAAACGCGTGGCTGTCGTGAGCCAATACTGCACGGAAACCGTGCTTGCCCGGCGCGTGGTATGGGCTGCAACAGGTCTCAGGAACACCACACACGACTTGGTGATTAAGAGCCTGGGAGAGCCCAGCACCCCGGGCGGTGGAACGCGGACGGACTACGATGCGTTCCAGGTCCGCGGGGTTGTGGGCACAGCACTGCGGCCCACGCCGTTCAAGTACCCGTGGAAGACCTACATCGTGATCGACAAGTCCTCCTACACGCTCTACTGGGTCAGGAACAAAATGCTGGTGAAGGCCTATCCGATAGCGCATGGAAAGAACAACTGTACGCCGGAGCGTACCTGGCGCATCGATGCGAAGTACCACACCTCTCCTGGTAGCGTCTACGGACCGCGCAAGATGCGCATGTTCAAGCGGGTCTCGACGTCGAGAGGCTATCGTTACGTGTTCACAGCCTATGCCATTCACGGCACCAACCAAGAGTGGGTCATCGGCACGCAAGCGTCGCATGGGTGCATACGGATGTACAACAAAGACGTACGAGAGCTCTTCCCGCAGGTGCCCAAGGGCACGATGGTGGTCACCCGAAAGTAACCTACCTGTTTCGGTATGTAGGAGTCGAGAATCTTGGACTCGAGCCGACTGAGATGGAGCGCGTGTGCGTAAGCCGACGGTGATCATGATCAGCGCTTCGCGACCGTGAGCAAACAGCTCTACACGAGCCGTCGCGTCATCGGCGTCTACGTGACGCTGACCGGCCTGTTTACCTTGGCGGCCTCGTTGATCTGGGCCATCAGCACTGTGTTCCTGATTCGCGACGGTGGGCTGAGTCTGTTCGAGGTGATGCTTGTCAACGCGATCTTCACCGCAGCGCAGATGCTCTTCGAGATTCCCACGGGCGTGGTTGCCGACACCATCGGTCGGAAGGCGTCGGTTCTCCTCTCCATGGGCACTCTGGCGCTATCGACCGCTCTGTACGTGGGTACACCGACCTTAGGGTTGGGGTTCGCCGGTTTCGCTGCAGCGAGCATCATCCTGGGGCTTGGGTTCACGTTCCAGACCGGTGCGGTCGATGCGTGGCTCGTCGACGCGCTTGATTCGACCGGCTTCACGTCACCCAAAGAGCGGGTGTTCGCCCGTGGCCAGATGGCAGCAGGCGTGGGGATGCTGTCCGGCTCGCTGCTGGGAGGGCTGCTCGGTCAATACGATCTGGCGCTGCCGTTCGTGGTGAGGGCCGTGCTGATCGGTGTCTGCTTCGTCGTCGTGGCGGTCTTCGTCCACGACGCCGGGTTCGAGCGCCGCCCCCTGAGGTTTCGCACGATCAGCCGAGAAGCTCGCGCGATCTTTGACGCCGGTGTGACCTACGGCTGGCGAAGTCGTGTGGTCCGGCCTCTGCTGTGGACGTCGGCATTGGGTGGGGTGTTCTACATGTACGGCTTCTACGCGTGGCAGCCCTACGTACTCGGGCTGCTGGGTGATCCCAACGCCGTCTGGGTGCTTGGCGTCGCCCAAGCGCTCTTCTCGGCAGTTGGGATCGCGAGCAACTCGCTGGTCGGCCGCATCATGGGCGAGGGCGAGAACCGTCGCGACCCGGCCCGAGTCCTGCAGGCGACAGCGTGGGCGGATGCGGCGGTCGTGCTGGGCATCGCCGCTGTCGGGCTAGTGGCGCTCAACCCCGGGTGGGTCCCTGCGGGAGCGGCGATTCTTCTGTGGCTGGCATTTGGAGCGGTCTTTGGGATTTCGAGGCCGGTGCGGATGAGCTACCTCAACGAGCACATTCCCTCTGCACAACGGGCTACGGTCCTGTCGCTCGACGCGTTCTTTGGCGACATGGGCGGCACGGCGGGGCAGCCGGCGCTGGGTTGGGTATCGGACGCACGCTCTATTCCGGTGGCCTGGCTGATTGGCGCAGGATTCGTTGCGCTCACGGCTCCGCTCTACGGGCTCTCGGGCAAGGCAGCCGAGGCGGAGCGCACCGAGCTGGAGCACAGCGCGTAGAAGGGTCGTGTGGTGCCCGGGGTGGGATTCGAACCCACACGAGGTTTCCCCCAAAGGCTTTTGAGGCCTCCGTGTCTGCCATTCCACCACCCGGGCGTGAGCACACAGTATAGCGTTCGCACTGCGTGCGGTGAACGGTCGCCTATACTGAATCCATGGCCGACTTCGTAGCGTGCGCCGACCTCGATTCGGAGGCTCGCGCCCATCTGAACAATCTTGCCGAGAACCTGCAACTCGTCGCGGACCTCGCGTACGGTGACGTGGCGCTGGCCTGCGTGCACCCGCACGGCGGACTCCAGGTCATCGCCGATGCGCGGCCGAACACCGCGGTTGCACCCATGGCCGCCGTCCGGGTTGGCCTGACCCTTGAACCTGCAGCAGAGACCGAGGCTCACGAGGCGCTTGCAGGTGGCACGGTCGTCATAGGCACCCTCCGCCGTGTCGCTCGCGGGATCAAGTACGCCACCGCGGCGTTTCCTATCGGCGATCCCACGGTCTACGCGGTCGTGGTTCGAAACCTGGCCGAGCAGGTAACGCGCGCTCCCGGGGCCATGGAGAGCGCATTCATGGGTGCCGCCGAAGAGCTGCTCGACGTGCTTCGATCCGGCCCGCTTCTGGACGTGAGGGATGGCGCGCCGTTCTCCACCACGCGGCGTGCGGGCGACGGAGTCATGCGCGTGGACGCGACAGGCCTGATCACGTATGCATCGCCCAATGCCGTCAACATCATGCGGCTCGCCGGCGTCGAGGGATCTCTCACCGGCATGCAGGCCTCCTCTTTGCCGGGCGGCGGATTCGGAATCGCACCCGTACTGGGCACTCGAGGCGCGATCGGAGTCGACACCGAGGTGGCGGAGCGCGTACTCCAGTACCGCTCGATCGCGTTGTCTACCGGCGTGCTCGTGCTGGTCGAAGACCTGACCGAGGCGCGCAGGCGAGAGGCCGAGATCAAGGTCAAGGAAGCCACCATCCGAGAAGTCCATCACCGGGTGAAGAACAACCTGCAGACCATCTCAAGTCTCCTGCGCATTCAAGCACGGCGCACCGACAGCGATGAGGCCCGCCACGCACTAGCCGAGGCAACCGAGCGCGTCGCCTCGATGGCCGTCGTGCACGATCTGCTGGCCGGCAGCGATGACGAACACATCGACTTCGCGCAGGCAGCCCACACTGTCGTCGATCTGGTCAGCCGAGGGCTTCTCGGCGAAAACGCACTGATCGAGGTGCCGGTAACGGGCACGACCGGAGCTGTGGACGCCCATCACGCGACCTCGCTCGCGTTGGTGGTCGCAGAGCTCGTACACAACGCTATCGAGCATGGATTCGAGCCCGGAGAACCGGGCCGGGTGGAGGTCGCGATGCGCCGGGTGCCGCACGAGCTGATATTGACCGTGCGCGACAATGGGCGCGGGGTGCCGGCCGGTTTCGATCCACACACCTCGGCCAACCTCGGACTCGAGATCGTGCGAACGGTGGTCGAAGACGACCTTGGCGGCACCCTGGGGTTCTCGGCAGGCAAGGGCACGACGGTGACCGTACGTGTACCGCTCGAAGACTGAGACGAGAGAGAGGCACGGAATGCGGGTTCTCATTGCCGAGGACGAGGCACTGATCCGGCTCGATCTCAAGGAGATGCTCGAGGAAGAGGGGCACGAGGTCGTTGGTGAGGCCCGCGATGGGACCGAGGCGATCGAGTTGGCACGCCGCATGCGGCCCGATGTCGTGTTCATGGACATCAACATGCCCGGCGTCGATGGCATTCAGGCCGCGTCGGTCATCGGCGAGGAGCGCATTGCGCCGGTTGTCATGGTCACCGCGTTCTCTCAGGCCGGCTACGTCGAGCAGGCTTGCGCGGCGGGAGCGATGGCCTATGTGGTGAAACCGTTCTCGCGCGCGGACATCCTGCCTGCGATGGCTGTCGCGGTGTCCCGTTTCACCGAGGCCGCCAGACTCGCCGATGAGGTCTCGGACCTGAGCGAACTGCTCGAGACGCGCAAGATACTCGACCGTGCGAAGGGCCTGCTCATGGCGCGCGGGATGACCGAGCCCGATGCCTTCAAGCGCCTGCAGAAGCTCGCGATGGACAAGCGCAAGACGCTTCGTGAGATTGCCGAGGCAGTCATCTTGGCGAGCGAGGTCCAAGGGGATGAGTGAACCGTTCGCCCTGTTCGCCCGGACGTTTCTTATCGGCATAGCTGTCGCCGCGCCGGTCGGCGCGATGGGCGTACTCTGCATCCAGCGCACGCTGGCTCGCGGCTGGCGCGCGGGGGTAGCCACCGGGTTGGGAATCGCGACCGCTGACGCCGCCTACGCGGGTCTAGCGGCATTCGGCGTGTCGGCGGTCTCCTCGGCGATGGTGGCGTGGCAGACGCCGCTCAAGCTGGGTGGCGGCGCTGTGCTCGTCTACCTGGGCCTCGCCTCACTGCTGCGAACTCCTGCCGAGAAACCCGACACGGCGGTGCTCGACGCCGTCGAGCCGGGACACGGTTCTCTGTACCTTTCCGCGCTGGGGCTCACGCTGACCAACCCGATGACGATCATGGCGTTCGCGGCGGTGTTCGCGAGCGCCGGCCTAATCGCGGCTCCGGGAGCGGCGGCAGCGTTGAGCGCAACGCTTGGTGTGGCGGCCGGGTCGCTGTCCTGGTGGCTCGCGCTCACCTCCGCCGTCTCGATCGTGCGACACGGGTTGAGCGAGACGGCGGTGGGTTGGGTCGCACGGCTCTCAGGCGTTCTGGTCGCCGCGTTCGGACTGTTCGCGATAGCGAGCGCGCTTATTCCTCGGTAGGTCCGCCTTCGGGTGTGGTTTGCGGAGTTGACACGGGAGGCGGAGCGGGCGCCCACGTCTGCGCCGGAGCCGGCTGCGCCCACTGCACCTGCTGCTTGGGCTCCCGCTTGGGGAAGACCTCGTCCCAGTCCACGTGCGCCGTCTTGACCATGAATACTGCCAGTGTCAGCACCGCGCCAAGGGTGATAGCGAGTCCAGTGAAGCCCTCGAAGAAGAAGCTATAGCTGAACAACACGAGGAAGACGAACTGGCTGATCGCGATCTCGATCAGTGCCCGGTTGCGGCCCACCACCACCAAGAGATATCCCACCACCAGAAGCACGGAAGTCACGGCCGCGACCGCGAAGGCGATGTTGATGTCGATCTGGTCGGCGAGATACGCGAGCAGCAGGTCGAACGCGAAGAACGCTGCGGCGAGGAATCCGTAATGGATGGGGTGAAGCCTCACGTTGCGCGTCGCCGTGAGAAGGATGAGCGCTGCGAAGAAGAAGAGCAGAGAGACGGGGGCGAACATGGTGATGCGCCCCACCAGAGGTCCCGGATTGAGAGGCTTGGGCATAAGGAGCCCGATTTCGCGCCCGCTGACGATGCTCGTGTAGTCCCATGTGAGGGTCCAGCCTTCGCCAGCGCGCACGCGGGATGTGGGCGAGACCCCATTCGGGGGGTAGTCGATCTGAGCGAAGTCGGTCTGCATGCTGAGGGTGAAGTCGCGGATCACCCCGGCGCCTTCGGGGCTGGGTGCGTAGGCCCACGAGTCGAGACCGTTGGTGCGGTAGCCGGTGGCGACCTGCGCTCGGGCGCCGGGCAGGACCGCGAAGCGCGCTGTCGCCGCGCCGTCCTGGTAGGTGACGGGCGCATCAACGCCGTCCACCTTCACCGAGAACCCGTCGTAGCTGCCACCGGGGTCGGGGAAAGCGAAACGCATGGTCACGTCTGCAGTCGTGGTGCCGGGATTGCTGATTCGGTACAGCGCACTGAAGTCGACGACATAGGTCGAGTACCACAGGAGGCCTTTGCGCCGCTGATCGAGTACGAACCTCGCCTCGATGTCACTTCCGGCGATGTCCATTGGCTGGGATGTGCTCTCGCGCTTGGCGCTGAACGAGGGTGCGATCTGTCGCTGCGGCGATCCCCAGAGCCCGGTGACCGCGTCTCCCAGACGATCCGAGGATGACTGCGTTCGAATCTGGATCGATCCAGCCAGTACCACCCACGCGATGGAGGCGAGTACGAAGATCAGGCAGATCGCGAAGAGCCGGCGTCCAGACATCGGTACCTCCGTTGGTTGGAGCGCAGTGGCTTGCGCCGTCATCCCAGAGTAGCGTGCGCACCTGTCGGCAGTGCCCCCGCCTATTCACGAAACGGAAACGGGCGCCGCAGTGGTCGGCACGCGCGTTTCCATGACGTTTCGCAGAGCGGCTGCGCATGGTACACTTCTCAGACGGCACAAAGTCGTGTCGAACCACATACGAGCAATGACGCTCGCTAGAAACCTACGGGTTTCTCGGCGGGCGTTTTTCGTTGGCGCACCTGTGATGAGAAGGGTCTGGGCACATGAAGGATTTCGCGGTCTTCTGGGGGTGCACGATCCCCGCGCGGTTCCCGTTCATCGAGAAGTCGGTGCGCGTGATGTTCGACGACCTGGGCGCGCAGATCCACGAGCTCCCGGGCCACACGTGCTGCCCTGAAGGCACGTGGGTCAAGTCGAACGATCCCGACTCGTTTTACACCGCGGCCGCGCGTAACCTCGCCATCGTCGAGAAGGCGGGGCTGGACGTGGTGACGCCGTGCAACGGGTGCTACTCGACGTTCAAGGAGGCTCAGAGCCACCTCAAGACCAACTGGCGCGAGCGCGACACCATCAACGCGCGCCTCGCAACAGAGGACCTGCACTACGACGGGTCGCTTCAGGTCGTGCACTTCGCCGAGTGGCTCTCTGACTTCATGGGACCGGGGCTTGTCGCGAGCAAGGCCGTCAAGCCGTTCTGGGGCATGAACATCGCTGTGCACTATGGGTGCCACCTGCTCCGCCCGCAGCCGGCGGTCAAATGGGACGATCCGTTGCACCCGACCAAGGTCGAGGCGTTGGTGGCGGCACTCGGCGCTCGTGTCGTTGACTACCCGACCAAGATGCAGTGCTGTGGCGGCTATCTCGACCGCGTGGGAGAGCGCGAGGGGTCGCTCGCATTCAACCGCCGCAAACTCTATGACCTGCAGAATCACCAGGTGGACGCTCTCATCACCGTCTGCCCGAGCTGCTTTCAGCAGTTCGACCTGAACCAGGCCGCCCTCCAGCGCGCTAACGAACAGATCCACATCCCGGTGCTCTACCTCTCCGAACTCATCGGCTTGGCGTATGGCCACAGCCCCGAGGAGCTGGGGATGGACATGCACCGCGTCAGTGTCCAGCCGTTCCTCGACAAATGGGAAGGGCGTAGTGCCGAGAAGGTTCGTCTGGCACAGGACTTCGATGTCTCGCTTCTCAGCAAGTGCGACTCATGTCGCGCCTGCAAGGACGACTGTCCTGTCTGCAAAGTCGACCCGACGTTCGATCCCTGTGACGTGATCGGCCGGCTGGTGAGCGGCGATATCGACGAGGTGCTCGCCGACCCCAACATCTGGAAGTGCCTCGAGTGCTACACGTGCCTCGAGATGTGCCACAGCGATATCGGTATGGCGGAGACGTTCCGCAAGCTCAAGCAGCTCTCACTCAAGAGCGGCTCGGGACCGGAAGCCGTGCCCGCGAGCTACAAGATGTTCATGGAGACCGGCATTCTCGGCAAGCCCAAGGAGGGCGCGCGCAGGAAGCTGGGACTCGACCCGTTGCCGCCCACGGGTGGTGACGCGATCCAGCGTCTGATGGGATGCGATGCCGTGATAGCGGCCTGCGATACAGAAGGAGAGGACCAGTAATGTGCGGCCTGATGGGTATCTGCGATCAGTCCGGCACGCTCATGAGCGGCGAGAACGCCATCCGGGCGATGGCCGTCCAGCGTGACCGAGGCAACGGGTTGGGTGGTGGGTTCGCCGGATACGGCATCTACCCGGACTTCCCGGACCATTTCTGTTTCCACATGATGTATCACGACATCGCGGCCAAAGAAGAGGCTGAAGCCGTTTTCGACAGGTACTTCACGGTGGACCTTGCCGAGCCTATGCCCACCCGCGCGGTCAAGGGTATCGGCGATGCGCCGCTGCTCTGGCGTTACTTCCTCGTGCCCGATGAGCACAAGCTGTCCGACTCAGAGATGACCGCCGAGGACTTCGTGGTCCACATGGTCATGCTCGTCAACTCGACCATCGACGGTGCCTTCGTCGCCTCGAGCGGCAAGAACATGGGCGCGTTCAAGGGCGTGGGTTTCCCCGAGGAACTCGGCCATTACTACCTGCTCGAGGAGTACGCCGGCCACACGTGGGTCGGGCACAACCGGTTCCCGACCAACACGCCCGGTTGGTGGGGCGGCGCGCACCCGTTCACGCTGCTGGACTGGTCGATCGTGCATAACGGCGAGATCTCGAGCTACGGCATCAACAGCCGCTACCTCGAGGCGTTCGGCTACAAGTGCACGCTGGGAACGGATACCGAGGTCGCCGCGTACCTGTTCGACCTTCTGCTCCGCCGCCACAAGCTGCCGCTCGAACTCGCTTGCAAGGCGCTCGCGAGCCCCCTGTGGACCGATATCGACCGCATGCCCGACGACGAGCAGGCGGTCATGCGCTCACTGCGAGCCGTCTACGGCCCCGGCATGCTCAACGGCCCCTTCGCGATCGTGTTGGGGTTCAACGGCGGCATGGTCGCGCTGAACGACCGCATCAAGCTGCGTCCACTGGTCGCTGCAGAGCAGGGTTCGGTCCTCATGGTTGCTTCCGAGGAAAGCGCGATGCGTGAGGTGCTTGATGCACCCGATCGCGTCTGGGCCCCTAAAGCGGGTGAGCCGGTCATCGGGCGTATCCAAGGGATGGACTGGCCCATCCATGGCGACCTGCACCTCGCGGCAAGTGAGATTTCGTGTGCGGTCACGGGTGTCGACGACACCTGCGAGACGACAGTCGAGGTGAACTAGGATGCCCACGAGCCTGCTGCAGCCTGAATTCAAGGTGGAGATCGACTACAACAAGTGCCACAAGTGCGGGCGGTGCGTACAGCAATGCGGGTGGGGCGTGTACTCGTTCAACGAGCGCCCCTTCCCGGACGACTCGAAGTGCCGCGCCTGCCACCGCTGCGTGACCTACTGTCCCGCGCACTGCATCACGATCAAGAAGAACGACCTGGCACTGCGCGAGAACGCCAACTGGTCGCCCGAGCAACGCAAGAACATCTGGCGCCAGGCGGAGTCCGGTGGCGTGATGCTGACGGGCATGGGCAACGACAAGCCCTACACAAGTTACTTCGACCACCTCGTGCTCGATGCCTGCCAGGTGACCAACCCATCGATCGACCCGCTGCGCGAGCCGATGGAGCTTCGGACCTACCTGGGTCGGAAGGCCGATAGCGTCGAGGTCGAGAGCGATGGTCACGGCGGCTACCGTCTCCAGGAGGGATCGGGCATCGCCAACAACATCAAGCTCGATGCCCCCATCATCTTCTCACCAATGAGCTACGGCTCGGTGTCGCTCAACGTGCACAAATCGCTCGCCATGGCCGCAGAGCGCTTGGGCATCCTCATGAACACCGGCGAAG
>JBBREQ010000015.1:0-34662 GCA_038202795.1 Coriobacteriia bacterium | reverse complement strand
GGTTCGTGCATGGGATACACGGCCGACGAACCTCACGCCTGGATTCATCGGGGGGACCTTCTTGGGCGCGGAGACGCTCCCCAGTTCGCCCGCCACCACTGGGGCCAGGTTCGACATCGCAGTCACAACGAAGGATAACCTTGCACCGGAGAATCTCTGGATTGACGGCCTGACGTCGTCGTATGCGGACGACGACCGCTACTTCGTCAATGACGACTTCCTTGACCTCTGGCTCTGGGCAGATGACCAGGTGCCGGCGCCGGTGGGCATCGACTGGCGCGGTATCGAAGGGTCCGGAATCGCGAGCATCTCCTACGCGATCAATGGCAGCGATTGGATGACCGCAGAGAGTAGCAGCACTCCCGACTACGACAACACCGAGTGGATGGCGCCGGGCGCGATTCGCCTGACCGACGAGGGTGTCCACACCGTCGCGATCAAGGCCACCGACCGTCTTGGGAACGTCTCGAAAGTCAAGAGCGGCAAGGTCCGCATCGATCGCACCGCGCCTTCGACTGGCTATGACGCGGCGGCCGCGAAGGGCACGAGCATCACGTTCACGCCCTCCGACGCCCTTTCCGGGGTCAACGCCACCTACTGGCGTCACGGCACCTCGGGCAAGTTCATGTTCGGGACGGTTGCACCCGTTCCCGCAGTCGCGGCAGGCACGCTCATGCAGTTCTACTCGGTCGACAAGGCGGGCAACGTCGAGCTGGTCAAGCAGCTCACGGCTCAGCCGGCGGCCAAGCTTTCCAAGCCCAAGGCCTCGACATCCAAGCCCAAGGCCAAGAAGACCTTCTACATGACGGGGTCGGTGTACGGCCGCTCGGCCGCGATGGGCAGCCTGCATATCTATAAGTTCACCAATGGCAAGTACAAGTACGTGTCCAAGAGGTCCTTCAAGGAGACGACGTCCGGCAAGTACAAGGTGTCTGTCAAGCTTGCGAAGGGCACTTACAGGTTCAAGGCGTTCTACGGGGCGAACACCTCCACATTGAGCAACCCCCCCGTCCGCAGCGCAATCTCCAGCAAGGTGAAGGTCAGGTAGCACGGCACGTCGTGTGACCGAACGTACGATGTAGTGGAAAGGGCGCCCCGTCACGGGCGCCCTTTCTTGCTATACGCGCTGCCGCTAACGGACGATTAGGAGGCTGATTCCGAATTGAACTCTGTGTACTACCCTTCGCGCGCGCGGCCTCTTTCGCATTCCCCCTTTTCGTAGCTCTGTGCTACCATTCGGATTCGCAACACGCGGGTGTGGCGGAATGGCAGACGCGCATGGTTCAGGTCCATGTGGGGGCAACCCCGTGAAGGTTCAACTCCTTTCACCCGCACCATACGAACTTCTTGTGGCTTCGCCGGATGCACTCGGCGGAGCCATTCTGTTACGACCGCTCCGCGCCTGCGCCACTTCGTGAAATGGAGCTCTAAAACGACTAGACGACTTAGTGAAATGGCGCCACTAAAGCATCTGCGCCAACAGCCGATTCTCCCGTGAGTGGAACGTGAGTCCTGTTCCGGCAGCGCTATCATCCCCCTGAGACCGGGCGCAGCAGTTGCCCTCGATGCAGGCGCATGGAGGAGTGGCATGGGCAAGCTCTACGACAACTGCCAGACTGTGCAGAGGCACATAGAGTCAAGTGGTCTGGACCTCTACAAGTCCCGGGGTGAGAGATCTTCAGTCTGAATCTGACCTAAGGACGCCGATGCACCCAAGCAGTCTCAACAGTCAAGGCGGTTAGGCAGTGAGCAGCGGTCCGGCGAACTCGGGGTGGCAGTCGCCGTACGACCAGACGCCCCCCGACCCCAAGGCTGCCCGCACCAAGACGATGCTCAACGTCCTAGCGGGTCTTGTGGCCCTGGGCGCCGTCATGTTCGCTGTGGGCTGGAACCCGCCCACCAACTCCGTCCATGCGTTCAGTGAGGCCAGCGACTACAAGGGCGAGCGCGAGAGTGGCTGCACCAACTCGGGCAAAGGCTGTCACGGCGCCGAAGCATCCTACTCCGACTTCAACGTCTACCATCCTGATACCGAGTGCACGACCTGCCACGACTATCAGGGTGTTGGCTGCATTCCGTGTCACATGCCCCCCGAGAAGGAGTGTCAGCTGTGCCACGACGGCACGATGGAGCAGGCGCCCGATGTCGTTCGACTGTCCGACTCCTATCCCAAGGGCCATTACCGAGAAACCACGCACACCGCCATGGGCACGCCGATGAGGGACCGTGTCCGAGGGGGTGTTGGCGGCAAGGCCTCGGCCGCGTGTCGTGACTGCCACTCGCGCGATCTGGCGAAGGCGCACACCGACGTGCCCATCGTCGCGGGGAGCACGTACGGAACGAGCGTGGGATGCGGCGAATGCCACAACGACGTTCGCTCCCAGGGCATGGCAGAGGTATTGGATGACTGGAAGAGGCGTTCGTGCGAGGGGTGCCACGGAGTCGACTCCTCGGCGCCACAGCATGCGCTCGATGTGGCTACGGCTGTCGGCGCGAAGAGCCCGCTGAGTTGCGGGCGCACCGGCGTGGGCTGTCACGATGTCAACGACCTGCACGCGATGCACAAGGACAGGCCAAAGAGCTGTGCGGGTTCGGCGGAAGAAGGTGAGCGGAGCTGCCACGTCATCGGCAGCGAGGCGGCGAAACCCCGCGCAGTAACCTGCGGGGGCGCGGGGGCCGGCGCGTGCCACCGCCTCTACGAGAACGACACCTACTCTCACGATCGGGATTCCCAGGTCCACTCACCGCAAGGACGGCTGCTCCTCGACACGTCTTATGGCGGCACAGCATGCGGGGACTGCCATCGCATGGCAGATGACGGCACCAGCCTGATCGAGGAGCACGACCAGCCGACCTCAGCGAACTCCGGGGATCCCTCCAACGTCTGCACGAACTGCCACAACCATCCTGCGTCAGTCGCGACGATTCGCGAAGGATGGGTTGAGCGAGCGACTTCGCAGGCGTGCTCGACGTGCCATGGCACAAGGGGCCTACCCGCAGCCCACCACGGCGACGTGGCCGCCCAGCACGAAGTTAGCAGTGCGGGCTGCTCGGACTCGGGTGCGGGATGCCACCCCACAAGCGACCTGATGGAAGTGGGCGCACCCACAACGACAGCGAACATCCATCGGGATTGTCTGCGGTGCCACGACTGGACCGAATCTGATGGCAACGGTTCCTATGACCCCGGCAAGACGACGTGCGGTGAGGGCCGTGACTGCCATGGAGCACAGGGTGCCTACGGCAAGGCGACTTCGGTCCACGATGGAGCTGCGGGACTCGCCGATGGCCAAGACTCAGCACACCACAGGGCAAGCTCAAGGAGCGGTGATACCCTGTGGAAGGACTCAGCCAGTGGGCTCGCGACTGCGTGCGACGCGTGTCACGGGCTGACGCTGGGAACGGAACACAGGCGAGTGAACTCGGCTCTCCGCGCCGGTGTGGGCACCATCTGCGCCCGGTGCCACAATGCCGATAAGACCGCGGCGCAGGTGGTCAAGGGGAATTGGAGCACGAAGGGTAGCGCAGCGGCGTGTGAACAGTGTCACGCAGCGGGCAGCAGCCGCGCCATCCATGCCTCCATCGAAACCTCCCACGTGGCGACTGAGCTGGCGGCGGACAGCACGCCGCAGCCCGGCGCGTGCGTGTCGAGCGGCTGTCACGGCTCGCTTGATCTGCGCAGTCTGCACCGTAGTGCGGGATGCACGGCGATGGGCTGCCACGCCAACTCGGGCAACATCTTGAGCAGCGGAATCAAGAGTTGCGGTGGGCTCGACAGTCGGACCGGGTGCCACGCGGGTTACTCGGCGAGCATGCACTTCACGGATCATGCTGCCAACGTGGCCGGCGTGGTGAAGGGAATCGAGTACACACTGTGCGACAACGTGGGCTGCTTCGGATGCCACGTGGCTGATCTGACGGTCGAGCACGACAACGCTCGGCGCGCGGGCGTCATCGAGGGCGGTGGCTCTACAAGCTGCGCAATCTGCCACGAGGGGGTTGCTGGTGCCGGCGCCTTCGCAAGCCTGCCGGCGGTCAAGCGGGCGATCGCGAACCACGACATGCGCTGCTCAGCGTGTCATGCCAGCGGGACCAACCAAGACGGTCCCACGTTCGCGGCCTCGGCACACAAGGAGATCTCGACCCAAACGGTGCTGCCGCCGGGAACCGTCTGGTCGGACCCCGCCGAGGAGTGGAAGGCGGCGTTCGATGGCGACACGGGAGGCGGACACAACGTGATGTCCTTCGAGCGCGTGGGCGCAAGCGCGCACAAGTCCTTCCCACTCACCCAGTTCACGATCTTCGATGTGGGCTACATCTGGGCGCTGACGCCCAACAGCGGACTGACCGCATGGCTCAAGCCCTCGGTGTTCGAGCCCGGCGCTACCGAGACAACCGAGTCGATCCAACACATCCGTATGCGGTGTGACGACTGTCATATGCTCAGCCCGGAGATGAACGGGCCGACCGGATCGCCGGTACCGATCGCCATCGACCCGGAATACAGCCAGACCGAGTATGCGAACCCCACGCGTGACCAGAGCCAGTTCACGGCAACGGGAACCAAGCGCGTAGTCTGCTTCAAGTGCCATCAGGTCTACGTGGGTGGCGTCGCGGGCAGCAACTCCCCGGGGGGAGCATCACTTCACGGGCGTCACGTCAGCCATCCCAACCTGGGTGTGTCCAGCGCCCACTACAACGGCGAGGCGTGCATTGACTGCCACGTCCGAAGTCCCCACGCGTGGAGGCGACCGCGCCTGCTCATACGCACCGTGGTCGCCACCGACGGCGCGACGCCCGACGCGCCGCCCTACGTCATGCAGGGTCACGACGGCCTACTTGGTATAAGGTTGAGGAGTTTCGATCCGCAGACGCAGCTGCGCTCAGGTTCGTGCGTGACAGGTGGGTGCCATCCATCGAGTAGCCCCAATCGGCATCCAAGGCCCTCGAACGTGCCAACGGCGACCTACTGGCCATAAAGACCGCAGTCTGATTGACCGAAACAACGAGCAAGGGGTCGGTAGCGAGCCGCTGCCGCAAGGAGGAGTACGGGATGAAACGCGTAGTATCGATCCGCACGAGAGTACTCGGGGCTGTGGTGCTGCTGAACCTCCTCGGCGCAGCCATAATCGTGGTGCTTCTCCATACTTCGCTGTCGGGCGGATTAGATGCGTGGGCCCAGGACACACTCGACGTGAGCCTGGCTGTATGGAATCAGCCGGGGGGTGCGGCCCAGGTCGACGCAGTGGCTCTGAACTCCCCCGTCGAAATGAAGAAGCAGCTCGAGACGCTCAAGGGCATCACGGGGGCCGACTATGGCCTGATGATGGACAAGGCCAGCGTCGATCAAGCGGCCTACGAGAAGGCGGCCGAGGCCGCTGGCCAACCCAGCAGCTGGAATGAACGCGACAACTTCGTCATGGTGGCGACCACTAACGACGCGCTTGCCGAGAGGATGCAGCTGAAGACGACCACGGCGCAGGACGTACCCGAGATCGGCAAGCTCGTGGGTATCGAGAACGGAAGCTGCACGGCTGTGTGTCACCGCACCATCAAGCAAGAGGGTGACTTCTGGAAGGTCAGCTGGAGCGAGAACAGCAAGAGCGCCGCGCACGTCGTCTTCCCCGTGGTGCAGGAGGATGGAACGCAGGTTGGCGTCGTGTACTCGATCGGGGACGTCACCCCCCAGGCCGAAAGCGCCAAGAACGTCATCTACCGGACGATGGTCGGCATCGTAGTGACCATGCTGGTGGTCGCGTTCGTCATTGCCGGCATGCTGGATGTCCTGGTCTTCAAGCGCCTCAATCGGATGATACTTCACATGGAAGAGCTCTCCTTGCGTGTCGCGGGCGGCGACTTCGATGCGAAGTACGCGCCGAGCGGTGCCAACGACGAGATCGGGCAGTTCGAGGCCTTCTTCGGCCGGTTCCTCGAGCTGATGACCTCGACGCTTCGCTCGCTGGTGGGCAAGTAGACTCTACAAGGAGATGCGGAGGGGGCCCTATCCCTCGGCGACCTCGACCAACGTGATCTCGAAGGTGAGGTCTTTGCCGGCGAGCGGATGGTTGAAGTCCAACACGACCGACTCTTCCGACACGCCGATGATGGCGGCGGGGACCTGCTGGCCCTCCTGGGTCTCGAGTTCGACCGTCCATCCGACTTCCGGGACCTGGCCGCCGAAGAAGTCGAGCGGGAACGTCTGAACGCCGTCGTCGTCGTGATCGCCGTATGCCTCTGCGGCGGGGATGGTCACCGTGGCGCTCTCGCCAACCTCAATGCCGCCAACCGCAGCGTCGAATCCGGGAATCACCTCGCCGGCTCCCATGACGAACGACAGGGGATCGCGACCTTCGCTGCTGTCGAACTCAGAGCCGTCAGCGAGCGTGCCGCGATAGTGGACAGTAACAGTATCGCCGGACTTGGGTGCCATGATGCCTCCTCGGCAGGTGGGCGGATAACGCGACACTTTAGCGCATCGGGCCAAAGTGCGCTGTTTCGGAAGTAGGACTAGGTGAGTTCCAGGTTGAAGAGTTCGCGCGCAGCAGCACGCAGCGATTCGATCTTCGCAGGATCGTCGGGGTCGTTCGGTCCGACCAATGAGATCAGAAAGCCGCAGCGCAGGGCGATCTCGCCGCGCGCCTTGAATACGTCGAGGTGGTTGTTTTCGATGTGCTGCTGCAGCTTCTGGCAGTAGTCGTAGAGCTTGGACACGAGTGCTCCCACAGCGCCTCTCGATCTGGGCCCCCGGCGGGCCAGCGCTGGGTCCGATGATAGACCCTCCCCGAATGAGACTCAACACGCATGCGATTCTCCGGCTCTCTTTACCGACGGGCTCCATGCGCGGATACTGCGTCCAGGTGGGGCCATGCAAGTCGGTGGTCGGCCATGGACGAGCCGAGGAGTGTCCCGTGAGCGATACCTATGCACCGGTGCGAGGAAAGTGCACCTGGTGGCGCGAGCGGTTCGTCGAGGAGGACGAGTACAACACCCGCCTCAAGCTCGGGGAGCGCCGCGTAAATTGCACGTGCTTCGTCGAGGGCAAGTCATGGACGGTCGCCGCCGATGAGGTTCCCTCGGAGTGCCCCGACAACAAGCACTGTCGCTACTACATCAAGTGCTGGTAGCGCTTCACCGGGCGGCCACAAACCCGTTTGACCGACAAGGAGATCTGACTCCGCATGTACTTACGTGACCTGCCCAAGACCCGCAAGATGACCGTTTTCGCCGGTGTCTTGCTGGCGCTTCTGCTCGGCGCGCTCGACCAGACGATCGTGGGACCCGCCATACCCACCATCGTCAAAGAACTCTCCGGCATGCAGCAGCTGGCTTGGGTCTTCACCATCTACTCACTCACGAGCACGATCGCCATCCCGCTGGTGGGCAAGCTCTCGGACCTCTACGGACGCAAGTGGTTCTACATCGGCGGCATCTCCATCTTCATGTTCGGGTCGGTGCTGTGCGGCGCTGCCGGCTCCGATACGTTCATGACGCTGTTCGAGCCTCTGGGGCTGAGCGCCATGACCCAGCTCATCATCGCGCGCGGCATCCAGGGTGTGGGCGGCGGCACGATGATGGCCAACGGCATGGCGGTCGTGGGCGACCTGTTCGACCCGCGCGAGCGTGGCAAGTACCAGGGATTCACGGGTGCGATCTTCGCACTCTCCTCGGTGGTGGGACCGGCCGTGGGCGGATGGCTCACGGACATCGCGTCGTGGCGTTGGATCTTCTACGTCAACCTGCCGTTGGGCTTCCTCGCCCTTGGTGTGCTGTGGTATGCGATGCCCAAGCCCGAGCATGGGCAGGAGCACTCGGTCGACTGGTGGGGTGCGCTCGCGCTCGTCGCCGGTCTGGTTCCGCTGCTGCTGGCGTTGAACTGGGGCGGCTCGGTCTATCCGTGGACATCCGAAACCATCATGGGCCTGATGGTGTTCGCTGGGTTCATGACCTTCGTCTTCATCTGGCGTGAGCGCAGGGCCTCGGAGCCTATCGTCGACATCGACTTGTTCAAGGACCGGTCATTCTCGGCGAGCATGCTGGTGCTGTTCTTCTCGGGAGTGGGCATGTTCGGGTCGATCGTGTTCTTGCCGCTGTTCATGCAGACGGTCCAGGGGGCCAGTGCCGCGTCGTCGGGTTCACTTCTGATTCCCATGATGATCTCGATGGTGGCCGGGTCCATCCTGTGCGGACAGCTGATCTCTCGCACCGGACACTACAAGGTGCTGGGTGTCATCGGCCTCGCGATAGCAACGCTGGGCATGCTGCTTCTCTCCCGGCTCCAAGTCGACACGACGAGGCTCACGGTGGTCATCGACATGATTCTGGTGGGCGGCGGAATCGGCGTCACCATGCCGCTGTTCGCCATCGCGCTCCAGGGGCAGTTCCCGACGCGCATTGGCGAGGTGACCGCGGCGGTGCAGTTCTTCCGCTCGATCGGTGGCACGGTGGGCGTAGCGCTCCTGGGTGGAGTAATGAACGCTGCGTTCGCGAAGCAGTTCGGCGAGCTCATCACCCGCCAGGCCGAGAAGTTCGGTGCGGCGAGTGGCAGACTCTCTTCGCTCGCCGAGGACCCCTCACTGCTGCTGAATGAGGGCGCTTTGCAGAAGCTCGCAGCGTCGCTGCCACCCGGATCCGGGAGACTCATGTCGACGTTCATCGTGGATATGAAGATCGCGCTGTCGAGTGCCATCGCCGAGACATTCCTCATCGGGGCCGTCATGACCGCCTTGGCGTTCGTAGCGATGCTCTTCGTCAAGGAGGTCCCGCTGCTTTCGCGCCCGAAGCTCGACACGGCCGAGGCCATTGCTACCGAGTTGGGCATCGAAGAGTCCGTGGTGCCCCCGGGCCGGTGAGCAGATGGCTTCTGACGAGCGCATACCGCAGTTTGTCGAGCGTGTCCTCGCGCAGGGCGAGCTACACTACCGCGATTTGCCCTGGCGGCATACGCGCGACCCGTACGAGGTTCTGCTCAGCGAGGTGATGCTGCAGCAGACCCAGGTCGTACGCGTCGTAGGCTACTGGGAGCGTTGGCTCGAGGACTTCCCCACGCTCGAGGCGCTGTCGGCGGCGCCACTGGAAGCGGCCCTGCGCTCTTGGCAGGGGCTGGGCTACAACCGGCGTGCGATTGCGCTCAAGCGACTGGCCGAGCAGGTGGTCAAAGCCGCACATCCCGCGCTCGCAACGTTGCCTCGTGACGAGAGGGCACTGCGAGCGCTACCCGGCGTGGGCCCCGCGACGGCGGCCGGAGTACGCGCATTCGCATTCGGCGAATCGGCGATCTACCTCGAGACCAACGTGCGTTCTGTCGCCCTTCACGAGCTGTTCGCACAGACCGACCGGGTGGCCGACCGTGACATTCTGCCCCTTCTGGAGCAGGCCGCGTCGTTCACCGTCAATCGGGGTGTCGATGCCCGGACGTGGAACTGCGCGCTGCTCGACTACGGTGCCCACCTCAAACGCACGCGTCCCAATCCGTCTCGGCGCAGCGCGCATCACGCACGGCAGTCGCCGTTCGAAGGTTCCAAGCGGCAGAAGCGCGCGCGCCTGCTGCGCCTGACGATGGAGATGCCAGGCATCACCACCGAGCAGGCGGCAGCCGATCTGGGCCTTACCTCCAGAGAAGCCCTCGACGTACTTGAAGCGCTCGAGGTCGACGGGTTCATCACCGGTTCCGATGAGTGTTGGAGTGTTCGCTAGCAGGCTTCACGAGGGGGCTGTGACGGGGGTCACCAGGTAGGCGCGAAATGCTTACGAATAGCCCTCATGTCTGCGCACCGAGCGTCCGACTAACACCATAGGGACCTGGCGAAACGCCGATGGCAATGGGTCCTGGCGCCGTATTCCTCTGCGGCTGCGGGCGCCCTACAAGTGCAGAAAGCCGCGGGACCCGTGGAGCGTACTCCACGGGTCTCTTGTTGTGCGGGTCCATCTGCTCAGCTGGCTTCTGAGATGGCTAGTAATTCCACGCTTCCTCGCCCAGGGCGCGGAACGCATCCGTCCCGTTGACGTGGCAGTACGAGCACTGGCGCTCGTCATGGCAGTCGTAGCAGGCCGCCGCTCCGGTCTTCTTGATCGTCTTGGGATGCTCCGTGGCCCACTTGTCGCCAGGCGGGGTGCTGGTCGGGTGGTGGCAGGCGTTGCAGAAGCCGGTGCCTTTGGCTTCTTCAGCACTGCGTGCGTGGCAGCGGCCACAGACCTCGGGCTTGGCGAAGCCCTGATCGGAATGGTCCTTCTTGAACGCCTCGGAGTGGGGTATCTCGAGGCCGTGACAGTTCGTGCAGTACGACGTGGAGTGGCAGGTGTAGCACGAGTTGACCCCCGAGGAGGGGATGAGCTCTTCCTGCCACTTGGGCTCTTCGTTCTCGGCTGCCTCCGACTCGGGCTTCTCGGTGCCATCTCCGGCCGTTTTGCTTTCGGCCTCAGAGTGCAGCTTGAGGGACTCGGTCACGGTCGCGCTCTCGTCCTTGGCGGCTTTTGTGTGTCCAGTTGAGTCGCCGAAAAGGGTGTACCAGGGGTCCTTCTCGTGAGTTGCAGGCACGAGCTTGTAGTCGGCAGGGTGGCAGGCCTCACAGGCGCCCGGGGGTGTCTCGGCGTCCTTTGGTGTCTGGCTATGGCAGCGGAAGCAGCCGTCCATGGACATCCAGTTGTCGTGCTTCTTGTCGCCCTCGAGGACGAGCGTGATGTCCCCCTCGGGGTGGGCGATACGGTTGTGGCACAGCGTGCACTGGATTTCCTTCTCCGCATGGATCTCATGGTCGATGATCAGCCCATCCGAGGGCGTGAACGTCCGGTTGGGCATGTTGTGGCACTGCGTGCACTGGGTCGTGGGCATTTCGAGCGCAACCTCGTTGTGTGCGTTCATGGGCAGCTCGAACGTCTTGAAGATCGTGTCGATGGCATCCGGCGCGACGCCGATCTTGATGAGCGTGAACTCGATCGGGTTGGCATTGACCGGCTCGTGACAGGCCATGCAGGACACATTGGTGTGAGAGCTCTCCTGGTAGGCGAGGGTGTTGTCGTCGTGCACGATGTGGCACGGGACGGTGCAGAACCAATAGGTGGATGTCCCGTCCATCATGGCCGCCCAGAAGACCATGAAGGCGATCAGTGCGACTCCACTCCAAATGATCGCGCGCGGGCGCGTAGTGCGATCCTTGAAGAACGGAATGGGGTTCAGTCGCATGGGGCTACTCGCTTCGGGTTTGGCTTCTGAGGTAAGTACCAGTATTTGCTCGCAGTGTAGCTCGACACGCTGTCAGTCTCGACGGCAACAAGCGTACCAAAGGTGATTCTGTTACCTTTGGTCTCGCTTGTCGAGGTTGATTTGCGCCCAGTCGGCCAGATTCCGGTCTGTCTCCCCAAAAGAACGCTGCGTATCACGCGCGATTCTGGCAACGTCATCGGCCTCCGGACGGAAGCGCGGACTGGCCTCGATGGGGCCGATCTTGAAGCGCACCTGCCCGAACGGCGTCTGCACACACACGCTTTCGCGGGTCGCCTCGTAGCGTTCCACGTCGGTACGGCGAACGCCTAACGTCCCTGTCAGAGCGACCACGCGGCCCGCAAAGTGCTCCGCCGAGAGTGCCGGTTCATCCCGCCGCGCAACCAGCACACTCAGCGTCACAGCGGAGCGGCCCTTCTTCATCACGACGGGGCTCGTCCAGACATCAGCGGCCCCCTCGGCGAGGAGCTGTTCGGCTGCCGCCGAGACTGCCTCGGGCGAAAGGTGGTCGACGTTGGTTTCGAGCACGCTCACCAGCCGGCGATCCAGAGGCGACGGTTGGGCAGCCGGCTCGCCCATGATCAGCCGGCACACGTTTGGGTTGCCGATATCTCGTGTGCCGGCGCCGTATCCGATGCGGCGAGGCGTGAGCGGGGGGCAGGGGCCGTACCCGGTGGCAAGCGCTTTGAGCAGTGCTGCGCCGGTGGGTGTCGTCAGTTCGCCGGGTGCTGCTCCATCGGGTCCAGACGGTCCGGGGGTGACCGGCGTGTCCAGCAGGAGGGCGGCTGTCGCAGGTGCCGGCACCGGCAGCACGCCGTGACTGGTGGCAACGGTGCCCCAGCCGGTGGCGATAGGAGAGGCGAGCAGCTCGGTGATACCCAGCGCGTGCACGCCGGCACAGACGCCCACGACGTCGAGAATCGAGTCCAGCGCGCCCACTTCGTGGAAGTGGATCTCGTCGACTGCTTGCTGATGAACCTCCGCCTCCGCGCGCGCGAGTAGCTCGAACGCCCGCACTGCGGTCTTGCGCACCGGCTCCGGCAGGCTGGATCCGCCAATGAGCTCGCGGATCTCGGCCCAGGCACGATGCGCGGGTTGCTCGGCGGAATCGACCGAGACGCTCAGGGCGCTTACGCCGTGTGAGCAGACGCGAGTGACCGAGACGTGCGCCTCGGGGGCCAGTTCGTTGAGGATCTTTTGCAGGTGCTCGGTGGTGAACGACGAGCTCTCAGAGCCGGCATCGAGCAGCGCTCCGAGAAGCTTGTCTCCCGAGACCCCCGTGGAACAGTCGAGGTATCCCAGCGTGCCGTAGCCGCTCACCGATGGGCCTCCGGGCCCAGGGGGCTGGACTCTTCCTGTGCCGAGGGAGCCCATCCGGGTCGGTTTATCCGAGAGGCGAGCACCGCAGCACCGAAACCGTTGTCGATGTTCACCACGCCGATTCCACCGGCGCAGCTGTTGAGCATGGTAAGCAGAGCCGAGACGCCCGCGAAGTTCGCCCCGTAGCCCACGCTGGTGGGTACGGCCACCACGGGCACATCCACGAGTCCCGCAACCAACGACGGCAGGGCGCCCTCCATGCCGGCGACCGCCACGATCACTCGAGCGCTGCGTAGTGTGCCCACGTGTGCCAGCGCGCGGTGGACGCCGGCGATGCCCACGTCGTAGAGGCGCTCGACTCGGCATCCCATGACCTCGGCGCACAGTGCGGCCTCCTCGGCGACGGGAATGTCGGCGGTGCCGGCGCTGGCTACCACCACCAAGCCCTCTTGCGGCGGAGCCGTACGTCGGTCGACGATCACGATGCGGGCCAGCTGGGCGTAAGAAGCGTCCGGAGCGATATTCGTGATCGCCGCCGCCTGCTCGGAATCCACCCGGGTGGCCAGTAGCACCTCATTGCGCTCCAGCAGCTCGAGTGCGATCGATGCGACCTGCGCGAGGGACTTGCCTTGGCAAAAGATCACTTCGGGGAAACCGCACCGGCCAGCCCGATCGTGATCCACTCGGGCTTCCGGCGAACCGCTGACATCGCCCAAGGTGGCGTAGCCGGGACTGGCAAGTGCGCTGACAGCCGTTTCGGGCGGCACGATACCAGCCGCGACGTCGGCGAGCAGCTGCCTGATCTGGTCCGAGTCCATCTCTCTCCTGGGTCTCCGTAGGTACGCGGTCCGTGGCGGACCGCGTCTGAGCAGCGCGCTTCGCTATACTTGTACCATGATGCCCCACGCGTCGTGTCTCTCCCCACATCCAACGGAGTCGGCTTGGATCATCTGGCAGCTCAGCAGGTCGTGACCGGCGAGGAGCGCGCGTATCTGCGCTTCCGCGTCGCTGCCTGCGTGGGTCTGGTGATCCTGATTCCGTTCACCCCGGCGCTTCGGGCGCAGAACTCCCTCGTGTACCTGTATCTGCTCCTGCTTCTCCTGCTCGCGGGCGCGACGGCCTACGGATACCTGAGCGGGCGCCAAGGCGCCCATTCTGTTGCGCGGGCCATGAAGTGGATGCTGCTGCCCGACCTGGTGGTGGTGGCGGGCTTCACGTTTCTGTTCCACGATGTGGAAGACGCCTTCTACCCGGTCGCCATCTTTCTGGCCATTGCGTATGCGCTTGTCGCTCGCCGGTACCACACGTGGTTGGTCGGCGCTGCGGTTGCCATGGCCTACCTGGTGGGCCATGTTCTCGTCGGCCACGACGCGGTGGGCCTATGGGCATTCATCGGTTTCAAGGCGCTGGGTATCCCTCTCATCGGCGCGATTGTTGCCGCATCGGTATCCCGTCAGCGCGAACGTGAGGAGGATGCCGTTCGAGCGGTCGCCGACGAGGTGGACGCCAAGGAGCAGCTCGAGTCACGGCTCGCCGAACTGCAGGCGGTCGCCCGCATCACCGAGACGGTCCATTCGTCGTTGGATCTCGACCGGATCGGTCCCCAGGTTCTTGAGGTGCTCGCTCGCGTGATGGGCATCGAAACCTGTAGCCTGCTCGTCATCGACACGACGGACTCGGAGACGGTTTTCTCGGCAAGCATCGGGGGCGCTGCGGGGGGCGGCCCGGGGACCCGCGCGGGCGCAGAGGGCCCGGAACATCTGTCGTGCAGAACCGTGTGCGAGCGCGGCACCGCCTTGGTGCTGTTCTGCGCGGACGATGCGGACATGCAGCGTCTGAGGATCGCCGACGAGCTCGTGCTGAGCGCCGTGGCCAACCAACTGGTCGTCGCGGTCGAGAACTCGCACTTGTTCGGGCTTACCAAGACGCTTGCAATCACTGACGAACTCACCGGTCTGTACAACTATCGCGAGCTGCAAAGCCGTTTGACCCAGGAGGTCGATCGCGCGACTCGCTATGAGAGCACGCTCTCGCTGCTGATGATCGACGCCGATGACTTCAAGAGCTACAACGACGCCAACGGTCACATCGCCGGCGACCGCGCACTGGCCGCACTGGGTGCCGTGATGCGCTCGGCGGTCCGCGAGGTCGACATGGTGGCGCGCTACGGTGGCGAGGAGTTCGCCGTCATCTTGCCCGAGACCGATGCGGCCGGCGCCTTCGTGGTTGCCGAGAAGATCCGCGAGGCGATTGCCGACCACGTGTTCGCCGAAGCCGCTGGCGAGTCCTGTTGCGCGCTTACGGTGAGCGTGGGTATCGCCACGTTTCCCGCGCATGCGGTGGACAAGGAGTCGCTGCTCCGCGAGGCTGACGATGCCCTGTATCGGGCGAAGAACGAGGGCAAGAACCGGGTTCGCACCCCTCAGGGGCGTACTGGTTTCTCCGCGAGCGACACGATAGGAGACTGAGCCGCTATGGCCCGTTACGCGTTTCTCGGTCCGGCAGGGACCTTCTCGGAAGAGGCGCTTCTGTCTTTGGATGTGGAGGACCTCGAACCGATCGCCTGCACGACCATCGATGAGGTGTTCGAGGCCGTAGAGCGTGGCCAGGCAGACGCGGGCATCGTTCCCATCGAGAACTCGGTCGAGGGCAGCGTCCCGGCGACGCTCGATGCGCTTGCATTCGACACGCAGCTGGAGATCCAGTCCGAGCTGGTGTTGGACATCCACCACTGTCTGGTGGCGGCACCGGGCACAAACATCGCTCAGGTGACCGAGGTGTTCGCGCATCCGCAAGCCAGCGGCCAGTGCAGACGATGGCTGGCGCGCAACCTGCCGGGCCGCACCCTGGTGGCCGCTAACTCGAACGCCGAGGCCGTGCAGAGCGCGCTTGCCACACCCGGCACCGCTGCGCTGGGGCCCGCTCTGGCTGCGGAGCTGTACGGGGCACAGGTGCTCGAGCGCCACGTCGAGGACTACGCCGGCAACCAGACCCGCTTCGTGGTGATCGGGCGCGGACTGCGCCCACACACCGGATCGGACAAGACCTCACTGGCGCTCTTCCTCAAAGCCGATAAAGCCGGGGCATTGCTGATGATTCTGAGCGAGTTCGCCTACGGGGAGATCAACCTGACCAAGATCCAGTCGCGGCCCACCAAACGGCAGCTGGGCGACTACATGTTCTTCGTTGATTTCGAGGGGCACGTGGACGATCAGCACGTGCGCACCGCACTCGACTGCCTACGTCTCAAGCTGCGCGAAGTCAAAGTGTTGGGCAGCTACCCGAAGGCCTAGATCCCTCTGCTGGCAGAGAACGCTGTGCTACGGGGCCTCGGCGGGCTCGTAGACCAGGCCCGCATCGTTGACGCCCGCCTGCTGGGCGATGCGCCTGACGGCTGCCTGTGGTGCGCCCGCGGCCAGCTCGACCACGTAGCGCCCGTGCTGCATGTCGGTGATGACGCGAGGTGACACTCCTGCGCCCGCGAGCACGCGCTCGATGGTCGTGGAGTCGTCGATCCACACCGAGACTGTGCCGGGGACCGGATCCATGACCGGCGCGAGCGACTCGATCTGTTTGTCGCCGCTGCGGGTGGATTCTCCTTGCGCGCCACCGCACTGCCTGAGCAGAAAAACGATGATGATTACCAGGATGATGATCAGTACCAGCAGCAGGAGCCCCCACAGGTTGCGCTGACGTTCGGGCGCAGGGACAGGCTGTTCTTCTGTCGGCTCTGTCTCGGGGAGCTCCTCCGGTTCGACGGGCGTGACGCCGCCATCCTCCTCGAGCAGAGACTGATCTCCCGGCCTTCCCTCATCCATCGTGTAGTCCCCCAGTGAGCAGTTGTTCCCCCATCGTCACCGCCTGTTTGAGTATAGCCCCCCAACGGGGCGGTGGCATCTGGCATGCAGCCGCTGCCCAAAATTAGTTGATGAACTTATGAACGATATAAGCTATATTCGCTGTTGTGTTCATACTGCGTTATGTCAAAAGTAGCTATGGCTTATACCAAGGAGGCTGGATCAATGTCAGATGCCGCACCCGACTATCGCCAGATGTGGTCTGATCTGGGGCTCGATCTTCCGTCTCACGATGCGCTTCTTGGCGCGGTGGGACAGATGTATGGCGACGCCTACCTCACTCAGGAGAACCGCCCCGAGGGCACTGGCTATCTCGATTTCGTGCTCTCCGAGGTTCACGGCCTGCGCATCAAGGAGCTCGACGACTTTCGCAAGGAGGGCGGCAAGATCGTTGGCACCTTCTGTCTCTACGTGCCCGAGGAGATCGTGCGTGCTGCCGGGGGATGGTGCGTGGGCCTGTGCGCGGGTGCCGAGTTCGCGTATGACCAGGTCGAGCAGATCATGCCGCGCAACACGTGCGCGCTGATCAAGAGCTTCATGGGCTTCAAGCTGGGCAAAGTCTGCCCGTACATCCAAGTGTCGGACATGGTCGTGGGCGAGACCACCTGCGACGGCAAGAAGAAGGCCTACGAACTGCTGGGCGAGCTTCACAATGTGCATGTCATGGAGTTGCCTCAGCTCAAGCGCGAAAAGGACATGGTGCTCTGGCGCTCCGAGATCGTGGAGCTCATGAACAAGGTCGAGGAGCTCACGGGCAAGAAGGTCACCGTCGAGACGCTCAAGACCTCCATCAAGGAGGTCAACGACAAGCGCCGCGCCCTGCAAAGGATTGCCGCGACTCGTGCGGCCACACCGTCGCCCATCAGTGGCAAGGATGCGCTGCTCGCGACGCAAATCGCGTTCTACGACGACGTGCCGCGTTTCACCCAGATGATGAACGTGCTCTCCGATGAGCTTGAAGGGCGTGTGGCGAGCGGCGAGGGCGTGGCCCCGGCCGGCGCTAAGCGCATCTTGGTGACGGGTACGCCGATGGCCATCCCCAACTGGAAACTGCATGACATCATCGAGAAGGCCGGCGGCACTGTTGTCGGCGAAGAGATGTGCACTGGATCGCGCTACTACCAAGATCTCGTGAGCGAGGACGCGGCCACCCTCGACGAGATGATCGACGACATCGCTGCGAAGTACCTCGACATCAACTGCGCGTGCTTCACGCCCAATGACGGCCGTATCGAAGACGTCATTCGCATGGCCAAGGAGCTGGGTGCAGACGGTGTCATCGACTACACACTCAACTTCTGCGGTCTGTACCAGATGGAGGGTTCCTCGGTAGAGAAGGCTGTCCAGGAGGCGGGCTTCCCGGTGCTGCGCATCGAGACCGACTATTCGATGGAGGACGTCGGCCAGCTTTCGACGCGCGTCGAGGCGTTCCTCGAGATGCTGTAGTCCGCACCAAGGACCGGTGTCCCGTGCTGGGGCGTTCGGGGGGACGCCCCAGCACAGTTGCCGCAAGGAGAGCACGTGCGAGTACTGGGATTGGATATAGGTTCGCGCAGCGTCGATGCCGTCTGGATCGAAGACGGAGTGATCGTTGACGCGCGGATTGCGGACTCAGGGTATGACCCGCAAGCGGTCGCGCGCGGATTCGTTGAACTGGGCATGCACGACGCGATCGTGGCGACCGGCTATGGTCGCCACTCGGCGCGCGAGATGTTCGGATGCCCGGTCGTCACCGAGATCAAGGCCTACGCCGTGGGTGCTTCTCGGCTGTTTCCTGAGGCCGCGAGCGTGCTCGACATAGGCGGCCAGGACACGAAGGTCATCGCCCTGGGCGCGGCTGGCAAGGTCACCGACTTCGAGATGAACGACAAGTGCGCTGCCGGTACCGGCAAGTTCCTTGAGGTGATGGCCAAGGCGCTGGGATTCGAGCTCGCCGAGATGGCCTGCGCGTCTCGGGCCGCCGATCACGGTGTGCAGATCTCGTCGATGTGCACGGTGTTCGCGGAGAGCGAGGTCACCGGGCTGGTGCATCGCGGGGAGGATTTGGGCGCGATTGCGCGCGGGCTGCACGAGTCGATCTCGCGTCGCACACTGAGCAGTCTGAAGCGTATCGGTGCTGACGGTCCTCTGGTGTTCGCTGGTGGTGTCGCCAAGAACGCAGCGATGGTCGAGCTGGTGCGCGCGGGCTTCGAAGGTAAGGTGGTTGTGCCAGAAGAGGCGCAGACCGTGGGAGCGCTGGGAGCGGCACTGAGCCTGGGGGGCTGACGATTCGGGGCCGGTCAGCGCACCAGATCATGCTCGACCCCCGCGCTATCGAGCGCTTCACACAGCCCTGCCGAATCACAGACGACCCGGGTAGCACCAGCAATGAAGTGCAGCTCGCTCTCGGTGCCCCGGCACTCGACACAGTGATCTCTTGCCCAGCGATAGGCGTCATCGTGCTGCCCCACGTGGAGCATGTGGATCTCGTCTCCGGAGATGCGGCCGATCGCCCTGAGATCGTGCGTGACCTTGAACGACCGCATCGCGCGGTCTTGAGCGTCGTGGATGAGTTCTGGGTGAAAGCCTGCGGCGTCGGGCGCGTGCAGCATCTTGTCGAGGAACAGCGCTACCCGGCGTGTATCCGCAGGATGCAACTCGATAGTCGCTTCGAGGAATCCGTCTGAGATCGAGATGTTCATGAATCGCACTCCGATCCAGGTCCGTATCAGGAGACCGAAAGTCCCATCTCGGGAGTCCATTCGAGCCAGGGATGCGCCCCGTCGCGCTTCGCCACGTACATTGCCACGTCCGATTTCACCAGAAGTGAGCGCGGGTCATCGTGGTCGTGGTCGAAGAGCGCGAATCCGATGGTCGCCGTGATCGAACAGGTGGCGTCGCCCACGCTGATAGGATCATCAATCGCGTCAAGAAGCCGAATGGCCAGCGGTTCGAACTCGGCGGCAGACGTCATGCGGGGCAGCAAGATGACGAACTCGTCGCCGCCCAGCCGGGCGACCATATCTTGCTCGCGCACGCTCGCGACCATCCGGCTTCCCAAGGCAATCAGGACCACGTCGCCGGCCTGATGGCCGTACTGGTCGTTTACCGGCTTGAAGTGGTCGAGGTCGATGTAAGCAAGACCCAGAATGTCGCCATGCCTCCGGGTGTCCGCGATGGCGATCTTCAATCTCTCGTCGAAAGCGGTCCGGTTCCACAGGCCGGTCAGCGGGTCGTGGTAGGCGAGAAACTCCAGTTCACGCTGGGCTTCCATGCGCTCGCTCACGTCCCGGATCACCGAGACGAGCAGGGGCCCCTCGGGGGTGTCCAAGCGGCGCGTGAGTACATCAGTCGGGATCACCGATCCGTCGTTGCGTATCACGGCGCTGGGAAACCCAAGCTGTCCCTCGTGCAAGATTCGCTCAAGCCGCCCGGCGGCTCCGTTCATCATTTCAGGCGCAATCCACCCGAAGGGCCTGAGATCCGTCATTCTTTCTCGGGAGTAGCCCAGCAACTCGCAAGCACCCTCATTGAAAAAGGCGATTTTGCCCGCTGTGTTGTGAACGATGATGGAATCCGGCACAGAGTCGATTATCAAGCGAAGAAGTGAGAGCTGCTGCTCCGGCGACACGCGGTCGCTCGAAAGAAACGCCCCGATTGCGGTCGTGCCGCGGCGCGGCGGTGTATCCCCTGGCCTGTCAGTGGGTGCGTGCATAGATTCAGCGTACCCCATGCGGGCCAACCTGAGGCGATGGGGGCGGCAAACCTACCGAGAGCCGAATCAGCTCCGTAGGTTCTGCTCCCGGGAGGACTCCGTACGTCGAGTCTCATACATTGCGAGATCGGCACGGATCATGAAGGACTCGGGGTCTTCGCCCGGCCGGTGGAACGCGAATCCCACACTGGCGGTGACCTCGATGGTGTGGCCGGAAGCCATCATGGGCTTCGAGACGTCGTCGGCGATCTTCTCGGCGATCATGTAGAGGTCTTCGGGGCGTCGAACTCGGGGGAGAAGCACGACGAACTCGTCGCCGCCCGGCCGCGAGACGAGGTCCGTGTCGCGCACGCATCCTGAGATCCGGTTGGCGACTTCGCGGAGCACCTCATCGCCTACGGCGTGCCCCAAAGTGTCGTTGATGGGCTTGAAATGGTTGAGGTCCAGATAGATCAGACCCACCGTGTGCTGGTGCGATTCTGCAACCGAGATGGACTCGATCAGCTCCGTGTCCAAGAGCACGCGGTTGGCGAGCCCGGTCAGAGTGTCGTGGTAGGCGAGGTAGCGCACCATCTCGTCAGACGCAAGGCGCTCCGAGATATCGCGGACCGAAGAGACCACGATTCGGCCATTCTCGCTCTCGACTATCTTCGAGTTGACCTCCAAGTGGGCTTCCGTGCCGCCCACGGTCATCCCGTGGCACTCGAACAGCGCTGCGCCCTCGGCGGCCATGGTGGCCATCACATCGCTCAAGTGCGCCCGTTGCGACTCCATCACCCAGCCGAACGGGCCCAGATGGGTGGCGGCAGCGAAGCTCGGGAGCCCCCACATGCGCAGCATCGCGTGGTTCGCGAACAGCAAGCGTCCCTCCAGGCTATGACACACAATGCCGTCGCTCACGTGATCGAGCATCAACGTACGCAGCATCAGGTCGTTGACGAGAGGTGCCGGCAACCCGGGCGCCTCGCGCACGATCAGCACTACGCGATCCGAGTCCCCTTCGCCGCAGCCCTTGGCCGAGAAGTCCCCGAGGAAGTTCGTCGAATCGCCGCGCGTCTGGAGTGCCTGGAAGGTGCGCGGCTGCCCTCCGTTGGCTGCGATCGCAGCGATGAGGGTCTCGCATTCGCCTGCGGGGCACAGCTCGGAGGTGTGACATCCCACCAGCTCAGCGTTGGTGCGGAGATAGAGTCCCTGTGCGGTCCGGTTAGCCGAGAGAACCGTGCCGTCCCGGGAGACGACAAGGCAGGCGTCGCCGATGGATTCGGCTACGCACTCGCGCAAGCTGGTGCTTTCCGGCGGCTGTGGCAGAGTCACCAGCCCCCCTTCGTCCCGACGACTCCTTCTACAGGTTTCGTATGTGGTATCGGCACCACCGTAAGCGAGCATAAGCGAATCGCTGGGATAGACCGCGCGAACGAGCACTTCAGATGCCCCGAGGGTATGCCAGTCCACGTGTCGCATTCGGGAGCCGGCTGGTGCTCGGTTATACTCGCTACCAGTCAGTTTCTGTGTGTTGTCGTGGTCGCTACCGGGGAGGCCGCTCATGCTCGACGCCCGTTTCGTTCGTGAGAATCCTGAGCTTGTGCGCGCCGCAATGAGCGCTCGCGTGTGTGAGTGGGATATCGATGCGTTTCTCGCGCTCGACATCGAGAGGCGTGCGCTGATCTCCGAAGTCGAGGGCTTGCAGGCACAGCGTAACGAGTCCTCGAAGGCGATCGGCGCGCTCATGAAGGACGGCAAGAGCGACGAGGCGCACGAGGCCAAAGAGGGCGTTCGCCGGATCAACGAGCGCGTCACCGCGCTCGAGGAGTCCATGGAGGCGGTGGATGCCCGCGTGCGCGAGCTACTGATGACCGCGCCCAACCTGCCTGACGCGTCGGTACCGGTGGGATCCAGCGAAGACGACAACGTCGAGGTCCGCCGTGTGGGCACTCCACGCAGCTTCGAGTTCGAGCCTAAGGCGCATTGGGACCTAGGCCCTGACCTGGGCATCATCGACTTCGAGCGCGGTGTGAAGCTCGCCAAGTCGCGGTTCGTCGTCTTGGGCCGCGATGGCGCTCGTCTCAATCGCGCGCTGATCAACTTCATGCTCGACACGCACGGCGCCGCCGGCTACACCGAATGGGCGTTGCCCGCACTCGCCAACAGCGAGACGCTCACCGGCACAGGCCAGCTGCCCAAGTTCGAAGACGACCTGTTCAAGACCGGCGAGGGGCTTTACCTGATCCCCACCGCCGAGGTTCAGCTCACCAACCTGCACCGCGACGAGGTCTTGGAGGGCGACACACTGCCCCGGCACTACTGCGCTCACACACCCTGTTTCCGAGAGGAGGCAGGCAGCGCCGGGCGCGACACGCGCGGCATGATTCGTGTCCACCAGTTCGACAAGGTCGAGCTGGTGAAGTTCGCCCGCCCTGAGGACTCGATGGACCAGCTCGAGGTCATGGTCAGCGATGCCGAGAAGATCCTGCAGCTGCTGGGGCTTCCGTTCCGTACCATCGTGCTGTGCACCGGCGACATGGGCTTTGGTGCCGCGAAGACCTACGACATCGAGGTCTGGCTTCCCAGCTACGACAATTACAAGGAGATTTCGAGCTGTTCGAACTGTGGGGACTTCCAGGCGCGTCGGGCAGGCATCAAGTACCGGGCACCGGGGGAGTTCAAGGGTTCTCGGCTCGTACACACGCTCAACGGAAGTGGCCTCGCGGTGGGACGAACACTCGCCGCGGTGCTCGAGAACTACCAGCGGGCCGACGGCAGCGTGGAGATTCCGGAAGTGCTGCGCTCCTATATGGGGGGACAGTCCGAGATCAGCGTTCCTGCGCAGTGATGCTGTCCTAACGCAGGAATGTCGGGCGGCCGGGCTCAGCGTCCATTGAGTGGATCGAGCAGAAGCCCATGCGGCTCCCATCCTCGGCAGTGACCGCGCCGCCTGAGGCAACCGTGTACAGGACGGTGCCGTCGCACGCGATCGTCTTCGCGTTGACTTCGGAGAAGGCGTAGCCCCTCTCGAAGAGCAGGCGCCTGCGCTCCATCCCGGCTTCGCGTCCGTCAGGATGCAATACGTCGCACATGGGTCGACCCACCAGCTCGCCCTCAGACTTCGCTCGGAATGCCAGGCGAGCCGCCTCGTTGATGTAGGTTATGGTCGTCGCGTCGTGCAGGATGATGGGCAGAGGCATCGATTCGATGATGGCCAAGGCCAGAGGTGTGCCCTCCGGAAACTCAGACGAGCCGGAGACGAACCCATCGACGGAGGGAAGTCCCGTTCCGCCGAATGTCGCCTGAATAACCAGCGCGTAGCGCGTATCACCGATAGTGAGTCGACAGGCCATACCCTGCGTGTAGAACGTGTCGCCCTTGAGCGTACGGAGCTTGACTGAGATCGTGCTGAAGCACTGACCGTGGTTGAAGAGCAGTTGGCGTCGCTGGTTGCCTGCTGAAACCCCATCGGGGTGCACGATTCTGGTGATGGGAAGCCCTTCGATCTCCTCGGGAGTCGAAGCACCGAACGCAGCCCGAGCGGCTGCGTTGGTCAAGACGATCACAGAGGGGTCGTGGACCAGGACTTCGACAGGCAACGTCTCGAGCACGGCGCGGTGAAGCGACGCGTCGCGTACAGAACTGTTGCCAGCGATTGCCAACCCATGTCCCCTTGCTGTAGTTCGTTCGCGAAATCACCTGCGACTTTCGTGCCACCTCGCGCAGCGCGAAAGAGCAGTTCGGCGCATCCATTGGGACTGAGCGTTCTACAGTCCGAGCAGACGTGCGCTGTTTCCGCCCGCGATCCCCACAAGCTCAGCTTCCGAGAAGCCCAGGCGGGACAGGTGTGCGATCTCCGCGGCGGCGTCAGTCCAGGGTCCGTCGCTACCGAACAGCACGCGGTCAGCGCCGTGGGCGCGAACCAGCCGCACGAACTCCTCGTCAGGCAGGTGGCCAAGCGTATACGCGGTGTCGAGCCACACGTTGCGCCCCTGCAGGTGCTCGGCGACTGCCGCCCACTGCCGGAATCCGCCCAGGTGCGCCAGAATGACGCTGAGCTCGGGCCGGGAATCGATCAGCCGCGCAAAAGAGGAGGCGCTCCCGCGCACGGACGGGTGGATCACGTCCGCACCCGCGTGGAACAGCACGGTCATCCCGTGCTCGATGGCGGCGTCCCAGAGTGGCCCGAGGTCAGGGTCGTGGGGCTCGAAGACCTGATGCTCGGGGTGCATCTTGAATCCCCGGAGGCCGAGTGAAGCCATCCGCGCGATCTCCTCGGCGGGGTTGTTCACAGCGGGGTGCATCGCTCCGAAGGCGACGATGCGGGGGCCGCTGATGCCTGCAGCCCAGTCGTTGATGGCTGTCACCTGAGAAGGCTTGGTGGCGACAGGCTGCACGACCGAGATCTCGACACCGGTCCGGTCCATCTGAGCGAGCAGCCCGGCGACGGTGCCGTCGTAATGGGCGGTGAGGTGGCCCTCAGCTTGTGCGAGCAGGGCGGGCAGTGCCTTGGGGGCGAGCTCGTCCGTCCACGCGTGAGTGTGTACGTCGATGATTCGCATGCAAGAACGGTAGCACGAGGAGAGGCCCCCCACAGGGAGCCTCTCGGGTGCACATGCGAACAGTGGTCTACTTCACTCTCACATAGCGGTACGAACTGTACTTGGCGGCGTTCGTGTCCGTGCCCTGGAAGTACGCGCGCATCCTCCACTTGCCCGTGAACGGGAGCTTCACGCTGGCCCGATACCGAGAGTAGCTGGAGTAGTTGTATACCCGCGCGGAGACAGTCTTCTTCCAGATGTACTTGCCTTTGCTGTTCTTGCGGTAGCACCTGATCACCACGAGCTTGCTGGTTGAAGGTGCGGCGGTCTGACGCGGCTTGAGCGAACCGTAGACCGAGTAGTACTTGTTCTTCTTGCCGTAGGACGGATACCCGGTTGGCCGACCGAGTGACGCTCTGGGTGTGATCGCCTTCACGCTGCTTAGTGCGGAGAAGCGCGACAGCGTGCCGGGGAGGATAAACCCCTCGGATTCACCGTTGTAGCGGACTCGGTACCACGTCATCCTGTAGGTGGCGGGCGTCAAATAGGCATACGAGCCGCTCGCTGTCGTGATGGTCTCACCGAGCTTTGCCCACGTGTGACCTGCATCTGTGGACTGCAGGATGTCAAGCGTCTTGCCACCCAGGCTGACACCATTCTCGGTCAAAGCGCCGGTCAGGTTCGCCGGGGCGCCGTAGCTGTCCACAGACGGGAAGCTGAGTGAGACGACCGGAGCCGCAAGCGTTCCCAGATTGATGTTCCCCGCAGAGGAGGTACCATGCACGACGACCACATTGTTGCCGTCGATCATCGGGTTGTGCAGGTGCTTGGGGTCGGCGTTTGCAAGCGTGACGACGTGATTGGTCATGAAGTCGTACCCCTGCAGGTACCACACGGTGGTCTCGAGGGTCTCCCACACGGCCTTCGTATCGTCGACATCACACCAGAACACGGTGCCCGCTGTCGCGACCGTCTTCAGGGCATTGGTCGAGATCGTGTACGTCTGAACATCAAGGTTCAGGATGCCCACGCTCTTCAGGAAGACGAGGTGGTCGCCGTCGATGCGAGGCATCGTCTGCGCTTCCGCATCAGCCGTGACCTGTGTCACCAACCCGTTGGTGAGATCTCGTAACCTGACGTCACCAGCTTCGATGTACACAATGCGGTTGCCCGAGATCGCAGGTTCTGACGCGCCGGCCACGACGAGGCTGTCCACATTCGTGGAGAGATCGAACATGCGCACAGCCTGCGACGGTGAGTTGGTCTCGTACACGACCCGTGTGCCGGAGACATTGGCACTGTCTTGGTCGCCCACACCGCTTGCGACCACCCTCGTGACACCTGTGCTGATCTGATAGGCCTTGACGTCGCTGTTGCCGGCCGCGAGATCCAGGTAGACGACCCAGTCGCCATCGACTCGAGGCTTGGTCTGGTCACCCGCACCCGTCGCGATCGCGGTGGACGTGCGCGTGCTCAGGTTGTACAGATAGACGTCCCAGTCGCCGGCAGCGGTGCCCGGGCCCATGCCGTCGACGTCCTCCAGACGCTGGATGAAGACGGCGTAGTCTCCTTCAACGTCGGGGGAGCTCCATTCCTTCTCCGTACCAACGAGCATGATGCCGACGTTTTGCGCAATCTCACGCATCGTCAACCACGGGGACCACGATTGCGCCTCCACCGCACTCGCTGCCGCAGGAACCGCCAGCAGCAGTGCCATTGCAAGTGCCCCGGCAATCAGACACCGGGTTGTTCGACGTCTCATCAGGACGCCCCCTTCCTGTAGTCGCACAGGGTTTGGGCGCCCGAAACCTCGTGATGCGAACATGCCCACCCCTCATGTCGCGAAGGCAGTGCGCTCGAACCCCCTCACCGACAATGTAACCCGCTCGCGACGCGCCGAAACACCCCGCGAACGACAGAGCGGTGGACGGCGGCGCCCGGAGGGTCGGTGGGCACTGGCGGCACATACAGGAGCGCCACAGCGGCTTAGGGGAACAATCATCTCAGTCGCGAACCCGCATCACGAAGATCGCCGAGGAGTACGCATGGAATCGAAGTCGCCCGAACTGTCCCCCACGGTCCTAGTGGTCTTTGGCGCCACCGGCGACCTCATGGCGCGCAAGGTCGTGCCATCGCTCTTTCACCTGCGATCCAAGGGGCTGCTGCCACGGCACTTCCGCGTGGTGGGGTTCGGCCGACGCGAGTGGGGCGACGAGCAGCTGCGCGAGCACGTGGGTGCGATTCTTGCCGAGCGTGCGGCTGACGCGAGCAAGGAAGACGTCCAGGAGTTCCTCGAGCTGTTCCGCTACCAGCGCGGCGAGTTTCCCGATCTTGCCTCCTACGAGGCGACCGCCGAGCTTATCGGCAGGATCACTGATGAGTGGGGGGTGTGTGCCAACCGGCTGTTCTACCTTGCGGTGCCGCCGGAGCATTACGAGACGATCTTCCGCAATCTCTCTGAGGGCGGACTCACGCGCGACTGCGACGAGACGGCCGGTTGGACGCGCGTGTTGGTCGAGAAGCCGTTCGGGGGCGATCAGGAGACGGCTCGGGCGCTCGACACCCTGCTGGGCTCGCTCTTCCGAGAAGAGCAGATCTACCGCATCGACCACTACCTCGCCAAGGAGATGCTCCAAGGCATCATGAACTTCCGCTTCACCAACAACCTCTTCGAGGCCGAGTGGGGCCGGGAGGCCATCGAGCGCATCGACATCACGCTGCTCGAGTCGATCGGCGCCGAGAAGCGCGGCGCGTTCTACGATGCAGTGGGGGCACTGCGCGATGTGGGACAGAACCACCTGCTGCAGATGCTCGCGCTCGTCGCGATGCAGCAACCGACGTCGGATGCCCCTAACGACATCCGTGACTCCCGTGCCGCGCTGATCGAGTCGCTCAAGCCGCTGACTCCCGGTGAGATCGCGGGGCAGACCTTTCGCGCGCAGCATGACGGGTTCAGAGATATCGCAGGCGTCTCGGCAGAGAGTGAGACCGAAACCTACTTCAAGCTCCTCACGCGCCTGCACGGAGACCGGTGGGCCGGCGTGCCGGTCACCATGGAGAGCGGCAAGCGGATGGGCCCGGCGTGTAAGCGAATCGTGGTGACGCTGCGCAGGCCGGAGGCGTGCATGTGCGAGGCGGACCGGGACTACACCAACCGCGTCGTCTTCACGCTCGAGCCTTCGGATCAGATCGAGATAGTGTTTTACGCCAAGAAGCCCGGCTTTGACACCGAGGTCGAGGAGCGCACGTTCAGCTTCTTCCTCTACGAGCGCTCCGAGAAGGCGCAGTACGTCGAGGAGTACTCCAAGCTCATCTACGATGCCTTCCGAGGAGACCAGACGCTGTTCGTCTCCACCCGTGAGATCGATGCGGGCTGGCGGTTCATCGACCCGATCGTCGACGGGTGGATGGAGGGTCTTGCGCCGCTCCACACGTACGCACCCGATTCCGCAGACATCGTGAAGCAAGCCGACGAGTTCCTTTCACGCCACGTGAACCGCGGGCAAGTGGCGGTTATGGGACTGGGCAAGATGGGTGCGGGGCTCGCGCGCAACCTCAACGATCACGGGTGGTCGGTGGTGGGCTTCAACCGCACGCATGCGGTCGCCGAAGCGATGGCGTGGGAGGGCATAGAGCCGGCCGAGTCGCACGCGAAGATGGTGAGCATGCTCGAGCCGCCGCGGGTTATCTGGCTCATGGTGCCCGAAGGACCGCCCGTAGATCAGCTGCTGTTCGGTGCGCCAGGCAGCGGCAGCGAAGGGGAGGGTGGCCTCGCGGCCCTGCTGGCGCCGGGCGATATCGTGATCGATGGAGGCAACTCACACTTCAAAGACGCGGCCCCGCGTGCCGAGCGCCTCGCACAGTCCGGAATCCACTACGTCGACTGCGGCACCAGCGGTGGCCCTGCGGGGGCGCGCAACGGAGCGTGCCTGATGATTGGCGGCACCGCTTCTGTGTTCGACCAGCTTGAGCCGATGTTCGCCGATGTCGCCGCTCCGGGAGCGTACCGCTTCTTCCCGGGCCATGGAGCCGGTCACTTCGTGAAGATGGTGCACAACGGAATCGAGTACGGCATGATGCAGGCGATTGCCGAGGGGTTCGAGCTGCTTCACGAGGGGCCGTTCGACCTGGATCTCGAACAAGTGGCCGACGTCTACCAACATCAGAGTGTCGTCGAGTCGCGCCTCGTGGGCTGGTTGAAGGATGCCTACGGGCGATTGGGCGACGACCTTGAGGGAGCAAGCGCGGTGGTGGGGCACTCGGGCGAAGGCGCATGGACGATCGCCGCCGCCAAGGCCGAGGGGGTGCCCGTTCCGGTGATCGAGGAATCACTCGCGGCGCGCGTGCGCAGCGAGACCGATCCGCGCTACGCAGGCCGGGTGCTGACGGCGTTGCGCGATGGGTTCGGCGGGCACGGGCTTGGGCCCGGCGGCGGGCCGAGGCGCTAACTCGAGACGCGAACGGAGCGCGCCCTGCAGATCTCGTCGTGGTACGCCTCGACGAGATCGCCGATGCGATCAGTGTCCGTGGGGATCAGGTCGTCGGGGATTCGCGACATCGGTAGCACGTCCATCGCCGCGAGGCGAGCGCAGTCGCTGCTGTCCCCCATGCAGTACGTGATGCGCATGGCGGCTTGAAGGTCGATCGAGTAGCCAACCTCGTCGTTGAAAAAGACGCAGATCTCGGTGAACACACAGCGAGCCATGACTGCCTTACCCCCCGACGCGACGGCATATCTCATGGGCTGAGACTCTACCTGCTCGCGCGAGGTCACGCAATCGATCTGATCACCGGCTCTCCGGAATGCAGCGGCAGAACGCGCCTATTCCATCACCTTGGGGTCTCGGCAAGGAGGCGACGATCTCGTGGGCCCAGTCCTGATCGGTAGGAATCAGGTCCTTGGGTATTGCGTCGCGAGGGATGATGAGCAACGTCTGGTAGCGCGCACACGACTCGAAATCGCTTCCGCCGCGCATGCCGCTCAGAATGCGAAACGACCCCGCCGCGGGCGGGGTCGTCGTGTTCACAATGGTGCGCCGTGCAGGATTCGAACCTGCGACCTTCTGATTCGTAGTCAGATACTCTATCCAGCTGAGCTAACGGCGCACGATGCCCCATCGGGGCTTGGGTATCCTGCCACCGTCGCGAAGCGGTGTCAACCGCACGCGCGTGGCAGGGCTTTGTCAAATGGCGGAGAGCGAGGGATTCGAACCCTCGAAGGGGCTTATAACCCCTTACTCGCTTAGCAGGCGAGCGCCTTCAGCCGACTCGGCCAGCTCTCCGTACGCGCGCTTGCGTGTGTCCGTTGCATGGGCGCGCGAGTGAGTATAGTACCCGCGTGCGTCGCATGCGTAAAGCACACACACCGCGGCCTCGATCTGTTCGCGCTGGCGGAGGGGGTGGGATTCGAACCCACGAGACCTTGCGGCCTACTGGTTTTCAAGACCAGGGCATTCAACCACTCTGCCACCCCTCCGCGCCGAGGCGAGCAGGCACGAGGATATCACGCGGAATCCGCTGAGCCGAGAGGCCCGTTCGCGAAGTCACCCCGAGAACCCTGAGCCCCTGTACGCGCGAGACCCCCGGTGGGGGAACCGGGGGTCTCGCCACACAGATGAGCGGAGCTCTTTGAGGGGGGGACTTGGGGGAAGTCCGCTCCGCGTATCAGCTGGCCCAGCGCACCGAACCCGAGATGCACTCGTTGATGTGTTGGAGGAGGATGTGGCCGGCGACATTTTTCTTGACATAGCCGTCGGCGCCGCAGCGCCGCACGATGTTGACCAGGTCGTTCTCAGGCTCAGAAGAGAAGATGATGATCTTGAGATCCGGGTTGTCGGTGTTGCGCTTGAGGATCATGCACAGGTCGTCGCCCTTGATCGAGGGCATGTTGTAGTCCATCAGGATGACATCGGGGTTCTCGGTGCGAATGGTCGCGGCAACTCCGGTCCACTGCTCACAGGTGAAGACCGTGTGACCCGCACTCCGAAGCAGGCCTGCCGTGGCGGACAGGATGAACGGCTCGTCGTCGACGAGGAGGATCGTGTGTGTATGTGTCTGCGTCGGCATGTTCGTTCTCCCGCTCGGCTTCTTGTCATCGCGAAACGGGGCGCTGGTCCTCCCCGCGATTTCCCTCAACCTTACTGTCGGTCCCGGAGCGGTTCGGCTGCATCAGGCGATTCCTGATATCCGGGTAGGGAATCGCGACGCCAGCGCCGCTTTTGTGCGGGTAATATGAGGCGAGTTCCGAGTGTGGGCTCGTACCGCAGCGCGTAGTGTCCGCATGTGACACCACGCCCAAAGAATCAGGGGCCGACGACATGAGCATCAGAGTCCTGCTGGCAGATGATCACCAGATAGTGCGCGATGGACTGCGCAGCCTGCTGGCCAAGCAGATGGATATCGAAGTTGTCGGCGAGGCCGAGAACGGCCGAGAAGCGCTCGAGCGAGCACGCGAGCTGCGGCCGGACATCGTAGTGATGGACATAGGTATGCGCGAGCTCAACGGCATCGAGGCGACCCGCCAGGTCCTCCAGGAGGTACCAGGCACGAGTGTCATCGCGCTGTCCATGCATTCTGACCGACGCTACGTAGTGGACATGCTCTCCGCGGGGGCCAGTGGCTACCTGCTCAAGGACAGCGCATTCGATGAACTGGCGCTGGCGATTCGCACCGTGGCGGATGGGCGGACATTCCTGTACCAGGGCGTCTCAGGGACCATCATCGACGACTACTTGAAGCGCTCTAACTCTGACGCACGCCCCACAGCCTCAACAGGCCGTTCAATTTCACCGCGCGAACGGGAAGTGCTCCAGCTCATCGCCGAGGGCTGTTCGACCAAAGAGGCTGCCGCGCGACTGCACCTGAGCGTCAAGACCATCGAGACTCATCGGCGACAGATCATGGACAAGCTCGGAATCTACAACATCGCGGGCCTGATCAAGTATGCCGTGCGAGAGGGCCTTGCGTCACTTGAGGACTGAGCTCGACACCGGCGACGCGACCAGTCCTCCCTGCGCGTGTGGCGCAGAGGAGCGAGGGGGCGTGGACAGGGTCCTGGGTTCTTCACGCCTGCCGTGGGGGCTGCTCTCGGTGATGGCACTGTTCTTCTGGGTGGCGGAGTCCTATCTACACGCGTTCGTGTTCGGCAACGGGCGCTTCTTGGCGCATCTGCTGAGTCCGGCGCCGCACGAGGCGTGGATGCGGGTGCTGGTGGTCTTCATGCTCCTGATCGTTGCGGCCGCCTGGAGCCAGGCTCTGCGCATTCGCCAGCATGCCTTCGCGCAGGCCCGCGACTACGAACGGCGGCTTGGTGAAGCTTCGACACGAATCGCCTACGGAGACAGCGAGGAGCGCCGAGAACTCGCGGACCGGTTGCACGAACAGGTGGCTCAGACGCTTGCCGCGGCGCGGTACTTCCTCGCGTCGGTCGACGAATCGACGTGCGGGGAGGACGGGCAGGAAGCACTGCGCTCCGTGGGGCGCATCATTGAGCGGGCGGTGGCAGAATGTCGTGAGATCGCGCAGGTACTGTCCCCGCCCGCGCTCGATGAATATGGATTGGGGCCGGCGCTCGAGGCCCTGGCAGATCGCGTGATGCGCCAGACGGGAGCGTCGATTCAAGTCGAAGGCGAACGGTCCACGCCTCCGTTGAGCCGCGAGGCGCTGCTTGCGACGTTCCAGGTGCTTGCCGAGATCGTCGAGTCTGTCGCCTCGAACACCGCAAACCAAGGCGTGCGCATCTGCAGCCAATGGGACGAGCGTGCACTGGATGTTACGGTCTTCTGCCCCTCAGTGGCGCAGGTGGACCTCTTCGGAGCGCGCGAGCGCATGAGCGGCGTCGGCGGGTCTCTTGCGCGAACCGATGGCGCCGGTGGTCCGGCGATCACGGTGCGCACACCCCTGAGCGCAGCCTGAGGTCACGCTCTTCTCGGATGAGTGGGCGAGACTCCAAATCCCCTACGTGCCCTAGGGCATTCCCTGATGCCTCTCGTGTCTCTCCCTATGCGGGAGGTCCCGGGCGCAGACGATGAACAAGCACGGGCCGAGTGGCGTGAGCACACAGCAGCCCACGCCCGATGGCAGTGACTTCCGAGCGGACGACGCATCGGATTCAGAGGGGACTACCACCATGATTCGCACGGATGCAGGAGGTTCGCGGTGAGCGCGGGCGAGCTGCTGGGACTCTTCGACGCGGCTGCCGAGGCGATGATCCTGGTCGATCCCGGCGACGCCGAGAGTACTGCGGAGCTGGTCGCCTGCCTGGTGGCTGTTCGTGACGCGATGGGGGCAGGTGACGACGCCGACCATCCGGCATCGATCGCGGCCGCCTGTGCGGTGCGCCTTGCCGACGGCGACGTGACCGCTCTCGAGGGCCTGGACAGATACTACGCGGCTGCGCGCGCCATCGCCGAGAGGACCCCGCGAGGGTCCGGAGCGCAGCCGCTTGAGCAGCAGGCCGCCTCCGCTCCGGCGAAGAAGTTGCGCACAAAGACCGCGCCTGTCGCTTCGCCGGCTGCAGTCATGCCGCTGGCTGGCGACGAGGAACTCCTGAGGGACTTCGCGATACGCGCCTCGGAGCACCTCGACGACGCCGATGACCATCTGATGGCGCTCGAGGCCGACGCGCACAACCCGGAGGCGGTCGACGCCACGTTCCGCGCCTTCCACACAATCAAGGGTATGGCTGGCTTCCTGGCGCTGGATGACATTTCCCAGCACGCTCACGCATCCGAGACTCTGCTCGCCGACGCGCGGGCGAACAGGACCGCCGTGCCTACCGAGAATATCCAGGACCTCTTCACGGCAGTCGACCGCATGCGCTTGCTTGTCGCCGAGGCGACCAGCGCCGGGGTGACGCAGAGTGTCGGGACGGCTGGTGAGGTGGCACCGGGCGGACAGCCTTTGAGGAGCGATACCGAGGCGACAGCGCGTGCGGCGATCTCATCGGGCCGAGAAGGTACGGTGCGGGTCGAGGAGCAGCGCCTGGACGGGCTGCTCGACACCATCGGCGAGATGGTCATCGCGGAGTCGATGGTGTCGGCTTCGCTCAGGACCGGTCTCGACACGGCCTCCATCGCGGTACAGCTCGATCGGTTGGACAAGATCACGCGCGAACTGCAGCAGATGGCCACATCGCTGCGGATGGTCTCGCTGCGGGCCACATTCCGCCAGATGAGCCGGCTTGTGCGCGACCTCGCCCACAAGGCGGGCAAGCAGATCGAGTTCGTGACGAGCGGCGAGGACACCGAACTCGACAAGGAGGTCGTCGACCGCATCGCCGACCCGCTCATCCACGCGCTGCGCAACGCGGTCGACCACGGCATCGAGTCCGCCGAGGAACGACGGGCCGCGGGCAAGCCGGCAGTTGGTCGTATAGAGCTTGCCGCGAGCCACACCGGCGGTGCCATTCATATTGAGATTCGTGACGACGGCCGGGGACTCGATACCGCCCGCATCGTGGAGACCGCGCGCGACCAAGGTCTTCTCGGCTCCGATGCAGTCATTGATGATCGCTCGGTCTTCGACTTGATCTACGAGCCGGGGTTCTCTACTGCCGAGAAGGTCACGGAGGTCTCTGGTCGCGGGGTGGGCATGGATGTCGTGCGCCGGACCGTTGACGAGCTCCGCGGGCGGATCGAACTGGAAAGCGCGCCGGGAGTTGGCACCACCGTCTCGGTACGTCTGCCCATCACGCTCGCGATCATCGACGGCATGGTCGCCCGCGTGGGCGACGAGCGCTACGTGGTGCCAATCCTTGCGATCGAGCGCTCCGTGCGCCCCACGCCCGAACAGCTCGCGACCGTGCAGGGCGCTGGCGAGATGCTCGTCACCGACGACGGGTTGGTGCCCATCGTAAGACTACACCGCCATTTCTCGACGCCGGACGCCGAGCAAGACCCCACTCAGGCCGTCGTGATCATCACGAGCGATAGTGGCGCACGCGCGGGGCTCATGGTGTGCGAACTCTTGGGACAGCAGCAGACCGTCATCAAACCGCTGGGTGACGGCATCCCCGATCAGAGGGGGATAACGGGCGGCGCCATCATGCCC